>NZ_NEUB01000694.1 GCF_002910825.1 Streptomyces sp. SM1 | reverse complement strand
ACCCGGCTCGAGGTGCGCGCCCGGCTCCGCCGCCATCTGGCCGACTTCGAGGCCGTCGCGGTCCTGGTCACCCACGACCCGCTGGACGCCATGGTGCTCGCCGGCCGTCTCGTGGTCGTCGAGGACGGCCGGATCGTGCAGGAGGGCACGCCGTCCGACATCGCCCGGCACCCGCGCACCGAGTACATCGCTCAGTTGGTCGGCCTCAACCTGTACCGCGGGCAGGCCGAGGGCCACACGGTGCGGCTCGACGCGGGGCCCGCCGTCAGCACCACGGAAGACCTCTCCGGGCCCGCCTTCGTGGCGTTCCCGCCCGGCGCGGTGACCCTGTACCGGGACCGGCCCACCGGCTCCAGCGCCCGCAACCTCTGGCACTGCGCGGTCGCCGGGCTGGAGACCCACGGCGACCAGATCCGCGCGGAGCTCACCGGTGAGCTGTCGCTGGCCGCAGACCTCACCACCGTCGCGGCCGCCGAACTCGATCTCCGTCCGGGCGCGCCGGTCTGGGCCGCGGTCAAGGCGGCACAGACACACGCGTACCCGGCGTAGGCGCGCGCGTACGACGGCGGGGACGCGAGGCGCGGCGAAGGGCTCCGGCGCCGGAGCGGGCCCCTTCGCCGGGGTGTCAGTCCTCGTACGCGTCCAGCGGCGGGCAGGAGCAGACCAGGTTCCGGTCGCCGTAGGCCTGGTCGACGCGGCGCACCGGCGGCCAGTACTTGTCGGCGGCGCTCACGCCGGCCGGGAAGACGGCCTCCTCCCGGGTGTACGCGTGGTCCCACTCCCCGCCGAGGGCGGCGGCGGTGTGCGGGGCGTTGCGGAGCGGGTTGTCGTCCGCGGGCCACTCGCCGGAGCCGACCTTCTCGATCTCCGCGCGGATCGCGATCATCGTCTCGCAGAACCGGTCGAGTTCGGCCAGGTCCTCGGACTCGGTGGGCTCGATCATCAGCGTGCCGGCCACCGGGAAGGACATCGTCGGCGCGTGGAAGCCGTAGTCGATCAGCCGCTTGGCCACGTCGTCCACGCTGACGCCGGTCGCCCTGGTCAGCGGGCGCAGATCGATGATGCACTCGTGCGCGACCAGCCCGCCGGGGCCGGTGTAGAGCACCGGGTAGTGCGGCTCGAGGCGCTTGGCGATGTAGTTGGCGCTGAGCACGGCCACCTGCGTGGCCCGCTTGAGGCCCTCACCGCCCATGAGCCGGACGTACGCCCAGGAGATGGGCAGGATGCCCGCCGACCCCCACGGGGCCGCCGAGACGGGGCCGACGCCGGTCTCCGGCCCGGCCTCCGGCTGGAGCGGGTGGTTCGGCAGGTACGGCGCGAGGTGCGCCCGGACGCCGACCGGCCCGACGCCGGGGCCGCCACCGCCGTGCGGGATGCAGAAGGTCTTGTGCAGATTCAGGTGCGAGACGTCGCCGCCGAAGTGGCCGGGCTTGGCCAGCCCCACCAGGGCGTTGAGGTTGGCGCCGTCGACGTAGACCTGACCGCCCGCCTCGTGCACCTCGGCGCAGATGTCGGCGACATGCTCCTCGAACACCCCGTGCGTCGACGGGTACGTGATCATCAGCACCGCCAGCTGCTCGCGGTACTGCGCGATCTTCGCCCGCAGGTCGTCGACGTCGACCTCGCCGTCCTCGGACGTCCTGACGACGACGACCTCCATGCCGGCCATCACGGCGCTCGCCGCGTTGGTGCCGTGCGCGGAGGACGGGATCAGGCAGATGGTGCGCTGCTCGTCGCCGTTGGCCCGGTGGTAGCCGCGTACGGCGAGCAGTCCGGCCAGCTCGCCCTGGGAGCCGGCGTTGGGCTGGAGGGACACCTTGTCGTAACCGGTGACCTCGGCCAGGCGCTCCTCCAGCTCGCGGATGAGCGTGAGATAGCCCTGGGCCTGCCCGGCGGGCACGAAGGGGTGCAGCTGACCGAACTCGGGCCAGGTGACCGGCTCCATCTCGGTGGTCGCGTTGAGCTTCATGGTGCAGGAGCCCAGCGGGATCATGCCGCGGTCCAGCGCGTAGTCGCGGTCGGCGAGGCGGCGCAGGTAGCGCAGCATCGCGGTCTCGGAGCGGTGCTGCTGGAAGACGGGGTGCGTCAGGTACTCGTCGTTGCGCAGCAGGGCGTCCGGCAGCGTGTCCGGCGCCGCCGCGTCCAGGGCCGCGATGTCCGCCTCGACGCCGAACGCGCTCCAGACGGCGGTCAGCTGCGCCCGCGTGGTGGTCTCGTCGCAGGCGACCGAGACGTGGTCGGCGTCGACGAGACGCAGGTTGACGCCGTTGTCACGGGCGGCGGCGGCGACCTCCGCGGCACGCCCGGCGACGCGCACGGTCAGCGTGTCGAAGTAGGACCGGTGCACGATCTCGGCTCCGCCGGCCCGCAGCCCCTCGGCGAGGACGGTGGCGTACCGGTGCGTGCGCCGGGCGATGACCCGCAAACCCTCGGGACCGTGGTAGACCGCGTACATGCCGGCCATGACGGCGAGCAGCACCTGCGCGGTGCAGATGTTGCTGGTGGCCTTCTCACGGCGGATGTGCTGCTCACGGGTCTGCAGGGCGAGGCGGTAGGCCTTGTCCCCGTCCGCGTCGACGGAGACGCCGACGAGCCGCCCTGGCAGGCTGCGCGCCATCTTCTCCTGCACGGCCATGTAACCGGCGTGCGGTCCGCCGAAGCCCATCGGCACACCGAAGCGCTGGGTGGTGCCGACCGCGATGTCCGCGCCCAGCTCACCGGGCGACGTCAGCAGGGTGAGGGCGAGCAGGTCGGCGGCGACGGTGACGAGCGCGCCGAGCCCGTGCGCCTGGTCGATGACCGGCTTGATGTCGCGTACGGCACCGGAGGCGCCCGGGTACTGGATCAGTACGCCGTTGATCTCGCGCTCGGCGAGCGCGGCGGGGATGCCGTCGCTCAGGTCGGCGACGACGACCTCGACTCCGGTCGGCTCGGCGCGCGTCTCGATCACCGCGATGGTCTGCGGCAGGGCGTCGGCGTCGACCAGGAACAGGCCCTTCTTGTTCCTGCCCATGCGCCGCGACAGCGCCACCGCCTCGGCGGCGGCGGTGCCCTCGTCGAGCAGGGAGGCACCGGAGGTCGGCAGACCGGTGAGCTCGGCGACCACGGTCTGGAAGTTCAGCAGCGCCTCGAGCCGGCCCTGGGAGATCTCCGGCTGGTACGGCGTGTACGCCGTGTACCAGGCGGGGTTCTCCATCACGTTGCGCAGGATCACGGGCGGGGTGAAGGTGCCGTAGTAGCCGAGCCCGATCATGGAGCCGAGCACCTCGTTGCGGTCGGCCAGCGAACGCAGCTCGGCCAGCACCTCGGCCTCGCTCCGCGCGTCCGGCACATCCAGCGCTTCGGCGTTCTTGATCACGTCGGGCACGGCGGCGGCCGTCAGCTCGTCGAGCGAGCCGTAACCGACCTGGGCGAGCATCTTGGCCCGGGCCTCGTGGTCGGGGCCGATGTGACGCTGCTCGAAGGGGATTCCCCGTTCGAGCTCGGAGAGCGGAGTGCGAGGGGCGGTCATTGAGGAGGCCTCCTGGTCCGACGACCTTCGAGGGGCACCACGGCGCAGGTGCCCCGACGGCCTCCCCCTCTGTCATCTCAACCTGAGAGCTTCACCGGAACGCCCGGGGCGGTCCGGTTTTCACCGTCGGTGAGAGCGGAAGCCGTCGACACCCGCCCTGCTTTCCAGAGTGACCTCGTCCGTGCGGTACGTGTGCCTGAGAGATTCCGGGGAGGATTTGCTCCTTCGGCGCCTCCGATGGTGCCTGGAGGACTCTCCCGCACGGGGTCAGCGGCCGTTTGCCAGCGTACCAGCGAGCACACCATCGGGTTTTCGAGTGGCCGCACCGCCGAATGTGCCGTTTTGTAGTGCTTACGGATGAGTGTGCGACCAGTGGAGGGCCCGTGCAGACCGACATCGATCCGCGCCACCTGATCGGCCGCAAGGCGTTCGACCGCAACGGAACCCGGATCGGCACGATCGACGAAATCTACCTCGACGACGCCACCGGCGTACCGGAGTGGGCGGCCATACGCACCGGCCTGTTCAGCAGGGACGCCTTCGTCCCCCTGGAACCCAGCGAACTGATCGACGGCACCCTGCACGTGCCGTTCGAACGGACCCTGATCAAGGACGCACCCGACTTCGGCGTGGGCCGCCACCTCTCCCCCGAGCAGGAACTCCAGCTCTACCACCACTACGGCCTGGACATCGCCGCGCCCCCGCCCCTCCAGGACCGCGACTTCGGCGACCTCGCGGGCCGGGACAAGCAGGTCTGATCCGCCCCGCTCACCGGCTCTCCGCCACCGCCCCGCCGCCGGCCCTCGCATCCCCCTCCTCCCCCGGTCCCCGCGACACCAGCGGCAGCGGATCCGCCGGTTCCAGGGCCGGGTCGTCGGTGCGGAAGGTCCTCACCCGGCCCGGCGCCGAGCCGGGGGTCTCGAAGCGCACGGTGACCCGGCCCAGGCCGCTGCCCTGCACCCAGCCGTGACCGTGCGCGGTGTGCCGCACGTCGTGTCCCGCGGGCCAGCGGCGCTCGGGAGGCGTCCGGCTCGCGGTCGCGGACAAGACCTCGGGCTCCTCCGGGACGGACACCTCCTCGTCGACGCCCGCCGCCTGCGCGAACAGGTCCTCCTGCGTGTAGTCGGCCAGTCCGCTGACCCCCACTCCGAGCAGCCGCACACCGCCCGTGGTGTCGACCGAGTCCAGCAGCCGCGCCGCGGCCTCCCGCACCACCGCCGGATCGTCCGTGGGTCCGCGCAGGGTCTCGGACCGGGTGAGGGTGGAGAAGTCGTACCGCCGCACCTTGAGCACGATGGTCCGCCCGGACAGACCCGCTCCCCGCAGCCTGCGCACACACCGCTCGGCGAGCCGCCGGACCTCCGTGGCGACCCGCACGCGGTCGTGGATGTCCACGTCGTACGTGTCCTCCACCGACACCGACTTCGTCTCCCGCTCGGCCACCACGGGGCGCTCGTCCCGCGCCAGCGCCATCGCGAACAGCCCGTGCCCGTGGGCCTTGCCCAGCAGCCGTACGAGCTCGTCCTCCCCCGCCTCCGCGAGCTCCTCGACCGTGTGTATCCCGGCCCGGCGCAGATGGTCACCGGTCGCGGGGCCCACACCGGGCAGGGTCCGGACGGAGAGCGGTCCCAGCAGCGCCCGCTCGGTGCCGGGCTCGATCAGGACCAGTCCGTCCGGCTTCGCCCGCTCCGACGCGATCTTCGCCAGCATCTTGGAGGCGGCCAGCCCCACCGATCCGGTGAGCGCGGTGGCCGCCCGTATGTCCGCGCGGAGCTTCGCCCCGGCCAGGCGGGCGGACCGCTCGTCCCAGGCGGTGCCGCCGGCCTCCAGGTCCACGAAGGCCTCGTCCAGACTGAGCGGTTCCACCAGGGGGGACAGGGACCGCAGCAGTCCCATCACCTGATCGCTGATCGACCGGTACAGGGCGAACCTCGGCACCAGATACGCGGCGTTCGGCGCGAGCCGCCGGGCCTGGGCCATGGGCATCGCCGAATGGACTCCGAAGACCCGGGCCTCGTACGAGGCGGTGGCGACCACACCACGCGGTCCCAGCCCGCCCACCACCACGGCCTTCCCGCGCAGGCTCGGCTTGGACGCCTGCTCCACCGAGGCGAAGAAGGCATCCATGTCGAGATGCAGGATGGTGGGCGCGGACCTCACACTCCGATGCTGCCCTACACCGCTGACAATGCCCTCCTCGGAGGGCTGCGGAGTGCCCGGCACCCCAGGACGGCCTCACACGCCCCCCCCCGGACGGCCTCACACCGTCCCGGCACCCCAGGACGGCCTCAGACGGCCCGGTTCCGCCGCCGCGCCAGTTCGTCCATCGGGTTGTGTCCGACCAGGGTCTCCCCCGTGTCGACGCGCTCCCCGTGCAGCTGCGACAGCGCGCTCTCGACGTCCCGCCACACCACGCCCACGGCGATACCGAAGACGCCCTGGCCGCCCTGGAGCAGGGCGTGCACCTCGTCGGGCGAGGTGCACTCGTACACCGTGGCGCCGTCGCTCATCAGCGTCATGCGCTCCAGGTCGCTGAAGCCGCGCTCGCGCAGATGCTGTACGGCGGTGCGGATGTTCTGCAAGGACACTCCGGTGTCCAGGAACCGCTTGACGATCTTCAGGACGACGACGTCGCGGAAGCCGTACAGCCGCTGTGTCCCCGATCCATGGGCCGGTCGCACACTCGGTTCGACCAGTCCCGTGCGGGCCCAGTAGTCGAGCTGCCGGTAGGTGATACCGGCCGCGGCGCAGGCCGTCGGCCCCCGGTAACCGACCTCCTCGGACGCCATGGCCGCTCCTCCGCCACCCGGCACGGCCGCCGGCCGCTGCGAGGCGTGATCGATCGCCCCGCCGTGCACGGGATACCCCCCGTCCGGGCGGAGCCGGGAGCCCTGGGGAGGATACGGCCCACCCACCCCGAAACCGCGTCCCGGGGCACCCCCAGCCGTACCGTCGCCGCTGCTTCTCACGCCGACCTCCGTCCTTGACCTGCCTCCTCGACGGTAGGCAGTCACCAAGGGTGCGTCAACGATCGCCACACTCGGCACGCCGAGTGATAATCACCCTAAGAGTGGTTTACCGTGCCTCACGCCCGGGAATGGCTGGCCGAATGCCCGCTCAGCGGTCCCCGACGGGGGCGGCCGGCACGGCGGCGCTCGCCCACCTTCACTGGTTGCTGCTTCCGAAGTCCTCCGGCGAGATCTGGTCGAGGAACTCGCGGAACTTCTCCACCTCGTCCTCCTGCTCGTCCGGGATGGCGATCCCCGCGTCGTCGAGCACCGTGTCGCTGCCGTAGATCGGCGTGCCCGTGCGCAGTGCCAGCGCTATGGCGTCGGAGGGACGGGCACTCACCTCTACCCCGCTGGCGAAGACCAGCTCCGCGTAGAAGACACCCTCGCGCAGGTCGGTGATGCGCACTTCCGTGAGCTCCTGTCCGACGGCTTCCAGCACGTCCTTGAACAGGTCGTGGGTCAGCGGCCGTGCCGGTGCCATGCCCTGCTGGGCGAAGGCGATGGCCGTCGCCTCCCCCGGTCCGATCCAGATGGGGAGGTAGCGGTCGCCGCCCACTTCACGCAACAGCACGATCGGTTGGTTGGAGGGCATCTCGACCCGGACACCTACGACATCGAGCTCGTTCACACAGCAACCCTAGGCCGTGCCCGGGACGTTTGGGTAGTCGGGCAGGGATCAGGTGGCCGATCCGACCCCGTGGGCCCGCCGCTCAGGACAGCCGCACCCCGAGCGCGGACTGCACCAGCGCCGCGTGCAGCTTCACCGCGAGACCGGCCAGCTCCTTGGTGCGGGCCTCCGCGTGTGCCCGGGTCTGCGGGTTCCGGTGGCGCCGCAGCGGGGCGACGACCTGGTCCACCAGGCCCGCCTCGCGGTCGGCGGCGGCCTTCATCACCCTGAGATGACGTGGCTCGATCCCGAACCGCCCCAGCTCGGTGATGAGCCCTGCGAGGGTCACCGCCTCGGCGTCGTACACCCCGTCCTCCACCTGGGTGAGCAGACCGTACGACTCCCACTCGGCGAGCTCTCGTTCACCGACGCCGGCGGCGGCGAGCAGCTGACGCCGCCCGATACGGGCCGGCGCGGGGGCGTCGGCGGCGGTCTCGCGAGCGGCCTCACCGTCACCCGGGCGGCTCAGCACCGGCAGCTGGACCGCCTCGCCACGCTCCATGGCCGCCAGGTGCTCCCGGATCACCTTGAGCGGCAGGTAGTGGTCCCGCTGCATCCTCAGCACATGGCCGAGGCGCTCGACGTCCCCCACGCTGAACTTGCGGTATCCGGAGGGCGTCCGCTGCGGCTCGATCAGCCCCTCCGACTCCAGGAAGCGGATCTTGGAGATGGTGACCTCGGGGAACTCCTCACGCAGCACGCTCAGCACCGCGCCGATGCTCATCGGTCCGGTGTCAGCGGCGGCGGCGCCGTTGCCGGCACCGCCGCTCGGTGTCTGAAGCATGGACCTTCCCTGGGGTCCTCCGGCCGGAACCGGGGCCGTCAGTAGCCCCGCTGGCTCGCGTAGAAGACCAGCCGGTACTTGCCGATCTGCACCTCGTCACCGTTGGACACGGCGATCTGGTCGATGCGCTCCCGGTTGACGTACGTGCCGTTCAGGCTGCCGACGTCGGCCACCGTGAACGATCCGTCCGGGCCCCTGCGGAACTCCACGTGCCGGCGGGAGACCGTGACGTCGTCCAGGAAGATGTCGCTCTGCGGGTGACGCCCGGCCGTGGTCAGGTCGCCGTCCAGCAGGAAACGGCTGCCCGAGTTCGGCCCGCGGCGCACGACCAGGAGCGCCGACCCCACCGGAAGCGCGTCGACGGCCGCCTGCGCCTCGGGAGAGAGCGTCGGCATCGCCGTCTGGCCGGTGACCTCGGCGTCGTAGGCCTCGAGACCGGAGATCGAGATCGTGGACGTCGTCTCGGAGGGGCGCTCCGGTGCCACTCCGGGCTTCAGCGGCGCACCGCAGTTGGAGCAGAAGCGGCTGTTCTCCGCGTTGCGGTTACCGCACCTCGTACACACCAGGGCCGACATGGACGGATCCTCCTGCCGCGGCTGCCCGCCTGGGGCTTGGGACGCGTACGGGTCGGAGTACCCACCACCCGTACCTGAGGTCGACGGTTGCCCGAAACCTATGCCGCCCGGCTGTGCGGGGTCAACGGACGGCGCGCCCTGACCCACCTGGTCCCGGAACAGCGGACGCTGACCTTCCGCGTCAGGCTGTGCGCGATGGCGAGCGGTCGCGTTGTCGCCGTCCCCTCGCCGCGCGCTCTTGCCGAACAACTTCCCAAACAACTTCACGGGCGATTCCCCTTGACCGAAACAGACCCGCCCGTGGGGCAGGACGAACCCTGACTGAACACATTGGCCGACCCGGACATCTTCACAACGTCCGCCTCCGCCAGACAGTTTCCACCACGCACCACCCATTCGGTGCGCCGACCCCCCGCAACCTCATGCCCTCGCCGGACGGGCCCCATGCACCCCCGGTTCACCGGGAGGACGACCGAGCGTAGTCAGGCCGCTCCGCAGCCCGCAAGGCATCCACAACGATCTTGGTGGACCGCTCCACGGTAACGGTGGCCTGTTCCTTCTCGAGAGTCTGCACCACGCCTCCGGGGATGTGGAGCGCCGGTTCGAGGTCCTGCGGTTTGCCGATGACCTTGAAACGATACGGTGCGGTGATCTTGTTCCCGTCCACATCGACACCGTTGCCGGAATCCGTCAGATAGGTGCCCGCGACCACCCGCACACCGTTCACCTGGATCGCCTCGGCACCGGCCGCGCGCAGTTCCTGGATGGCGTCCAGCAGCATGTTCGCCTCGACCGTTCCGTTCGTGTCCTCGATGGCCATCGTGATGCCGGGTCCCTGCGCGGCCACGGTGCCCGCAAGGACACCGAGTTGCCGTTCCTTCTCGATCGTCTGCTTCCGTGCCTCCTCGGCCTGGTCGGAGCTGTTCTCCAGCTCGTCGCGCTGCTTCTCCAGACCCCGCTTCTCGTCTTCAAGACGTTCCGTGCGGTCATCGAGTTCATCGAGGATGCGCACGAGATCTTCCTGCCGGGCCCCGCGCAGCGCGCTGTCGCCCTCGCCGTGGGAGGCCACCTGGACGGCCAAACCGAAGCCGAGCCCGAACAGCAGCATGGCGACGATGAGTTGGGCCCGGGTCAGCCGCGGCGGCCACAGCCCCTGCACCAGCCGCTGCCGCCCGGTCAGCACGGGCCCGGCAGGCTCCTCCTGCGGAACGTCCTCCCGCGCGGCCGCGGGTACCTCCGCGGGCAGCTCCCTGCGCAGACCGGCAGGGGGCGGGTCCTCGGGAGCGGTCCTGGGCCGGGACACCGCCGGGCGGGTGGACGCGTCGTGCTCGTGCTCGTTCATCGGCCTCACGCCCGGAACACGTGGCGGCGGATCGCCGCGGCGTTGGAGAAGATGCGGATGCCGAGGACGACCACGACTCCGGTGGACAGCTGGGCGCCCACGCCGAGCTCGTCACCGAGGAACACGATCAGCGCGGCGACGACGACGTTCGACAGGAACGAGACCACGAAGACCTTGTCGTCGAAGATCCCGTCGAGCATGGCACGGAGCCCTCCGAACACGGCGTCGAGCGCCGCGACGACGGCGATCGGCAGATACGGCTCGACGACCGCCGGAACCTCGGGCCGGACCAGCAGTCCGGCCAAGACTCCCACGACGAGGCCCAGTACGGCGATCACGATGTGCCCTTCTCGGTTATCGGCTGTGCGGTACGTACGATCACGGTCGGTGCGGCGGGCAGCCGGACGTCGTCCTCCGTGGAGATGGCCGTCCGGATGCCGTAGTTCTCCTGCAGGGCATGCAGATACAAGCCGTCCGCGCTGTTCTGGAACCGGTCGCTCATCGGCCCGCCGTCCCCCACCGCGAGCACCGTGTACGGCGGCACCAGCGGTTTGTTGTCGACCAGTATCGCGTCTCCCGCGGCCCTGATCGCCGACAGGGCGGTCAGTCGCTGGCCGTTGATGGAGACGGCCTCGGCACCGGACTCCCACAGACCGTTGACCACGCGCTGCATGTCGCGGTCGCGGACCCGCCCGGTGTCGGAGAACCCGGAGGCGGACCGGGCATCGCCGTCGCCGCCCCCGCCGGCGTCCTCGGCGTCGTCCACCACCAGTCGCAGGCCGGGACCGTGGACCGCGGTGGCGCCGGACAGGATGCCCACCAGCGTGGACCGGTCGCCTTCACCGCTGTCCCGGAGCGCTTCGCGCTGCCGTGCGCTCACGTCCGCGCGCAACTCGTCGACGGAGTTCTCGAGCCTGTCCGCGGCGTCGGTCTCCTGATCGATGCGGTCGATCAGCTCCTCGCGCTCCTTGGCGACGACGGGAGCCTCGACGCGGGCCTGCGCGGCACCGACCGTGACGATCAGCGCGGCCAGCACGAGTCCGCCGGCGAGACCGAGTTTCGCCCGGAGGGTCTTCGGCATGCCGCCGTCCCCGTCGGACTTCTTCCGAGCGGCGGCCTCGGCATAGCCGTCGTCGAGGCTGTGGTCCATGACGTTGGTGATCAACGACATGGAGGCGTCCGGGCGCGCGGGCCGCGCGGGTGTGCTCCGAACGGGGGGTGGCTGCGGCATGCCGCACATCGTCGCACGACGCGGCCACTACCTCCGAAACGGCCCTGCCGACGTGCCGGACAGGCCCCGTGGGGGCACTGTCCGGCACGCACACCCGCTGCCGCCCGGTCTGTCTCCGGGCTGCTGTCGGCCTACCTTCCCGCGCTGTCCACGACCGCCGACCACTCGTCGAGGAGGGCCTGTGCGGAGGCGTCGTCGGGGCCCTCGGCCCACAGATGGGTGACCGCCTCGGCCGGGTCGGGCAGCACCATCACCCAGCGGCCGTCGGCCTCCACCACGCGCACACCGTCCGTGGTGTCCACGGAGCGGTCTCCGGCCGCCTCGACGACCCGCCGCATCACCAGGCCCTTGACCGCCCACGGGGTCGCCAGATCCCGCTTCAGCACGTGCGCCCGCGGAATGCGCGCGTCGATCTGGCTGAGCGTGAGCTGGGTGCGGGCGACCAGCCCGATGAGCCGTACGAACGCCGCCGTCCCGTCGTAGACACTGCTGAACTCCGGGACGATGAAGCCGCCCTTGCCGTCACCGCCGAAGATGGTCCCCTCTTCTCCGCCGACACGCGTGAGGTCGTCGGGCGAGGTGGTCGTCCACTCGACCTGCGTGCCGTGATACGCCGCCACCTGCTCGGCGATCCTCGTGGTGGTCACCGGCAGCGCGACCCGGCCACTGCGCCGCTCGGAGGCGATGAGGTCGAGCATCACGAGCAGCGCCCGGTCGTCCTCGACGATCCGCCCCTTCTCGTCGACCAGGGACAGCCGCTCGCCGACGGGATCGAACCGTACGCCGAAAGCCGCTCCCGAGGACGCGACGATCTCGCCGAGCCGGACCAGGCCCGAGCGCCGGATGTCGGCCGTCTCGGTCGGCCTGGACTCGTCGAGCCCGGGGTTGATGGTCAGCGAGTCGACACCCAGCTTGCCGAGCAGGCTCGGCAGCACCAGCCCGGCGCTGCCGTTGGACGCGTCCACGACCACCTTGAGCCCGGATTCCGCGATCCCGGTGATGTCGACGTTGCGCAGCAGCGACCCCGTGTACGAGTCGAAGACGCTCGCCGGGAAGTGCAGGTCCCCGATCTCCCCGGGGAAGGCACGCCGGTACTCCTGCCGCGCGAAGACGCGGTCCAGCTTCCGCTGGCTGCCCTGCGAGAGGTCGGCGCCCTGCCCGTCGAAGAACATGATGTCGACGGAGTCCGGCACTCCGGGGGTGGTCCGGATCATGATGCCGCCCGCGCTGCCCCGTGCGGTCTGCTGCCGCGCCACGGGCAGCGGCACGTTCTCCAGGTCCCGTACGTCGATGGCGCTGGTCTGCAGCGCGGAGATGACCGCCCGCTTCAGCGCACGGGCGCCCCGGGAGTGGTCGCGGGCCGTGGTGACGGTCGAGCCCTTCTTGAGCGTCGTCGCGTAGGCGCCGGCCAGCCGGACCGCGAGTTCCGGGGTGATCTCGACGTTCAGGATCCCGGACACTCCCCGGGCCCCGAAGAGATGGGCCTGGCCCCTGGACTCCCAGATGACCGAGGTGTTGACGAACGCACCGGCCTCGATGGTCTTGAACGGGTAGACCCGCACATTGCCCTGGACGATCGATTCTTCACCGATCAGGCACTCGTCTCCGATGACGGCGCCGTCCTCGATCCGCGCGGCCCGCATGATGTCGGTGTTCTTGCCGACGACACAGCCCCGCAGGTTGCTGTGCGGACCGACGTACACGTTGTCGTGCACGACGGCCTTGTGCAGGAAGGCGCCGCTCTTCACCACGACGTTGGACCCGACGACGGTGTGCTCGCGAATCTCCGCGCCGGATTCGACCTTGGCGTAGTCGCCGATGTACAGCGGCCCGCGCAGGACGGCGTCGGGGTGCACCTCGGCGCCCTCGGCGACCCACACTCCGGGGGAGATCTCGAAGCCGTCGATGTCGACGTCGACCTTGCCCTCCAGGACGTCGGCCTGCGCCTTCACATAGCTCTCGTGTGTGCCGACGTCCTCCCAGTAGCCCTCGGCGACATAGCCGTAGACGGGCTTGCCCTCCTTCATCAGCTGCGGGAAGACGTCACCGGACCAGTCGACGGGGACGTCGGCCTCGACGTAGTCGAAGACCTCTGGCTCCATGACGTAGATGCCGGTGTTCACCGTGTCGGAGAAGACCTGTCCCCAGGTCGGCTTCTCGAGGAAGCGCTCGACCTTGCCTTCCTCGTCCACGATGGTGATGCCGAATTCCAGCGGATTGGGTACGCGGGTCAGGCAGACCGTGACCAGGGCGCCCTTTTCCTTGTGGAAATTGATCAGCTCGGTGAGATCGAAGTCGGTGAGGGCATCGCCGGAGATGACGAGAAAGGCGTCGTCCTTCAGCGCCTCCTCCGCGTTCTTGACGCTCCCGGCGGTACCGAGGGGCTTCTCCTCGTTGGCATAGGTGAGCTCCATTCCGAGCTCTTCGCCGTCACCGAAGTAGTTCTTGACGAGCGACGCAAGGAACTGGACAGTCACAACGGTTTCGTTGAGCCCATGCCTTTTGAGCAGCCGCAGAACATGCTCCATGATCGGCCGGTTGGCCACCGGCAGGAGCGGCTTGGGCATGCTTGAGGTCATGGGGCGAAGGCGGGTGCCTTCGCCTCCGGCCATCACGACGGCCTTCATGTCGGAAGCGTCCTCCTCGAAGAGACGACGGTCTGACCGACTTCACTCGCCAGGATCGGCCGGCACTCTTACGGTACGGGCCCTCGCGCCACGATGCACGTACGAATCAGCGAGCTCTATCGGCCACAGCGTCCGCACGAACCAGACGGCGGACTTGGACCACGTAAAGCACTCCTGCCCACCAATACAGGGTTGTACCCCATCCGGCGAACGCCCAGCCGAAAATAGCGGCGAGTGACGAGATCCAGCCAGTTCCGTCACTGAGCAGGAGCAGTGGGAACGCGTACATCAGGTTGAAGGTGGCGGCCTTCCCCAGGAAGTTCACCTGCGGCGGCGGATAGCCGTGCCGGCGAAGGATGCCTACCATCACCAGGAGAACGAGCTCACGGGCCAGCAGTATGGCGGTCAGCCAGAGCGGCAGGATCTCGCGCCAGGTGAGACCGACGAGGGTGGAGAGGATGTAGAGGCGGTCGGCGGCCGGATCGAGCAGCCGGCCGAGACTGCTGACCTGGTTCCATCGCCGTGCGAGCTTGCCGTCCAGGTAGTCGCTGACTCCGCTGAAGGCCAGCACCAGGAGCGCCCACCCGTCGCTCTTCGGACCCCCGAACTCCGGCCTGAGGATGAGCCACAGGAAAAGGGGCACGCCAACGAGCCGTGCCATGCTGAGCATGTTCGGGATGGTGAGGACGCGGTCTGTCTGCACCCGCGTCTCCTGGACCTCCACCCGGGATCCTCCTGTGGGAAATGTGTCGACGGTGCTCCCCGACCCTACCTCAACGCAAAAAAGCTCTGACCCTCGGGCGGTATGCCCAAGAGCCAGAGCTCTAAAAGGAGTTCGGCGGCGTCCTACTCTCCCACAGGGTCCCCCCTGCAGTACCATCGGCGCTGTAAGGCTTAGCTTCCGGGTTCGGAATGTAACCGGGCGTTCCCCCTACGCTATGACCACCGAAACACTATGAAACCGTTCAAACGCACCACACCGTGACCGGGCATGGGGCTGTTCGTGGTTTCAGAACCAACACAGTGGACGCGAGCAACTGAGGACAAGCCCTCGGCCTATTAGTACCGGTCAACTCCACACCTTACGGTGCTTCCATATCCGGCCTATCAACCCAGTCGTCTACTGGGAGCCTTACCCTCTCTAGGAGGTGGGAGTCCTCATCTCGAAGCAGGCTTCCCGCTTAGATGCTTTCAGCGGTTATCCCTCCCGAACGTAGCCAACCAGCCATGCCCTTGGCAGGACAACTGGCACACCAGAGGTTCGTCCGTCCCGGTCCTCTCGTACTAGGGACAGCCCTTCTCAAGACTCCTACGCGCACAGCGGATAGGGACCGAACTGTCTCACGACGTTCTAAACCCAGCTCGCGTACCGCTTTAATGGGCGAACAGCCCAACCCTTGGGACCGACTCCAGCCCCAGGATGCGACGAGCCGACATCGAGGTGCCAAACCATCCCGTCGATATGGACTCTTGGGGAAGATCAGCCTGTTATCCCCGGGGTACCTTTTATCCGTTGAGCGACGGCGCTTCCACAAGCCACCGCCGGATCACTAGTCCCGACTTTCGTCCCTGCTCGACCCGTCGGTCTCACAGTCAAGCTCCCTTGTGCACTTACACTCAACACCTGATTACCAACCAGGCTGAGGGAACCTTTGGGCGCCTCCGTTACTCTTTAGGAGGCAACCGCCCCAGTTAAACTACCCATCAGACACTGTCCCTGATCCGGATCACGGACCCAGGTTAGACATCCAGCACGACCAGACTGGTATTTCAACGACGACTCCCCCTGAACTGGCGTCCAGAGTTCACAGTCTCCCAGCTATCCTACACAAGCCGAACCGAACACCAATATCAAACTGTAGTAAAGGTCCCGGGGTCTTTCCGTCCTGCTGCGCGAAACGAGCATCTTTACTCGTAGTGCAATTTCACCGGGCCTATGGTTGAGACAGTCGAGAAGTCGTTACGCCATTCGTGCAGGTCGGAACTTACCCGACAAGGAATTTCGCTACCTTAGGATGGTTATAGTTACCACCGCCGTTTACTGGCGCTTAAGTTCTCAGCTTCGCCACCCCGAAGAGTGACTAACCGGTCCCCTTAACGTTCCAGCACCGGGCAGGCGTCAGTCCGTATACATCGCCTTACGGCTTCGCACGGACCTGTGTTTTTAGTAAACAGTCGCTTCTCGCTGGTCTCTGCGGCCACCCCCAGCTCGAGGAGCAAGTCCTCTCACCAGTGATGGCCCCCCTTCTCCCGAAGTTACGGGGGCATTTTGCCGAGTTCCTTAACCATAGTTCACCCGAACGCCTCGGTATTCTCTACCTGACCACCTGAGTCGGTTTAGGGTACGGGCCGCCATAAAACTCGCTAGAGGCTTTTCTCGACAGCATAGGATCATCCACTTCACCACAATCGGCTCGGCATCAGGTCTCAGCCTTAATGAACGGCGGATTTACCTACCGTCCGGCCTACACCCTTACCCCGGGACAACCACCGCCCGGGATGGACTACCTTCCTGCGTCACCCCATCACTCACCTACTACCAGCTCGGGTCACCGGCTCCACCACTCCGACCTCGTCCGAAGACTCAGCCGGCGGCTTCACGGGCTTAGCATCACTGGATTCGATGTTTGACGCTTCACAGCGGGTACCGGAATATCAACCGGTTATCCATCGACTACGCCTGTCGGCCTCGCCTTAGGTCCCGACTTACCCTGGGCAGATCAGCTTGACCCAGGAACCCTTAGTCAATCGGCGCAAACGTTTCTCACGTTTGTATCGCTACTCATGCCTGCATTCTCACTCGTGAACCGTCCACAACTCGCTTCCGCGGCTGCTTCACCCGGCACACGACGCTCCCCTACCCATCACAGCCGGCGTTGGCCGTATATGCTGCAATGACACGACTTCGGCGGTACGCTTGAGCCCCGCTACATTGTCGGCGCGGAATCACTAGACCAGTGAGCTATTACGCACTCTTTCAAGGGTGGCTGCTTCTAAGCCAACCTCCTGGTTGTCTGTGCGACTCCACATCCTTTCCCACTTAGCGTACGCTTAGGGGCCTTAGTCGATGCTCTGGGCTGTTTCCCTCTCGACCATGGAGCTTATCCCCCACAGTCTCACTGCCGCGCTCTCACTTACCGGCATTCGGAGTTTGGCTAAGGTCAGTAACCCGGTAGGGCCCATCGCCTATCCAGTGCTCTACCTCCGGCAAGAAACACACGACGCTGCACCTAAATGCATTTCGGGGAGAACCAGCTATCACGGAGTTTGATTGGCCTTTCACCCCTAACCACAGGTCATCCCCCAGGTTTTCAACCCTGGTGGGTTCGGTCCTCCACGAAGTCTTACCTCCGCTTCAACCTGCCCATGGCTAGATCACTCCGCTTCGGGTCTTGAGCGTGCTACTGAAACGCCCTATTAGGACTCGCTTTCGCTACGGCTTCCCCACTCGGGTTAACCTCGCAACACACCGCAAACTCGCAGGCTCATTCTTCAAAAGGCACGCAGTCACGACGTTGAGTGCAAGCACTCAACGCGACGCTCCCACGGCTTGTAGGCACACGGTTTCAGGTACTATTTCACTCCGCTCCCGCGGTACTTTTCACCATTCCCTCACGGTACTATCCGCTATCGGTCACCAGGGAATATTTAGGCTTAGCGGGTGGTCCCGCCAGATTCACACGGGATTTCTCGGGCCCCGTGCTACTTGGGTGTCTCTCAAACGAGCCGCTGATGTTTCGACTACGGGGGTCTTACCCTCTACGCCGGACCTTTCGCATGTCCTTCGCCTACATCAACGGTTTCTGACTCGTCGACCAGCCGGCAGACTGGTCAAGAGAGATCCCACAACCCCGTATGCGCAACCCCTGCCGGGTCTCACACGCATACGGTTTGGCCTCATCCGGTTTCGCTCGCCACTACTCCCGGAATCACGGTTGTTTTCTCTTCCTGCGGGTACTGAGATGTTTCACTTCCCCGCGTTCCCTCCACTTGCCCTATGTGTTCAGGCAAGGGTGACAGCCCATGACGACTGCCGGGTTTCCCCATTCGGAAACCCCCGGATCAAAGCCTGGTTGACGGCTCCCCGGGGACTATCGTGGCCTCCCACGTCCTTCATCGGTTCCTGGTGCCAAGGCATCCACCGTGCGCCCTTAAAAACTTGGCCACAGATGCTCGCGTCCACTGTGCAGTTCTCAAACAACGACCAACCACCCATCACCCTGCCCTCACAGGCAAGTTCACTGGGGCCGGCGACTGAAGACAGACCTTGCGGCCGTACCTTCAGACACCCAACAGCGTGCCCGGCCCCGCCCCGTCCGGTGATCGTGCGTTCCACGCTCCGAAGAGCAGTACTTGCAGCCACCGGCCCGAGAAACAGGACCGAATAGTCAACGTTCCACCCATGAGCAACCAGCACCGGACGTTCGCCGATGAACTGGCCCCTGGACTGCCGAAGCAGCCTAGAAGTGCTCCTTAGAAAGGAGGTGATCCAGCCGCACCTTCCGGTACGGCTACCTTGTTACGACTTCGTCCCAATCGCCAGTCCCACCTTCGACAGCTCCCTCCCACAAGGGGTTGGGCCACCGGCTTCGGGTGTTACCGACTTTCGTGACGTGACGGGCGGTGTGTACAAGGCCCGGGAACGTATTCACCGCAGCAATGCTGATCTGCGATTACTAGCGACTCCGACTTCATGGGGTCGAGTTGCAGACCCCAATCCGAACTGAGACCGGCTTTTTGAGATTCGCTCCACCTCGCGGTATCGCAGCTCATTGTACCGGCCATTGTAGCACGTGTGCAGCCCAAGACATAAGGGGCATGATGACTTGACGTCGTCCCCACCTTCCTCCGAGTTGACCCCGGCGGTCTCCCGTGAGTCCCCAACACCCCGAAGGGCTTGCTGGCAACACGGGACAAGGGTTGCGCTCGTTGCGGGACTTAACCCAACATCTCACGACACGAGCTGACGACAGCCATGCACCACCTGTACACCGACCACAAGGGGGGCACTATCTCTAATGCTTTCCGGTGTATGTCAAGCCTTGGTAAGGTTCTTCGCGTTGCGTCGAATTAAGCCACATGCTCCGCCGCT
>NZ_NEUB01000693.1 GCF_002910825.1 Streptomyces sp. SM1 | reverse complement strand
ATTCCTCCGGTGGTTCCGCTCTCGTGATGTGTGCACCCGATTACGGGTAAACATTCACGGAGAGTTTGATCCTGGCTCAGGACGAACGCTGGCGGCGTGCTTAACACATGCAAGTCGAACGATGAACCACTTCGGTGGGGATTAGTGGCGAACGGGTGAGTAACACGTGGGCAATCTGCCCTGCACTCTGGGACAAGCCCTGGAAACGGGGTCTAATACCGGATACTGACCCTCACGGGCATCTGTGAGGGTCGAAAGCTCCGGCGGTGCAGGATGAGCCCGCGGCCTATCAGCTTGTTGGTGAGGTAATGGCTCACCAAGGCGACGACGGGTAGCCGGCCTGAGAGGGCGACCGGCCACACTGGGACTGAGACACGGCCCAGACTCCTACGGGAGGCAGCAGTGGGGAATATTGCACAATGGGCGAAAGCCTGATGCAGCGACGCCGCGTGAGGGATGACGGCCTTCGGGTTGTAAACCTCTTTCAGCAGGGAAGAAGCGAAAGTGACGGTACCTGCAGAAGAAGCGCCGGCTAACTACGTGCCAGCAGCCGCGGTAATACGTAGGGCGCGAGCGTTGTCCGGAATTATTGGGCGTAAAGAGCTCGTAGGCGGCTTGTCACGTCGGTTGTGAAAGCCCGGGGCTTAACCCCGGGTCTGCAGTCGATACGGGCAGGCTAGAGTTCGGTAGGGGAGATCGGAATTCCTGGTGTAGCGGTGAAATGCGCAGATATCAGGAGGAACACCGGTGGCGAAGGCGGATCTCTGGGCCGATACTGACGCTGAGGAGCGAAAGCGTGGGGAGCGAACAGGATTAGATACCCTGGTAGTCCACGCCGTAAACGGTGGGCACTAGGTGTGGGCGACATTCCACGTCGTCCGTGCCGCAGCTAACGCATTAAGTGCCCCGCCTGGGGAGTACGGCCGCAAGGCTAAAACTCAAAGGAATTGACGGGGGCCCGCACAAGCGGCGGAGCATGTGGCTTAATTCGACGCAACGCGAAGAACCTTACCAAGGCTTGACATACACCGGAAAGCATTAGAGATAGTGCCCCCCTTGTGGTCGGTGTACAGGTGGTGCATGGCTGTCGTCAGCTCGTGTCGTGAGATGTTGGGTTAAGTCCCGCAACGAGCGCAACCCTTGTCCCGTGTTGCCAGCAAGCCCTTCGGGGTGTTGGGGACTCACGGGAGACCGCCGGGGTCAACTCGGAGGAAGGTGGGGACGACGTCAAGTCATCATGCCCCTTATGTCTTGGGCTGCACACGTGCTACAATGGCCGGTACAATGAGCTGCGATACCGCGAGGTGGAGCGAATCTCAAAAAGCCGGTCTCAGTTCGGATTGGGGTCTGCAACTCGACCCCATGAAGTCGGAGTCGCTAGTAATCGCAGATCAGCATTGCTGCGGTGAATACGTTCCCGGGCCTTGTACACACCGCCCGTCACGTCACGAAAGTCGGTAACACCCGAAGCCGGTGGCCCAACCCCTTGTGGGAGGGAGCTGTCGAAGGTGGGACTGGCGATTGGGACGAAGTCGTAACAAGGTAGCCGTACCGGAAGGTGCGGCTGGATCACCTCCTTTCTAAGGAGCACTTCTAGGCTGCTTCGGCAGTCCAGGGGCCAGTTCATCGGCGAACGTCCGGTGCTGGTTGCTCATGGGTGGAACGTTGACTATTCGGTCCTGTTTCTCGGGCCGGTGGCTGCAAGTACTGCTCTTCGGAGCGTGGAACGCACGATCACCGGACGGGGCGGGGCCGGGCACGCTGTTGGGTGTCTGAAGGTACGGCCGCAAGGTCTGTCTTCAGTCGCCGGCCCCAGTGAACTTGCCTGTGAGGGCAGGGTGATGGGTGGTTGGTCGTTGTTTGAGAACTGCACAGTGGACGCGAGCATCTGTGGCCAAGTTTTTAAGGGCGCACGGTGGATGCCTTGGCACCAGGAACCGATGAAGGACGTGGGAGGCCACGATAGTCCCCGGGGAGCCGTCAACCAGGCTTTGATCCGGGGGTTTCCGAATGGGGAAACCCGGCAGTCGTCATGGGCTGTCACCCTTGCCTGAACACATAGGGCAAGTGGAGGGAACGCGGGGAAGTGAAACATCTCAGTACCCGCAGGAAGAGAAAACAACCGTGATTCCGGGAGTAGTGGCGAGCGAAACCGGATGAGGCCAAACCGTATGCGTGTGAGACCCGGCAGGGGTTGCGCATACGGGGTTGTGGGATCTCTCTTGACCAGTCTGCCGGCTGGTCGACGAGTCAGAAACCGTTGATGTAGGCGAAGGACATGCGAAAGGTCCGGCGTAGAGGGTAAGACCCCCGTAGTCGAAACATCAGCGGCTCGTTTGAGAGACACCCAAGTAGCACGGGGCCCGAGAAATCCCGTGTGAATCTGGCGGGACCACCCGCTAAGCCTAAATATTCCCTGGTGACCGATAGCGGATAGTACCGTGAGGGAATGGTGAAAAGTACCGCGGGAGCGGAGTGAAATAGTACCTGAAACCGTGTGCCTACAAGCCGTGGGAGCGTCGCGTTGAGTGCTTGCACTCAACGTCGTGACTGCGTGCCTTTTGAAGAATGAGCCTGCGAGTTTGCGGTGTGTTGCGAGGTTAACCCGAGTGGGGAAGCCGTAGCGAAAGCGAGTCCTAATAGGGCGTTTCAGTAGCACGCTCAAGACCCGAAGCGGAGTGATCTAGCCATGGGCAGGTTGAAGCGGAGGTAAGACTTCGTGGAGGACCGAACCCACCAGGGTTGAAAACCTGGGGGATGACCTGTGGTTAGGGGTGAAAGGCCAATCAAACTCCGTGATAGCTGGTTCTCCCCGAAATGCATTTAGGTGCAGCGTCGTGTGTTTCTTGCCGGAGGTAGAGCACTGGATAGGCGATGGGCCCTACCGGGTTACTGACCTTAGCCAAACTCCGAATGCCGGTAAGTGAGAGCGCGGCAGTGAGACTGTGGGGGATAAGCTCCATGGTCGAGAGGGAAACAGCCCAGAGCATCGACTAAGGCCCCTAAGCGTACGCTAAGTGGGAAAGGATGTGGAGTCGCACAGACAACCAGGAGGTTGGCTTAGAAGCAGCCACCCTTGAAAGAGTGCGTAATAGCTCACTGGTCTAGTGATTCCGCGCCGACAATGTAGCGGGGCTCAAGCGTACCGCCGAAGTCGTGTCATTGCAGCATATACGGCCAACGCCGGCTGTGATGGGTAGGGGAGCGTCGTGTGCCGGGTGAAGCAGCCGCGGAAGCGAGTTGTGGACGGTTCACGAGTGAGAATGCAGGCATGAGTAGCGATACAAACGTGAGAAACGTTTGCGCCGATTGACTAAGGGTTCCTGGGTCAAGCTGATCTGCCCAGGGTAAGTCGGGACCTAAGGCGAGGCCGACAGGCGTAGTCGATGGATAACCGGTTGATATTCCGGTACCCGCTGTGAAGCGTCAAACATCGAATCCAGTGATGCTAAGCCCGTGAAGCCGCCGGCTGAGTCTTCGGACGAGGTCGGAGTGGTGGAGCCGGTGACCCGAGCTGGTAGTAGGTGAGTGATGGGGTGACGCAGGAAGGTAGTCCATCCCGGGCGGTGGTTGTCCCGGGGTAAGGGTGTAGGCCGGACGGTAGGTAAATCCGCCGTTCATTAAGGCTGAGACCTGATGCCGAGCCGATTGTGGTGAAGTGGATGATCCTATGCTGTCGAGAAAAGCCTCTAGCGAGTTTTATGGCGGCCCGTACCCTAAACCGACTCAGGTGGTCAGGTAGAGAATACCGAGGCGTTCGGGTGAACTATGGTTAAGGAACTCGGCAAAATGCCCCCGTAACTTCGGGAGAAGGGGGGCCATCACTGGTGAGAGGACTTGCTCCTCGAGCTGGGGGTGGCCGCAGAGACCAGCGAGAAGCGACTGTTTACTAAAAACACAGGTCCGTGCGAAGCCGTAAGGCGATGTATACGGACTGACGCCTGCCCGGTGCTGGAACGTTAAGGGGACCGGTTAGTCACTCTTCGGGGTGGCGAAGCTGAGAACTTAAGCGCCAGTAAACGGCGGTGGTAACTATAACCATCCTAAGGTAGCGAAATTCCTTGTCGGGTAAGTTCCGACCTGCACGAATGGCGTAACGACTTCTCGACTGTCTCAACCATAGGCCCGGTGAAATTGCACTACGAGTAAAGATGCTCGTTTCGCGCAGCAGGACGGAAAGACCCCGGGACCTTTACTACAGTTTGATATTGGTGTTCGGTTCGGCTTGTGTAGGATAGCTGGGAGACTGTGAACTCTGGACGCCAGTTCAGGGGGAGTCGTCGTTGAAATACCAGTCTGGTCGTGCTGGATGTCTAACCTGGGTCCGTGATCCGGATCAGGGACAGTGTCTGATGGGTAGTTTAACTGGGGCGGTTGCCTCCTAAAGAGTAACGGAGGCGCCCAAAGGTTCCCTCAGCCTGGTTGGTAATCAGGTGTTGAGTGTAAGTGCACAAGGGAGCTTGACTGTGAGACCGACGGGTCGAGCAGGGACGAAAGTCGGGACTAGTGATCCGGCGGTGGCTTGTGGAAGCGCCGTCGCTCAACGGATAAAAGGTACCCCGGGGATAACAGGCTGATCTTCCCCAAGAGTCCATATCGACGGGATGGTTTGGCACCTCGATGTCGGCTCGTCGCATCCTGGGGCTGGAGTCGGTCCCAAGGGTTGGGCTGTTCGCCCATTAAAGCGGTACGCGAGCTGGGTTTAGAACGTCGTGAGACAGTTCGGTCCCTATCCGCTGTGCGCGTAGGAGTCTTGAGAAGGGCTGTCCCTAGTACGAGAGGACCGGGACGGACGAACCTCTGGTGTGCCAGTTGTCCTGCCAAGGGCATGGCTGGTTGGCTACGTTCGGGAGGGATAACCGCTGAAAGCATCTAAGCGGGAAGCCTGCTTCGAGATGAGGACTCCCACCTCCTAGAGAGGGTAAGGCTCCCAGTAGACGACTGGGTTGATAGGCCGGATATGGAAGCACCGTAAGGTGTGGAGTTGACCGGTACTAATAGGCCGAGGGCTTGTCCTCAGTTGCTCGCGTCCACTGTGTTGGTTCTGA
>NZ_NEUB01000692.1 GCF_002910825.1 Streptomyces sp. SM1 | reverse complement strand
CCCGCCGGCTCCCCGGTGAAGGCGACCGGCGCCGCGTCCGCCGTTCCGGCACCGAAGACGGTGAACAGGGCGGACGCGGCGAGCAGGCTCGCGCCCACCGGGACCAGGCCCAGGCCGACCAGCAGGCCCTCCGCCGGGACCAGTCCCGACTCGAAGCCCGCGCAGACCGTGCAGTCGCGGACGTGGCGGGCGATGCGCTTGCGCCACAGCGCGGAGGGGACCGCGTCCCAGGGCGCGACCACGTCGTCGAGGAGGACGCAGCGCGGGTGGGCGGCCAGTGCCCGCACCACCAGCCGGGCCGTCTCCAGCTGCGCCTTCATCCGCTGCACCCGCACCGCCGTGTGCTGCGGTGACAGCTCCAGCGCGGCCGCCACCTCCGCCCGCGTCAGCTCGCCCGCCGCCTCCAGCCACCACAGCGACAGCAGCGCCTGGTCGTCGGGGTCCAGCCAGCGGGTGGCCTCGGCGGCCTCACGCCGCTGGCCCTCCAGGCCGAGCCGGACGATCGTCAGGTCCACGAAGTCGGCGCCCGGGTCGGCGACGTCGTATGCGTCGTGCAGCGCCGAACTGGCCGGAGCCGTACGGTGATCGCGCCAGTGGTGGCGGAGCTGGTTCATGGTGATGGCGACCAGCCAGGAGCGGAATCCGCCCGGATCCTTCAGCGAGGTCAGCGCGGCGAGGGCGCGGAGCATGGTCTCCTGCACCACGTCGTCGACGTCCGGGTGCCCGTTCAGCGCCCGGCCCACGATGTTGTAGACCAACGGGAGGTGCGCGGAGACGAGTTCGTCCTGTGCGCGCATGTCGCCGCGCTGTGCCGCCTCGACCGTCTCCCTGCCGGGTCCGCTGTTCGCTGCCACGCTCGTCCACGCTCCTTCTCGGTCCTGGTCGTACTGCCCTGGCCTGTCACGAGAGGAGAGCCACCGCTCCGGGCCGGATAACAGAAAGCGGGGAACCCGCCCGTGCGGGCGTCATTCCAGTACGTGCCGCAGATACGTCCCGGGGTCGGCGAGGTAGCGGCGCCAGTGGTCGACCAGGGCGAGGTCCTGCCAGGGGGTGCGGCGCATGCCGTGGTCGCCGACCTCGACGATGTCCGCGCCGGGCAGCGCGGTCAGCAGCGGGGAGTGGGTGGCGCAGATGACCTGCGCCCCGGAGGCCGTCAACTGGTCGATGTGGCCGAGCAGTTCGAGGCAGGAGGAGAAGGACAGGGCCGCTTCCGGCTCGTCCAGGACGTACAGGCCCGGGCGGAGGAACTTACCGCGGAACGCCGCGAGGAAGCCCTCGCCGTGACTGCGCCCGTCAGGGTCGAGGCCCTCCCGGCCGAGGGCGTCGAGGGCCGTCTCGGCGCGCAGGAAGAAGCCCTGCCGGGCGGACCAGGAGGTGAGCATCCGGCGGCCTCCGGGCGCCGCGTCGAAGCGGACATGCTCGCCGAGGACGGACTTGGCGCGGTGGCTCGCGTAACGCCACTCGTGGGAGCCGCCCCAGGGGTCCAGGCCGAAGCCCTCGGCGAGGGCCTCGACCAGGGTGGACTTGCCCGATCCGTTCTCACCGACGACGAAGGTCACCGGCGCGGTGAAGCGGAGTCCGGCGTCCAGGAGTTCGCGTACGCAGGGGACCGACCAGGGCCACTCCCCCGGGTCGTACGAGCCCGCGTGTGCGTACGCACGTTCGATGATCACGGGCCCGAGTCTCCCACGAGGGGGGTGCCGGGGTCAGTTCCCCGCGCGGAACTCCGGCGGTGATCCGCCCCTCACTCCCGGCCGTGGGGGCGATCCGCTCACCCCTCGCCCCGGCACGTGGGAGGCGATCCGCTCACCCCTCGCCCCGGCACGTGGGAGGCGATCCGCTCACCCCTCGCTCCACGCCGTACTGTGATCCGCTCACCCCTCACTTCGTGCCGACGGTCCGCAGTACCGTCAGCACCATCGTCCGCGCCGCCCGCACGGTCTCCCGCAGGGAGACGTGCTCGCGCGCGCTGTGGGCGACCGCGATGTCTCCGGGGCCGTACTGCAGCGTGGGAATGCCGGCACCGGTGTAGTGCCGCAGGTCGCTGCCGTACGTGGCCCCGCGCACCCTCGGTTGCGGGCCGCCGCCCGCCGCGTCCGCGGACGCCGCCTGGACCACGTCCGCGAAGGCGTGCCCCTCGGGCAGCCGGCCGCTCGCGAACTGTCCGCCCGGCCAGCTCACCGTCGCCGGATGGTCGCGCAGCCAGGGATCGGCGGCACACGCCTCGGCCACGCACCGCTCCAGCGCGGCGCGCGCCCGTTCCGGTTCCTCGCCGAGCCGCACGCCGAACCGGCCCTCCGCGACCAGCAGATCGGGCACGCTGCTCGCCCAGTCCCCGGCCCGCAGCATCCCCACGGACAGCCCGTACGGGATCGGGTACTCGGCGAGCAGCGGGTCCGGGTCCCGGTTCCGTTCGGTCTCCAGCGCGGCCAGCGCCCGGTGCAGCGGCAGGTACGCGTCCACGGCGCTGACTCCCCGCTCCCGGGCGCTGCCGTGCGCCGCCCTGCCGGGCACGGCGATGCGGAACGTCAGCGCGCCCGCGTTGGCGGTGATCAGAGTGCCGGCGGTCGGCTCGGCGATCACACACGCGTCGCCGCGGTGCCCGCGCCGCAGGGTGCCGAAGGCGCCGAGTCCGCCGTCCTCCTCACCGACGACGAAGTGCGCGGCGACCCGGCCGCGCAGGCGTGTCCCGGACGTCCGTATCGCGGCCAGCGCGGCGAGGTGCGCCGCGAGCCCGGCCTTCATGTCACACGCCCCGCGCCCGTGCACGAGGTCCCCGGCCACCCGGGGCACGAACGGGTCCCCGTCCCACGCGCCGAGGTCGCCCGGCGGTACGACGTCGACATGGCCCTGGAGGATCAGGGTGGGCCCGTCGCCCCCGTCGGGAGTGGTCCCGACCAGCCCCCATGCCTCCTCGCGCGGCGACTCCGTACCCGGGAAGTCCGGGTCGGCGCGCAGCGCGGGCAGATCCAGCGGCCACAGGTCGACGTCCAGTCCCAGCCACTCCAGCCGCCCGGCCAGCTGGTGCTGGAGCTCCGACTCCGCGGCGCTCCCGGTCACGCTCGGTACCCCGATCAGCTCCAGCAGCGTCCGCCCCAGAGCCTCCTCGTCGACCGCCGCCAGCGCGGCCGCCTCCTCGTCCGTCAGCACGCCTGCCCTCCCCTCGCCCGGGGGACGACAGCCGACCGCCCCCGCATGCATACCTGCGCAGCTACGGGACCCCCTACGCCTCCAACGCGGGCTTCCTGCCCTGCCGGTGCAGGCCCGCGGTCCTGTGGGCCGCGGTCCCGGGGTGCCCGGGGCCCGGCGGACCGGCGGCCGTTCCTTCCGCAGCGGTGTCGGTGCGGGCCGGGGGGTGTCCGCGCGGCCCGGCGCAGA
>NZ_NEUB01000691.1 GCF_002910825.1 Streptomyces sp. SM1 | reverse complement strand
ATGTGCGGGTGCGTGGGGGTTGAGCGCGCAGTTCCCCGCGCCCCTCAGGGTGCTGCGCGCGGCGGCGATACGGACGCGCGGCGCGGCGGCGCAGTGCCATGTGCGGGTGCGTGGGGGTTGAGCGCGCAGTTCCCCGCGCCCCTGGGGGTGCTGCGGCGGGCGGCGGTACAGATGCGGTTTCCCCGCGTCCCTGAGGGTGATGCGGGTGTGCGCCCCCTGTGCGGAGGGGGCGCTTCGATTCGTGGGGTTCAGCCTGCTGCCGCTATGCGGCCCTGGCGGGCGTTCTTCAGTTCCATTTCGCGGCGCCTCCGGCGGGCCAGGACCACGCGGCGTTCGGCGGCGGTGAGGCCGCCCCAGACGCCGTAGGGTTCGGGCTGGAGCAGGGCGTGCTCACGGCACTCGACCATCACCGGACAGCGGGCGCAGACCCGCTTGGCGGCCTCCTCGCGGGAGAGCCGGGCGGCGGTGGGCTCCTTCGACGGTGCGAAGAAGAGCCCCGCCTCGTCGCGCCGGCACACCGCCTCGGTGTGCCAGGGCGCGTCCTGGTCCCTGTCCCGCGCTGCCGCTCGCTGTGCCGGAACAGAGGCTACCTGCAGGGACGAATGCGGCGGTTGCAGCACGGTCTACTCCTGACGACGGCTTCGCGAGCGAGACACGATGCAGCAAGGCTTACCCGATGTGCGCGCGCCTATGCACTGAGTTCCCGACAGGGCTCCGCTCGCGCCGGGTCAGTGGCCGAGATGCCGCCGCCGCAGGCTCTTGTCGCCCTTGCGCTGCACCCGGTCGATGATGTCCGCGACGAGCTTGCCGCGCCTGGGCCGCGCCTCGATGCTGCCCAGGACCGCCCAGCCGTCGACGAAGATCACCGGCGCCTCCTCGTCGGTCGCGTCCAGCGGGTCGACCTCGAAGGAGCCGAGGACGCCGCCGCCGGTTCCGCGCAGCGACACGTTCTCCGGGACGCGGATCTCGACGCTGCCGAAGACCGCGTACGCCTTGATCATGACCTGCTGGTGGTCGAACAGCGCCTCGCTGAGGTCGATCTCGACGCTGCCGAAGACCGCGTACGCGTGGATGCGGCGGCCGGTCCGCCAGCGGCCCTTGCGCGCGGCGGCGCTGAACACCGCGATCACGTTGTCATCGGGGTCGATCGGAATGGCGCCGGCGGTGGGGCGGCTGGGCGCGGAGGTGTGTCCCGGGCGCCGCTGGTGGGCTATCGGCAGGTCCCGGACGAACACGTCCAGCTCGCCCACCGTCTTGGCGGCCAGCACGCCCTCGACCCGCTCCGCGTGTTCGTCGGCGGTCAGACGGCCCTCTGCGAGGGCTTCGCGCAGGATGTCGGCGATACGGTCCCGGTCGGCGTCGGAGGCGCGCAGCTCGGCCGTCCGCGGTGCCGAGTCCGGCTGCTGGGCGTGCTTCTGGAGGTCCACGACAGCAGCGTACCCAAACGCGATAGATCGCGACTACCCTCCGGGGCGGACGACTGAGGACAACCTCACAGGTTCACCGCAGGCGGCAGGTCCTACGCTGGTGGGCGCCCGCCGACGGAGGCGGGCGGTCTTCCGTCGAGTGAGGAATGGGCGAGATGCCTGAGTTCGAGTACGCCGATCTGCTCCCCATGGGAGAGGACACCACCCCCTACCGGCTGGTGACCTCCGAAGGTGTCTCCACCTTCGAGGCCGACGGGCGGACGTTCCTCAAGGTGGAGCCGGAGGCGCTGCGCAAGCTCGCCGAGGAGGCCGTCCACGACATCCAGCACTACCTGCGCCCCGCGCACCTGGCGCAGCTGCGCCGGATCATCGACGACCCCGAGGCGTCGGGCAACGACAAGTTCGTCGCCCTGGACCTGCTGAAGAACGCCAACATCGCGGCGGCCGGCGTGCTGCCGATGTGCCAGGACACGGGTACGGCGATCGTCATGGGCAAGCGCGGGCAGAACGTCCTGACGTCGGGTCGGGACGAGGAGGCCCTGAGCAGGGGCATCTACGACGCGTACAAGAACCTCAACCTGCGGTACTCGCAGATGGCTCCGCTCACCATGTGGGAGGAGAAGAACACCGGGTCCAACCTCCCCGCGCAGATCGAGCTCTACGCGACGGACGGGGGCGCCTACAAGTTCCTGTTCATGGCCAAGGGCGGCGGGTCGGCCAACAAGTCGTTCCTGTACCAGGAGACCAAGGCCGTCCTGAACGAGGCCTCCATGATGAAGTTCCTGGAGGAGAAGATCCGGTCGCTGGGTACGGCCGCCTGTCCGCCGTACCACCTGGCGATCGTGGTCGGCGGCACGTCGGCCGAGTACGCGCTGAAGACCGCGAAGTACGCCTCCGCGCACTACCTGGACGAGATCCCCGCCGAGGGGTCGCCGCTCGGGAACGGCTTCCGGGACAAGGAGCTGGAGGAGAAGGTCTTCGAGCTGACGCAGAGGATCGGTATCGGCGCGCAGTTCGGGGGCAAGTACTTCTGCCACGACGTGCGGGTGGTCCGGCTGCCCCGGCACGGGGCGTCGTGTCCGGTCGCGATCGCGGTGTCCTGCTCGGCGGACCGGCAGGCGGTGGCGAAGATCACCGCGGAGGGCGTGTTCCTGGAGCAGCTGGAGACGGACCCGGCGCGGTTCCTGCCGGAGACGACGGACGAGCAGCTCGAGGCCGACGGAAACGCCGTGAAGATCGACCTCAACCGGCCGATGGACGACATCCTCGCCGAGCTGACCAAGCACCCCGTCAAGACCCGGCTCTCGCTGACCGGGCCGCTGGTCGTGGCGCGGGACATCGCGCACGCGAAGATCAAGGAGCGGCTGGACGCGGGCGAGGAGATGCCGCAGTACCTGAAGGACCACCCGGTGTACTACGCCGGGCCGGCGAAGACGCCGGAAGGGTACGCGTCGGGGTCGTTCGGGCCGACCACGGCCGGGCGGATGGACAGTTACGTGGAGCAGTTCCAGGCGGCGGGCGGGTCCCGGGTGATGCTGGCGAAGGGCAACCGGAGCAAGCAGGTCACGGACGCGTGCGAGGCGCACGGGGGGTTCTACCTGGGGTCCATCGGCGGGCCGGCGGCGCGGCTCGCGCAGGACTGCATCAAGAAGGTCGAGGTCGTCGAGTACGAGGAGCTGGGGATGGAGGCGGTCTGGAAGATCGAGGTCGAGGACTTCCCGGCGTTCGTCGTCGTGGACGACAAGGGGAACGACTTCTTCCAGGACCCGGCTCCGCAGCCGACGTTCACGTCGATCCCGGTGCGGGGGCCGGGACTGGTGTAGTGCCGAAGGGGGACGGCGGTTTTCGCCCCCGCCGCCCCTTCCCGTCCCCGTCCCCGTCCCCGGGGGCGCTGCCCCCGGACCCCCGCTCCTCAAACGCCGGAGGGGCTGGAGTCAGCCCCTCCGGCGTTTGAGGAGCGGGGTCTGGGGCGGAGCCCCAGGTTCGGGACGGGAAGGGGCGGTGGGGGCTTCATCACGACCGCCATTGTCCGTATAGCGGACTTCGTGTGCTTCTTTCGGACAATCTGCGTCCGACCTTGCCTTTTCCGTTGACTGGCTCAACCATCGCTGTGAGTCTTCTCGGCGCTCCGACATGCACATGCCATGTCAATCCCTGCGTGGCTACCCCACAGCCACCTCCCGGAGGAGACCAGGTGAAACGAAGATTCGCCGTGGCGGGCTTCTCGCTCGCTGTCGTGCTGAGCTGCGGAACGCTCCCCGCCGTGGCCGCCGACTCCGTGACCACCGCGGACACCACCGTCAGCGCCGCACCCGACGTCGACGTCAACAAGGTGAAGGCGCACCTCAACGAACTGAGCGCCATCGCCGGACGGAACGGCGGGAACCGCCGGTCCACCGGACAGGGTTACGACGACTCCGTCGCCTATGTGAAGGGCCGGCTCCAGGCGGCCGGCTACACCGTCACCGAACAGCCGTGCACCTCCGGCTGCACCAGCGGGGCCGGACCCAACCTGATCGCCGAATGGCCGGGGGGCGACGCCGGCAACGTCATCATGTTCGGCGCCCACCTCGACGGCGTCTCCGCCGGACCCGGCATGAACGACAACGGATCCGGTTCCGCCGCCCTGCTCGAGAACGCCCTGACACTGGCCCAGCAGAACCCGGCCATGCGCAACCGGGTCCGCTTCGCCTGGTGGACCGACGAGGAGCAGGGGCTCAACGGGTCCGACTTCTACGTGCGTTCACTGTCGTCGACGGAGCGCGCCAGGATCAAGGCGTACTACAACTTCGACATGGTCGCCTCCACCAACGGCGGCTACTTCATCAACCACATCACCTCCTCGGCCGCCGCGCCGATGAAGGCGTACTGGGACTCGCTGGGCCTCCAGCCCGAGGAGAACACCGAGGGCGCCGGGCGCAGCGACGACTACTCCTTCGAGCAGTACGGGATCCCGACCTCCGGCTACGCCATGGGCGCCAGTGCCCGGAAGACCTCGGCACAGGCCGCCAAGTGGGGCGGGACCGCGGGGTCCGGGTACGACCCCTGCTACCACCGGTCCTGCGACACCCTCACCAACATCAACACCACCGGCCTCGACCGCGCCGCCGACGGTATCGCGTACACCCTCTGGCAGCGGGCCGTGGAGACCGGGACCGGCGGCGGCGAGTGCGACACCGCCGGCGTCGTCGGCAACGGCGGTTTCGAGAGCGGGACGTCGCCGTGGACCGGGAGCACCGGCACCATCGGCGCCCACGCGGGCCAGCCGGCGCACACCGGGACCCGGTCCGCCTGGCTCGGGGGGAACGGGTCCACGAGTACCGAGTCGATCAGCCAGACGGTGACCGTTCCGGCCGGCTGCTCCCAGGCGTCGCTGAGCTACTGGCTGCACATCGACACCGACGAGTCCGGCTCCCGCGCGTACGACCGGTTCACCGTGAAGGCCGGCGGCACCACGCTCGCCACGCTGTCCAACGTCGACGCGGGCAGCGGCTACGTGCAGCGGTCGGCCGACCTGTCGGCGTACGCCGGGCAGACGGTGACCCTGACCTTCACCGCCACCGAGGACTACAGCCTGCGGACCAGCTTCGTACTGGACGACGTGTCCGTACGCAGCGGCTGACCATCCCCCCACGGGTGCTCCGCCCCGCCGCGCTCCCCGCGCGGCGGGGCGGAGGGCGTTCGCGGGAATACGCTCGTCCGGGACCGCTGCTGTGCATCTTCGGAGGTACGACGATGACGACCACGGACCACGACCGGGACGACCGCGACACCCGCGCCTACCGCGTCGAGCACGACTCCATGGGCGAGGTGAGGGTCCCCGCCGACGCAAAGTGGCGCGCGCAGACCCAGCGCGCCGTGGAGAACTTCCCGGTCTCCGGGCAGCGCCTGGAACGCGCCCACATCGAGGCGCTGGCCCGGATCAAGGGCGCCGCGGCGGAGGTGAACGCCCGGCTCGGGGTGCTGGACGAGGACATCGCCGAGGCGATCCGGGAGGCGGCCGAGGAGGTCGCCGAGGGACGGTGGGACGAGCACTTCCCGGTGGACGTGTTCCAGACCGGGTCGGGGACCTCGTCCAACATGAACACCAACGAGGTCCTCGCCACCCTCGCCACCGAGCGGCTGGGCCGGGACGTGCACCCGAACGACCACGTCAACGCCTCGCAGTCGTCCAACGACGTGTTCCCCTCGTCCCTCCACATCGCCGCGACCGCCGCCGTCACCCGCGATCTGATCCCGGCCCTCGACCACCTCGCCGCCGCGCTGGAGCGCAAGGCGCGGGAGTTCGCCGACGTGGTGAAGTCCGGCCGGACCCATCTGATGGACGCCACGCCGGTGACCCTCGGCCAGGAGTTCGGCGGGTACGCGGCCCAGGTGCGGTACGGCATCGAGCGGCTGAACGCCTCCCTGCCCCGCCTCGCCGAGCTGCCGCTGGGCGGCACCGCCGTCGGTACCGGCATCAACACCCCGCCCGGATTCTCGGCCGCCGTCATCGAGGAGGTCGCCCGCACCACCGGGCTGCCGCTCACCGAGGCGCGCGACCACTTCGAGGCGCAGGGCGCCCGGGACGGCGTCGTGGAGACCAGCGGGCAGCTGCGGACCATCGCCGTCGGACTGACGAAGATCGCCAACGACGTGCGGTGGATGGCGTCCGGACCGCGTACCGGCCTCGCCGAGATCGGCCTGCCCGATCTCCAGCCCGGCTCCTCGATCATGCCCGGCAAGGTCAACCCGGTGATCCCCGAGGCCGTGCTCATGGTCTGCGCGCAGGTCACCGGCAACGACGCGACCGTCGCCGCCGCCGGCGCCTCGGGCAACTTCGAACTCAACGTGATGCTTCCGGTCATCGCGAAGAACGTGCTGGAGTCGGTGCGGCTGCTCGCGAACGTCTCCCGGCTCTTCGCCGACCGCACGGTCGACGGGATCACCGCCGACCGGGAGCGCACCCGGGAGTACGCCGAGTCCTCGCCGTCCGTGGTCACCCCGCTCAACAAGTACATCGGCTACGAGGAGGCCGCCAAGGTCGCCAAGAAGTCCCTCGCGGAGCGGCGGACCATCCGGCAGGTCGTCCTGGAGGGCGGTTACGTCGAGCGCGGCGACCTCACCGTCGAACAGCTCGACGAGGCGCTGGACGTCCTGCGGATGACACGCCCGTGATGCCCGGGGCGCCGGGCCCGAACCGTGACGGGCACCGCGGCGTCGTATGTGCAGGGCACTGACGTATGCACGCAAGACGGAGGACGGAGCGACAATGGGCGACCCCGCGGACAGGACGGCCGGCCACTGGGCACCCGGGACACAGATCCTGTGGCGTTACCGGGAGAACGGCGGCGCGCGAATCCACATCGCGCGCCCCGTCACGGTCGTACGCGACGATCCGGAACTGCTGGCCGCTTGGCTGGCGCCCGGCACCGAGTGTGTGAGACCACTGCTCGCCGACGGTACGCCCGTGCACCGGGAGCCGCTCGGCACCCGGTACACCAAGCCGCGCACGGTCGGCCGGGGCCACTGGCTCGGCACCGGGGTGCTGAAGCTGGCCCGGCCCGGCGAACCCTGGTCGGTGTGGCTGTTCTGGGACCCGGACTGGCGGTTCAAGAACTGGTACGTGAACCTGGAGGAGCCGCTGGCCCGTTGGGCGGGCGGGGTGGACTCCGAGGATCACTTCCTGGACATCTCCGTACACCCGGACCGCGGCCTGCACTGGCGCGACGAGGACGAGTTCGCACAGGCCCGGCGGGACGGGCTGGTGGACTCCGCGCTGGCCGGGAGGGTGCGGGAGGCGGGGCGTGCCGCGGTCCGGGTGATCGACGCCTGGGGGCCGCCGTTCGCGGACGGCTGGGAGAACTGGCGCCCGGATCCGTCCTGGGAGGTACCGTCACTGCCACAGGACTGGGACCGCACTCCGGCGCATGTGTCCTCGTGAGACCCTTGCTGCGCCCCGGGGCAGGAAACGTAGGATCGTCGTCCGCAAGGACGCGGGGCGACAACCGCCGGAGCGCGCGCTGGGCTTGACCAAACGTCACCGAGGGGCGGCAGGACGTGAGCGAGGGGTACGGAAACACCGGTACGGGCCGGGGACGGTCGTCCGGCGGAGCGGCAACAACCTCTGACCACACGCGGAATCCGTTCCGGGGGCAGGTATTCCGGGTATCGGAGCTTCGGCGGGACGAACCGCGCGCACGGCGTGCGCCGGACGGATGGACTCGACACGCGTGACGGAGCAGCCGACCTCCTTCGAACGCCCCCAGCCGGGCGTGGACCCCGCGGATCCCCGCGGGGCGCTCCTGCGTACCCCGGCGCCTGTGCCGGGCACCGGGGCGGCCTTACCGGTACAGGGCCACTCCGGTGGTGAGCCCCCCGCACCCGGAGCCGCGTCGCCCGGGG
>NZ_NEUB01000690.1 GCF_002910825.1 Streptomyces sp. SM1 | reverse complement strand
GGTGTTGGCGGGCCGGGGCGGGATGGCGTCGGTGCCGTTGCCGGTGGACGGCGTTCGGGAGCGGATCGCCTCCTCGGACGGTTGTCTGTCGGTGGCTGCGGTGAACGGGCCTTCCTCCACGGTGGTTTCGGGTGACGTGGACGTGGTGGCGGAGCTGGTGGACGGGTTCGTCGCCGAGGGGGTGCGGGCGCGTCTGATCGAGGTCGACTATGCCTCGCACTCCTCTCATGTGGAGGAGATCCGGGAGCGGTTGCTCGCGGATCTGGTGGGGGTCGCGCCGCGCTCGGGCACGGTGCCGTTCTTCTCGACGGTGACGGGCGGTTGGCTGGACACGAAGGTCCTGGACGCGGAGTACTGGTACCGCAACCTGCGGGAGACGGTGGAGTTCGAGGGGGCTACCCGCTCGCTGCTGGACAGCGGGCACCGCGTCTTCATCGAGGCCAGCGCCCACCCGGTGCTGGGCGTGGCCGTGGGGGAGTCGGTGGAGGCCGCGGGTGTGGACGCCGCGGTGCTCGGCACCCTGCGCCGTGGTGAGGGCGGCCTCGACCAGGTGCTGCGCGCGGTGGGCCGGGCTTGGGAGCGCGGTCTGGCCGTGGACTGGTCGGGGGCGTTCCCGGGGGCGCGGCGCGTCGAGCTGCCGACGTACGCCTTCCAGCGCAGCCGCTACTGGCTGACGGCCCCCGCCCCCGTTCCGGCTGCCGAGGACCGCTGGGACGACCTGGAAGGGCAGGACCCGGCCCGGCTCGCCGAGATCCTGGGCGTCGGCCGTGACGCCCTGGACGAGGTGCTGCCCGCCCTGGCCGCCTGGCGCTCCGCCCGGACCCGTGAACGGCGGGCCGAATCCTGGCGCTACCGCGTCACCTGGACACCCCTGTCGGTCGCCCCGGCGGACGGACTCGCCGGCCGCTGGCTCGCCCTGTGCCCCGAGGGCGATGCCGTGGCGGCCGTCCTCGACGCGCTCCGCGACGCCGGAGCCGACCTGATTCCGTGCGTCGTCGCCGGCCCGGGCACCACCCGCGGGGAACTGGCCGCGCTGCTCACGGATGCCGTCGGGGGACAGCCGATCGCCGGAGTGCTGTCGCTGCTGTCCTGGGAGGAGCGCACCCACCCCCAGCACCCCGACCTCCCCGGCGGCCCGGCGCTGACCCTCGCGCTGGCCCAGGCGCTGGAGGACGCGGGCATCGACGCCCGCCTCTGGACGCTGACCACCGGAACGGTGGTCCTGGGCGGCGCGGAGCGGCCCGGATCCGTCGGGCAGGCCGCGTCCGCGGCCCTGGGCCGGACCGCGGCCCTTGAACACCCCCACCGCCGGGGCGGCTTGGTCGACCTGCCCGAGGTGCTGGACACGCGCGCCGCCCGCCGTCTGTGCGCGGTGCTCGCGGGAGCGGTGGCCGACGAGGAGCAGGTGGCGGTGAGGTCCACCGGCATCCACGGACGGCGCCTGCGCCCCGCCCCCTCCGCCTCCTCCGGTGCCCTTCTCGCCGCGCCGTCGGAGGGCCGCACGGACGG
>NZ_NEUB01000689.1 GCF_002910825.1 Streptomyces sp. SM1 | reverse complement strand
CGCGCCGGGAGGAAAGGGCCCCTGCTTTGATCACGTCCGTAGCGAGGGTAAGCGCGAGGGCATGACCGGGACCGCCCGGTCCAACTTCCCCGACGGGCTTTGCCCCGTCGTGGTGGACGGACATGCGTCCGTGGCGAAAGTGCGGAAACTTCAACGCGGACTATGGACTGCGGCCAAGCAGTCGCCGGAGCGGCGGTTCCACGCCCTGTACGACCGTATCCACAGAGGTGATGTGCTGTGGGAGGCGTGGGAACGAGTTCGGGCTAATGGTGGAAGTGCCGGGGTGGATCGAGTCACTCTGGTATTCGTGGAGAAGGAGTATGGAGTTGGCCGCTTACTCGGTGAACTTCAGGCTTCTCTGCGTGCAGGTACGTATCGTCCCGCGCCCGCCAGGCGCGTGGATATTCCGAAACCGCAGGGCGGTGTGAGGCCACTTGGTATTCCTGCCGTTCGGGACAGGGTGGCTCAGCAGGCGGCGAAGATCGTGTTGGAGCCGGTATTCGAGGCGGACTTCCTTCCGTGCTCGTACGGATTCCGTCCGAAGCGGTCGGCGACGCAGGCGATGGAGCGACTTCGAGTCGGTTTCATCAAGAGGTGTCACTTTGTTGTCGAGTTCGACATCCGAAGCTTCTTCGACGAGATCGATCACGATCGGCTTCTCGTCGAGGTGGGGCGCCGGGTGTCGGATCGCAGGGTTCTCAAGCTGGTTCGTTTGTGGTTGCAGGCGGGTGTGATGGTGGATGGTGAGGTTCGGCGGACGGTTGCCGGTACACCTCAGGGCGGGGTGATCTCGCCCTTGCCGGCCAACATCTACCTGCATGTTCTGGACTCCGAGTTGACACGGCGAGGGGTTGGTGAACTGGTGCGGTACGCGGACGACGGAGTCGTCTTGTGCCGATCGGACCGCCAGGCCAGGGCTGCTCTGGAAGCGGTCGGGGAAATCCTCGGCTCGCTGAGGCTGCGACTGCTCCCGGATAAAACGAAGGTGGTTGACCTCAGGGAGGGCCGGGAAGGACTCGATTTCCTCGGCTGCCACTTCAGAGCCCAATTCTCGGGCAGGATGTGGGAGAAGTATGGCAAGATTTGCTTCTACCTGCATCGCTGGCCGTCGAAGGCGGCGATGAAGAGACTCCGGGACAAGGTCCGGGAACGGACTGACCGCCGCCGGTCGGGATGGGATATCCGTGATGTGATCGCGGACTTGAATCCAATCCTGCGCGGCTGGGGAAACTACTTTCGAACCGGGAATGCTGCCCGGAAGTTCCGGTCTGCTGACGAGTACGTGGTGTGGCGGCTCCGTAGATTGATGGTCAAGAAACGGGGATGCAACCTACGGCGTGGCCAGCGGCAGGAATGGGCGGAGGGGTGGTTTGCCGGGCACGGCCTGTATCGACTGCGTGGCACGATTCGCTATCCGAAGGCTGCGTAACCTAGTCAAGAAGATCATCGGTAAGCCGTGTGCGGGAAAACCGCACGCACGGATTGAAAGGGGAAAGGGGAATCGGGCCCGAAAAAGGCACCGCGCCCCGGACTACCAATGGACGAGCAGCGTGGGCCCGTCGGCGGGGCCCCGGGACGGTGGCGCCACGGGCGGACGCACCGGGGGTGGCGGCCCGGCCCGCCTTGGTCGAGGACACGGAGCCGGAGGAACTGCTGCGTGCGGTGCGGGAGGTGGTGGAGGGCGACGCGTTGCTCTCACCCGGGGTGACCCGCCGGCTGATCGCCGAGTTCGCGGCCCGCTCCAAGGAACCGGCCGCCGCCGGCTCCCTCGCCGGGCTCACCGAGCGGGAGCGGGAGGTCATGGCCCTGGTCGGCATCGGTCTGTCCAACGAGGAGATCGCCCGCCGCCTGGTGGTGAGTCCGCTCACCGCGAAGACCCACGTGAGTCGCGCCATGGTGAAACTGGGCGCCCGCGACCGGGCCAACTGGTGGTGCTGGCCTATGAGTCGGGGCTGGTGCGGCCGGGCTGGCTGGGCTGAGCCGCCCGCCGGAACCGGACCAGCACGGCGACGGTGCGGGCCGTGAACAGGGCGGCCGCGAGCACCGTCCCGCCGCGGAGCAGCAACACCTCGACGGGACCGGGTAGTTCGAAGAGCAGCGCCGGCCCCGCCACGGCCCCGAGGGCGAGTGCCGCCGCGAAGGCCGCGCTCAGCAGCGCGTACCCGGTCTCCACGGTGATCGCATCCCGCTCGGCCTGACTCCGCCGCCCTCCGCGCCCCATCACGCCCACCCCCTGGTCGCACACACCCAAGGAGTGAAACAGGAACGCACCCGGCGGGCAACCAGCACCGGCCACGGGCGACTTCGAGGTCCCGCCGGTGCGGCGGCGTGCGGTGCCGGCCCGGCACCCGCGGAAACCGGCCGGCCGGGCCCGCGGAGCTCAGACCACGGCGGACGTCTCCCGCCACAGCGCGGCGAGTTCCGGATCGCCCGACAGTGCCGGAAGCGGCAGCCGGTTCCACAGTGCCAGATACAACTCCTGTGCTGTTCCCGTCAGTTCGCACTCCGCGACCCCGGACGCGTCCCGCGTCGTGACGGGAGGCTCCTGGGACAGGTGCGCTGTCCACACCGCGTCCGCGTCGGTCGCCCGCACCCGCAGGACGCGGGGCCGGTCGGTGCGTACCCGGCTCCCGCGCCGGGCGTGGAAGCCGCGCAGCAGCTCGTCGACGCCGTCCACCGCGAACTCCGTGGCGACCGGGGCCGGGGCGCCGCCGCGCGCCGATTCCGCGTCGAAGCGGTGGACCGTGGTCTCGTGCGCCTGGCGCCGGGCCCAGAACGCGAGCGCGGAGGACGGGCCGGGCAGGAAGGTGAAGCACTCCGTGTCGGGCGCCGCGCCGGCCAGGGTGTCCACCAGGCGGCGGTGACTGTCGCGGTACCAGGTCACGAGCCCGGGTCCGTCCAGTCCCGGCTGCTCACCCATCGGCCGGGGCGCCGTGTGTCCGTCGGCGACGAAGGCGGCGGCCCACCGGTGCACCACGCCGGTGTGGCCGAGCAGATCCCGCACGGCCCATCCCGGGCAGGGCGGGACGGAGGCGGTCATACCCGCCTCCTCCGCGGCACCGGCCAGCAACTGGCCCTCCCTCTCGAGGATTTCCAGGTATCCGGCAGTGTCCATGAGGGCGATTCTGCCGTACGGCGGCCCGCCCGGCATATGGCAGCGGGGTCCCGCCCGTGGCGTTGACGATCTCGGCGGTGATGTACGACGCCTCCTGGGAGGCGAGGAAGACGTACGCCGGTGCCATCTCGGACGGCTGGGCGGGCCGGCCGATCGGAGCCTGCTTGCCGAACTCTGCGGTGTCCGGCAGCGTCGCCGGGATCAGCGGCGTCCACACCGGGCCCGGCGCCACGGCGTTCACCCGGATCCCCCGCTCGATCAGCATCTGCGCCAGCCCCTGGGTGAACGTGACGATGGCACCCTTGGTGGTCGCGTAGTCCAGCAGGTGCGGGCTCGGCTTGTAGGCCTGCACGGAGGCCGAGTTGATGACGCAGGCACCCTCCCGCATGTGCGGCAGCGCCATTTTGCACAGCCAGAACATGCCGTACAGATTGGTCCGCAGCACGCGGTCGAACTGCTCGGTGGAGATCGCCTCGATGCCGTCGGGCTGTGACATCTGGTAGGCGGCGTTGTTCACCAGGATGTCGATCCGGCCGAACTCCCGCGCCGCGCGTTCGACGAGGGCCCGGCAGTTCTCCTCCTCCCGCACGTCGCACGAGACGGGCACGGCCCGCCGGCCTGCCTCCTCCACCAGGCGCGCGGTCTCTTGGGCGTCGTCCTTCTCGCTGTCCAGGTAGGTGAAGAGCACGTCGGCGCCCTCCCGGGCGAACGCGAGAGCGACCGCCCGGCCGATCCCCGAGTCCCCACCGGTGATCACGGCCTTCCGGTCCGTCAGCCGGCCACTGCCCCGGTAGGAGTCCTCGCCGTGGTCCGGCGGGGGATCCATCGGGCCCGTCCAGCCGGGATGCGGCTGGTCCTGGGCCGGGAAGTCGGGGGTCGGATGCCGGTCTACGGGGTTCTGCTGCTCGGTCACGGTCTCTCCCGGGGATGTGCGGGCGGTCGTACGTCCGGCGTCCGCCGACGGGAGGACCGGTGGACACCGGTGTCCGGGTACCCGGTACCGCGCCCCGATCCGCGTCGGACGGGCGCACCACTGCCCCGGCGGTCTGCCACACCCCTGATCCGTCGGTCCGCCACCCCGATGAACCGGCCGCCGGCCGCACCCGGGACCGGCCGACGGCCACCGGGTGACCGTACGGAGTCAGGCGGTCTTCACGTCGCGGGTCGCGAAGCCGATGAAGGTGGCCACCGCGGCCAGCACGGCCACGCTGGTCAGCGCCACCGGCAGGCTGAACCAGTCCGCCATGAAGCCGATCGCGGGAGGGCCGAGGAGCATGCCGCCGTAGCCGAGAGTGGAGGCGGTCGCCACGCCGGTGGGGCCCGCGAGGGCACCCGCCCGTTCGATGGCCACGGGGAAGAGGTTGGCGAGCCCGAGGCCGGTGATCGCATAGCCGAGCAGGGCCACCGGCAGCGACGGCGCGAGCGCGCCGAGCAGCATTCCGGCCGCCGCGGTGGAGCCTCCGGCGAGGATCGTACGGGTCCGGCCCAGCCGTTCCAGCAGCGTCGTCCCGCTGAGCCGTCCGATCGTCATGGCGAGCGCGAAGAGGGAGTACCCGACGGCCGCCGCGCCCGGCGAGGCGTCGAGGTCCTCCTCCAGATGCAGCGCGCCCCAGTCCGCCAGTGCTCCTTCGCCGTACGCCGTGCACAGCGCGATCAGACCGAAGACGATCACCAGCGCGCGGGTGCGCCGGTCCAGCCGGCGCGGGACCGCACGCTCGGTCCGGCCGGAGTTCGCCGGGGTGAGCGGCTCGCACCTCATCAGCGCCCGGCCCGCGAACGCCGTGATCAGCAGCCCGGCGGCGGCGAGTCCCCACAGGTGCCGCGTCGGCGACAGGGACCCGGCGACCAGCGCGCCCAGCCCTGCCCCGATCATGCCGCCCAGACTGAACGCGGCGTGGAAACTGGGCATGATCGGCCGTCGCAGCGCGGCCACCAGATCGACGGCGGCACTGTTGAAGGCGACGTTGATGCCACCGTAGGCGGCGCCGAACAGCAGGAGCACGGTGCCCAGCGCGGCGGCGGAGTGGGTCAGCGGAGGCAGGGCGACGCTGAGACAGAGCACGACCGCGCAGACGACGGTCACGAGATGACTGCCGTACCGGCGGCACAGGCGGCCGGTGAGCGTCATGGTGACGACCGCCCCGGCGGAGACGCCGAGCAGGGCGAGACCCAGCGCGCTCGCGGAGGCGCCGGTCTGTTCCTTGATGGCCGGAATGCGTACGACCCAGCCGGCGAAGACGAAGCCGTCGAGAGCGAAGAAGGCGGTCAGGGCGAGACGGAGCCGGACGAGGTCGGTACCCGGCACCACACTGTGCGATCGGGTTTTGTTTATTGGCGGCACAAATTCAGGTTAGGTGCCCGCCGGGCCGTGGGCAAGGGAGCCGGGAAGAGTCCCGGGGAGGGGGGAGGAGGACCGGGGCGCCGCCGCGGGGTGACGGGCGTTAACCCGTGTGAACGTCCCGGATGGTGGGACCGCGCGGCATGGCCGACCGTGGATCATGCCGGAGAACGGGACATCCGTGCTGACGAGGAGTCAGCTGCCCGGCCTCCCGCGGAAGGACGGATCGATGCGCTCTGCCCGCATGGTGCTTGCCACCGCAACGGCCACGGCGGCCCTTGCCCTTGCCGCGCCCGCAGCCTATGCCGACCACACCGGTGACGACGGCCACGGCACCTCTTCTTACAGCAAGGAGCACGACAAGGAGAGCAAGCACGACAAGGAGAGCAAGCACGACAAGGAGTGGAAGCACGACAAGCCGCACGGCGGAATGCACACGGGCGGCGGGGCCCTGGCCGCCGTGAGCGGGGAGGACTGGGGTACCGCCAAGGACCCGAAGTACGACCCCGAAACGTACAAGGAGAAGGGCGACTCCCAGAAGGAGGAGTCCTGGAGCGGCAAGCAGGACAAGGAGTGGAAGCACGACAAGCCGAGCGGCGGCATGCACACCGGCGGCGGCGGGCTCGCCCAGCCCGGCGTCACCGCGGGCGGCCTGGCCGCACTCGGAGTCCTCGGCGCCGGCGCCTACGCGCTGCGCCGTAAGAAGGTCGCCGGCGGCGTGGCCTGAGCCGTGCCCGGCGTCATAGCGGCCGGGGCCGTCGTGCGCGCCCTGCGCGTGATGACGGCCCCGCCCGCTCACCCGCGTGTCGTACCCGCTGCCGTGCCCGAATGAGGTGGTCCCCCCGATGCCGGCCAGTCCCCCCACTCCCCCCGAAACCGACCCGGCGTCGCCGTCGCCGACGAGGCGGAGACTGCGCGCCATAATGACGGCGGTCTTCTGGAGCGGAGCCGGCCTGCTGCTGGCCACGACGCTGCTGGGCGGCGGGG
>NZ_NEUB01000688.1 GCF_002910825.1 Streptomyces sp. SM1 | reverse complement strand
ACGGTCCGCTCGGCCGACGCCGACGCCGACGCCGACGCCACCGACGCCTCGTCTACCGGCACGCCCCGCCGCGGCAGCGTCACGGTGACCGCCAGACCCTCGCCCGGCCCCGTCCGCACCGTCACCTCACCCCCGTGCGCCCGCACCACCCCCTGCACGATCGCCATCCCCAGCCCACTCCCCGCTCCGCCCCCCGCACGGAAGAACCGGTCGAACACCCGCGCGGCGTCCTCAGCCGCGAGCCCCGGCCCGTCGTCCGCCACGGACAGCCGCACGGCACCGTCGTCCGCGCGGACCACGACCACCCGCACCGGAACGTCCGCCGGCGTGTGCGTGCGGACGTTGCCCAGCAGGTTGCCGATCACCTGCCGCAATCCGGCCTCGTCCGCGTGCACCAGCACCGAACCGTCGGCGTCCACGGTCACCGGCCGCTCCGGCTGCTGCATCCGCAGGTCCTCCGCCGCCTCCCGCACCAGCCGGCACACGTCCACGTTCCGCAGCAGGAGTTCGGGACGCTGGTCGAGCCGGGCCAGTACCAGCAGTTCGTCGACCAGCCGCCCCATCCGGTCGGACTCCGACATCATCCGGTCCCAGGCCCGCTTGCGCTCCGTCGGCTCCCGCAGCATCCCCCGGTCGTAGAGCTGGAGATAGCCGCGTATCGCGGCCAGCGGCGTGCGCAGCTCGTGCGAGGCGTCCGCGACGAACCGCCGCAGCTGGGCCGCGCTGTGCTCGCGCGTCCGGTACGCCGACTCCACCTGCTGGAGCATCGAGTTGAGCGCGAGCCGCAGTTGCTCCACCTCCAGGATCGGATCCCGGCTGGAGGGCACCCGCCTGGTCAGGTCGCCCTCCGCGATCGCCGACGACGTCTCCACCATGTCCTCCAGCGGCCGCATCCGGCGGCCCACGCTGAACATGGTCAGACAGGCGAGCAGGAACAACAGCAGCGTCCCGATCGCGAGATCGAGTTTGACCGCTTTGGTGACACCTTCGTGCACCGCCTCGGTGGAGGTGGCGATGAGGATGCACGTGCCGTCCGCGAGCCGGGTGGCGGTGACCCGGTAGGCGGCTCCGCGGACGGTGACGTCGTGCGGTTCCGGGTCCTCGACCAGGGCGCGCTCGTCGCCCACCGCGTCCGCCAGGTCGTGCTGTGCCCGGGTCGGTGCGAAGCCGAGGATGCCGACGGGCTCGCCCCGGGTGTCCACGGCGGCGAAGATCGAGTCCGGGTCGGGGTCCCGGTAGAAGTCCGCGTCCACCCGGTCACGGAAGAAGCTCAGCACGCTCAGCGAGTCGATCTGGCGGAGGGTCAGTTCCGAACCCCCCAGGGAGTCACGGGTCCCTGTCAGCTCCGAGTCGATCTGGTCCAGCAGGTAGTAGCGCATGCCCATCACGCTCACCGCTGTGGCCGCCACGATCCCCAGGGCCAGCAACAGCACGTTGGCCAGGGTCAGCTGCCCGCGCAGCGAGTGGATGCCGCGCCCGCAGCGCGGCCTTCGGAACGCCGGCCTCACGTCAGCCCGTACCCGACCCCGCGCCGGGTGGTGATCACCGGCGGTCCGATCGTGTCGAGTTTGCGCCGCAGATAGCTGATGTACGTCTCGACCACGGTCGACTCCGGCGGGGTGTGCTCGTACTGCCATACATGGCGCAACAGTTGCTCCTTGGGGACGATCCGGCCGCCGTTGCGCACCAGGAAGCGCAGCAGTGCGTACTCGGTGGGGGTGAGCTCGACCGAGCGGTCCGCGCGGCGCACCGAGTACGTCGTCTCGTCCAGCTCCAGGTCGCCGTGGCGCAGCGGCGCGCGCTGCGGCAGGACGTCGGCGGGGCGGGTGCGGCGCAGCACGGCGGTGACGCGGGCGACGACCTCGTCGATGTTGAACGGCTTGGTGATGTAGTCGTCGCCGAAGCCGAGCGCGCCGACGACCTCGGCGGGCGCGTCCCGCGCGGTGAGGAACACCAGCGCCAGCTCCGGCCGCCGTACACGGAGTTCACGGCCCAGTGCGCGGCCGTCGCCGTCCGGCAGCATCACGTCGAGCAGGGCGGCGTCGATGGGGGTCCCCCCGCGCGAGCGATGTCGAGCGTGGGGGAGGGTGTGCTCGGTCAGCGCGAGCGCCTCGCGGACGGTGCCCGCGGTCATGACCTCGAAACGGTGGTAGCGCAGGGCGATGGCGAGGACGTCCGAGATGCTCTCCTCGTCCTCCACGACCAGCACGGTGCCGGGAGCTGTCGTCATGCCGTCCAGTATCGGCGCGGACGGGGCCGGCCGTGGGGGTTGCCGCCTTGGAGTTCCTTGAGAGTCCCGCGCGAGTCGTGTCGCCGGGCGGGCGTCGCGGTTGATTCTGCTGCCAGGACCTGGGGGACCGACCGAATCGACGAAGGAGCTTGGACGTGGCGGCATTGGCACGCTGGTGCTATCGGCACCGGCTGGTGGTCCTCCTGCTGTGGGTGGGGGCGCTGTTCGGACTGGGGGTGTCGGCGAGCGGCGCGGGCACGAACTACACGGAGGTCTTCTCGCTTCCCGACACCGACTCCAAGCGGGCGTACGACCTGATGGAGCGGGCGTTCCCGGAACGCGCCGGCGACACCGACACCGTGGTGTGGAAGGTCGACGAGGGTTCCGTGCGCGACGACTCCGTGCGGTCCCGGATCGAGCCGGCGCTGAGGGAGATCGGGCGCATGGAGGGGATCGGCGACGTCGCCGGCCCGTACGGACAGGAGGGAGCGGCGCAGATCAGTGAGGACGGCCGGATCGCCTACGCACAGGTGACGTTCGCCGAACAGGCGGACGCGGTGCCGAAGGAACTGGTCCAGGACGTCGTCGACACCGCGCAGGGCGCCGGGGGCGACGGGCTGCAGGTGGCACTGGGCGGCCAGGCCATCACGCGCGTCCAGGCGCCGCCGACGGGCACGGCCGAACTGGTCGGCATCCTCGCGGCCGCCGTCGTGCTGTTCGTGGCCTTCGGGTCGCTCCTCGCGATGCTGCTGCCGATCGTCATCGCCGTCTTCGGAGTCGGCACCGGCATGTTCGGCACCCAGCTGCTCAGCCATGTCACCGACGTGCCCGAACTCGCCACGCTGCTCGCCACGCTGATCGGCCTGGGCGTGGGCATCGACTACGCCCTGTTCATCGTCACCCGGCACCGGCGCGGCATCCTGCGCGGCCTCGATCCGGAGGAGGCGGCGGTCACCGCCCTCAACACCTCGGGCCGCGCGGTGCTGTTCGCGGGCGGCACGGTGTGCATCGCGCTCGCCGGGATGCTGGTGACGAACCTGCGCTTCCTGGACGGTGTGGTCATCGGCACCTCGCTGACCGTCGTGCTGAGCGTGCTCGCCGCCGTCACCCTGCTGCCCGCGCTGCTCGGCCTGCTCGGCCACCGCGTGC
>NZ_NEUB01000687.1 GCF_002910825.1 Streptomyces sp. SM1 | reverse complement strand
GGTAGCCGTCTCCGTCTCGGGCGGGTGGCTCAGCCGTCCCGGAGACCCGCCCTCGCGAACTCCCGCATGCCCTCCTCGAAGCCGGTCCCGGGTCTCCAGTCCAGCTCGGCCCGCAGGCGGGCGGAGTCGGCCGTGATGTGGCGGACGTCGCCCAGGCGGTACTCGCCGGTGACGACCGGGTCCGGGCCGCCGTACGCCAGGGCCAGGGCGCGGGCCATCTCGCCGACCGTGCGGGGTGTTCCGCTGCCGGTGTTGTACGCGGTGAACATCCCGGCGGCGGGCTCCGCCTCCAGCGCGGCGGCGTTCGCCGCCGCCACGTCCCGTACGTGGACGAAGTCCCGGCGCTGGCCGCCGTCCTCGAAGACGCGCGGGGCCTCGCCGCGGGCCAGCGCGGAGCGGAAGAAGGAGGCGACGCCCGCGTACGGGGTGTCGCGGGGCATGCCGGGGCCGTACACGTTGTGGTAGCGCAGCGACACCGCCGAGCCGCCCGTCGACCGGGCCCACGCGGCGGCCAGGTGTTCCTGCGCCAGTTTCGTCGTGGCGTACACGTTGCGGGGATCGGCCGGGGCGTCCTCGCCGACCAGACCGGGCTCGAGGGCCGCGCCGCACACCGTGCACGTGGGCTCGAACCGCCCCGCCGCCAGGTCGGTGACCGCCCGCGGCCCCGGCCGCACCACCCCGTGGAGGGCACACACGTAACGGCCCTCGCCGTACACGACCATCGAACCGGCCAGCACCAGCCGGGCCACCCCCGCCTCCGCCATCGCGGCGAGCAGCACCGCCGTGCCGAGTTCGTTGCGGGAGACGTACTCCGGCGCGTCGGCGAAGGAGGTGCCGAGGCCGACCATCGCCGCCTGGTGGCAGACCGCGTCCACGCCGGACAGCGCCTCGCGCACCGCGCCGGGGGAACGCACGTCCGCCGTCGGATCGGTGCGGACGTCGAACACCACGGGCTCGTGCCCGCGCGCCCGCAGCGCCTCGACGACATGGGAACCGATGAACCCGGCACCGCCGGTGACCAGTACACGCATGCGCCCACGTTAGGTCCGCGCCGCGTCCGGAAGCGGAGCCGCGCCCGGCCCGTCACCGGTCCGTAAGACCCGCCCCGCCGCTCAGCGGGAACCCGCGGCCGTGTCCCCGTACGGGCGGGATGCCGGCAGGCGGACGGTGAACACGGTCGCCCCGGCCCGCCGCCCAGTTCGATGTCGCCGCCGTGTGCCCGTACCAGTGACCGGGCGACCGCGAGGCCCAGGCCGCTGCCTCCCCGGTCGCGGCTGCGGGCCTTGTCGACGCGGTAGAAGCGGTCGAAGACCCGTTCCCGGTCCTCCGCCGCGACACCGGGGCCCGTGTCGGTCACCCGCACCAGCGCGGACTCCGGGTCACCGGCCACGGACACCGCCACCGCCACCGGGGTGCCGGCCGGGGTGTGCACGGCGGCGTTGGTGAGCAGGTTGTCCAGGACCTGCCGGATACGCTGCGGGTCCAGGCGCAGGACCAGCGGCCCGGTACCGGCCGTCACCGTCAGCGGATGTCCCGGGTGGCCCGCCCGGAACGCGTCGGCCGCCTGCTGGACCAGCTCCACCAGATCCGTGTCCGCCGGCCGCAGCGGCGCCTCCACCTCCGCCGCGTCCAGCCGGGCGAGCAGCAGCAGATCGTCGAGCAGCACCCCCATCCGGGCGGCCTCCGCCCGCAGCCGGGCCAGATGGCGTTCGCGTTCGGCGGGCTCGTTGGCGGCCGCGTACTGGAACAGGTCCGCGTAGCCGCGTACGGACATCAGCGGGGTGCGCAGTTCGTGCGAGGCGTCCGCGACGAAGCGGCGCAGCCGCGACTCCGCTGCCGCGCGGACCGCGAGGGAATCGTCGATGTGCTCCAGCATCGTGTTGAAGGCGGTGCGCAGCTCCGCCACCTCCAGGCCCCCGTCGCCCCCGTCGCCCCCGTCGCCCCCGTCGGCGCGCAGCGGCAGCCGGGCCGCGGACTCCGTCAGGTCGTGGGAGGCGATGCCGTGCGCGGTGTGGGCCATGTCGCTCAGCGGCTTCAGACCGCGCCGCAGCATCCGCCGCCCGGACACCACCAGGGCGAGCAGTGCCGGCGCGAAGACCACGACCTGCACCGTGATCAGCTGTTCGACGGTCTGCTCGACGTCCTTCACGGGAGCGGCGCTCACCAGCACCACCCCGGGTTCGACCTCGCAGCCGCGCAGCAGGTAGGTGCCCTCGCCGTCGATCCGCGCGGTGCGCGTCAACTCGGTGCCGGAGTGCGTCATCGCCCGGGCGAGACCGGCCAGCGCCCGGGTGTCGTCGGGGACGTCGGAGGGCTTGCGCAGCGTGACCGTGTCGCGCCGGACGCGGAGACGTCGTACACCGCCGTGTACCAGCCGTAGTACGGCTTCCGCTCGACGGTGCCGTGCGCCGCCGCGTCCTTGGCCTGCACGGTCTGGATCAGCTTGAGCTGGTCGCCCAGCCGCCGCTCCAGATAGTCGTGCACGTACGTGGTGAGGGCGGTGCCGACGACCGCGAACACGGCGAGCGACAGCACCCCGAGGCCCAGCGTCAGCCGGGTGCGCAGCCGCATCCTCCGGCACGTGTCCCGCAGCCGCCGGAGAGGCGCGGTCACTCGGCCGCCTGCCGGATCACGTACCCGAAGCCCCGCACCGTCTGGATCAGCGGATCACCGGCACGTCGTCCAGCTTGCGCCGCAGCCGGCTGACCACCAGCTCCACCACGTTGGAGCGGCCCCCGAAGCCGTACTCCCACACGTGGTCCAGGATCTGCGCCTTGGTCAGCACGGTCGGCGAGCGGCGCATCAGATAGCGCAGCACCTCGTACTCGGTCGGCGTCAGCGACAGCAGCCGCTCCCCGCGCCGCACCTCACGGGTGTCCTCGTCCATCGTCAGGTCCGCCACCCGCAGCACCGACCGCTGGAACCCCGGCCCCGCGCTGCGCCGCAGCACCGTCCGCAGCCGCGCCATCAGCTCCTCCACGGCGAACGGCTTGACCAGGTAGTCGTCCCCGCCCCGGGTCAGCCCGGCCACCCGGTCGGCGACCCCGTCCCGCGCGGTGAGGAACACCACCGGCGCCATCGTCCCGGAGCGGCGCAGCCGGTCCAGGACGCCGAAGCCGTCGACGTCCGGCAGCATCAGGTCCAGCACCACGATGTCCGGCCGGAACTCGGCGGCGCGGCGCAGCGCCTCCTCACCGGAGTTGGCGGTGACCGCGTCCCAACCCTCGTACCGGGCGACCGTCGCCACCAGGTCGGCTATCGGCGGGTCGTCGTCCACGACGAGGAGTCGTACTTTTTCCACCCGCCCATACTGCGGCACCCGGCCACCGGGGCCGGAGGCCGGTGCACATCCGCGTTCCGATCGATACGTCGCCCCCACCCTGACCGAGGCGGACGCGGTCGCGACGGCGGCCTTCGCGCTGGGGCGGGAGGGGGCCGCGTGGGCCGCCGCGCGTCCCGACTGCGAGGTGTTCGCCGTGACCGCGGACCGGTGGGTGCGGCGCACGGCGGGGTTTCCCTCGGTGGAATCGGGGCAGGTGGCGGCGTAGCCCGGGGCCGTTCCGGCCGGGGTGCGGGGTTCCGGGGTTCTGCCAGAGGCGCCGTTTACACTCGTCCGGCGACAGAGCGAGCGACCCCGGTCAGAAACTTCCGCCACCCGAAGGGCATTCGGCGTCTTGATACGGATCGATTCAGTCACGAAGCGGTACCCGGACGGCACGGTGGCGGTCGACCGGCTGTCGCTGGAGATTCCCGACCGCTCGATCACGGTCCTCGTCGGGCCCTCGGGCTGCGGCAAGACGACCACCCTCCGCATGATCAACCGGATGGTCGAACCCACCGAGGGAACGATCCTGCTCGACGGTGAGGACACCCGGCGGCAACCGGTCACCACCCTGCGCCGGTCCATGGGGTACGTCATCCAGAACGCCGGTCTCTTCCAGCACCGCACGATCGCCGACAACATCGCCACCGTCCCCCGCATGCTCGGCTGGGGGAAGCAGCGGGCCCGGGAGCGGGCGGCGGAGCTGATGGAGCGGGTGGGTCTGGACAGCGCGCTGGCCAAGCGGTACCCGTACCAGCTCTCGGGCGGCCAGCAGCAGCGCGTCGGCGTGGCGCGGGCGCTCGCCGCGGACCCGCCGGTGCTGCTGATGGACGAGCCGTTCTCGGCCGTCGACCCCGTGGTGCGCAAGGGACTGCAGGACGAACTCCTGCGCATCCAGGACGAGCTGGGCAAGACCATCGTCTTCGTCACCCACGACATCGACGAGGCGGTCAAACTCGGCACCATGGTCGCCGTCCTGCGCGAGGGCGGCCGACTGGCCCAGTACGCGCCGCCCGCCGAGCTGCTGTCCGCCCCCGCGGACGGTTTCGTGGAGGACTTCCTCGGCGCCGACCGCGGCATCCGCCGGCTGTCCTTCTTCCCGTCCGCCGCGCTGGCGCTGACCGCCGACGCCGTGATCCCGGCCGACGCGAGCGCCGAGCGGATCGCCGCGGCCGGGGCGCCCCACCTTCTCGTCACCGACGCCGACCGCCGTCCGCTCGGCTGGGCCGGCCGCGACGAGCTGACCGCCGGGGACATCAGGACCGACCGGCTGCTGCCGTACGGACGGCCGTTCGTGCCCGGCGCCGACTCGCTGCGGGCCGCCCTCGACTGCGCCGTGCTCTCGCCCACCGGGTGGGCGGTCGCCGTGGACGGCGACGGCCGGGTGACGGGGGTCGTCTCCCAGCAGAGCATCGGCGAGGCGATCCGCGCCGCCCACGCCGAGGTCCGGACCGACCCGGACCCGGCCGGGGCCGCCAAGTGACCGGCTTCTTCGACATTCCCAGCGACCTCCAGCACAGCTGGCTCGGCCTGATCGGGCTGCACATGCGGGAGGCCCTGCTGCCGGTGGCCGCCGGACTGGTTCTCGCGCTGCCGCTCGCCCTGCTGTGCGGCCGCTTCCGCTGGCTGTACCCGCCCGTGCTCGGTGTGACGACCGTGCTGTACGCCGTCCCGTCGCTGGCCTTCTTCGTCGTCCTCATCGACTACACCGGCCAGACCGAACTCACCGTGATGATCCCGCTGGCCCTCTACAGCCTCGTGGTGCTCGTCCCGGCGATCGTCGACGGCGTGCGCTCGGTGCCGGAGGAGACCCTCGCCGCGGCCACCGCCATGGGTTTCGGCCCGGCCCGGCGCTACGTCCAGGTACAGCTGCCGATCGCCGCGCCCGCCATCATCGCCGGTCTCCGGGTCGCCACCGCCTCCAGCATCTCCCTGGTCAGTGTCGGCGCCCTGATCGGCAACCAGGGCGCCCTCGGCAACCTGCTCGCGGCCGCGCAGAAGTACGACCGGCCCGAACTCGCGGTGAACGCCGTGCTCACGATGGCCGTCCTGGCGACCGTGTGCGACGCCCTGCTGGTCCTGCTGCGGGTGCTGCTGACCCCGTGGATGCCCCGCGGCGGCACCCGCCGGAAACCCGCCGCGCGGCGGGAAGAGATCACCCCGGAGGGCGCGGTCCGGTGAACGTCCTGAACTTCATCCACGCCTTCTTCAGCGACAGCGCCCAGTGGCAGGGCTACGACGGCATCCCGCAGCGCTTCTGGGAACACGTCCAGTACTCGCTGCTGGCCCTCGCGATCGCCGCCGCGATCGGCCTGCCCGTCGGCCTGCTGACCGGGCACACCGGACGCGGCGGGAACGCGATCGCCTTCGTCGCCAACGCCGCCCGCGCCCTGCCCAGTTTCGGCCTGCTCGTCCTCGCCGTCCTGCTGATCGGTTTCGGTCTGCTGCCCGTGATGATCCCGCTGGTCGTGCTGGCCGTGCCGCCGATCCTGGTGACCACATACGAGGCGGTGCGCTCCCTCGACCCGGCGCCGGTGGACGCGGCCAGGGGCATGGGCATGCACGAGTCGCGGATCCTCTTCCAGGTCGAAGTGCCCGTGGCGCTCCCGCTGATGCTCAGCGGACTGCGGTCGGCCGCCATCCAGATCGTGTCGACGGCCACCATCGCCGCGTACGTCAGTCTCGGCGGTCTCGGCCGGTACATCATCGACGGCCTTTACCAGCGCGACTACGAGAAGGTGGTCGGCGGCGCCACCCTCGTGGCGGTCCTGGCGCTCGTCACCCTCGCGCTGTTCTGGGCCGCGGGACGGCTGGCGGTCTCACCGGGCGTGCGCAGGCGCTGACACCGCGGCCCGCCGCACCCGCGACGCCCCGGACCCACCCATGCGACAAACCGTGACCACCATGTTCTTGACTGACCGTAAAACGGCTGGATTGGATCGTTGAATGACTTCTACCGCGAAAAGCAGCAGGTCCAGGACGAGGCACACCGGTGCGGCGGCAGTCGCGCTCACCGCCGCGGCGGCCCTGCTCGCGGGCTGTTCCTCCGACGGCACCTCCGACAACCCCCTGGACGGTGAGAAGGCCGAGACGGGAACCGTCGTCGTCGGCTCGAACAACTTCGCCGAGAGCACCCTGCTCGCCGACATCTACGGCGAGGCGCTCCGCGCCAAGGGCCTCAACGTCAGCTACAAGCACAACATCGGCAGCCGTGAGACGACGTACGGGCTGATGAAGAACGGCTCCATCACGGTGCTGCCGGAGTACAACGGCGCCCTCCTCTCCTACCTCGACCCCAAGGCCGGGCAGGAGTCGGCGGAAGCGGTGAACGAGGCCGTCGAGGCGGAACTCGACAAGGCGCTGACGCTGCTGGAGTCGTCCCCGGCCGAGGACAAGGACTCGGTCAGCGTCAACGCCGAGACCGCCGAGAAGCACGGTCTCACCGACGCGTCGACCCTGGCCGACCTCAAGGACATCGCACCGGACCTGGTGATCGGCGGCTCGCCCGAGTTCCAGACCAGGCAGCAGGGACTCAAGGGCCTGGAGGCCGTCTACGGGCTGAAGTTCAAGTCGTTCAAGGCGCTCGACGCGGGCGGCCCGCTCACCCAGGCGGCGCTCACCCAGAACGAGGTCCAGGCCGCGGACATCTTCACCACGGACCCGACCATCGTGAAGGAGAAGTTCGTCGTCCTGAAGGACCCGGAGAACCTCTTCGGATTCGCCAACGTCACCCCGCTGGTCCACAAGGACGCGCTTCCGAAGGAGGGCGTCGACGCGCTCAACGCCGTATCGGCGAAGCTGGACACCGAGACCCTCCTCGACCTCGACGCCCAGGTCCAGCTGGAGAAGAAGGACCCGCTGGACGTGGCCAAGGCCTGGCTGAAGTCGGCCGGACTGGACTGACCGCCGCCGGGGTGCGGCCGGCCGGCCGCACCCCACGGGCGGTTCAGCCCGCCGGTTCCGCCTGCGCGATCAGCCGGTCGATCAGCGCGATCAGCACATCCCGGCTCGACTCCCGCTCCCGCGCGTCGCACAGCAGCACCGGAACACCGTCCGGCAGCGTCAGCGCCTCCCGGATGTCCTCCACCGGGTACGGATGCTCACCGTGGAAGCCGTTGACGGCGATCACGAACGGTATGCCCCGGCGCTCGAAGAAGTCGATCGCGGCGAAACTCGACTTGGGCCGGCGCACATCCACCAGGACCACCGCGCCCAGCGCCCCGAGGGCCAGGTCGTTCCACATGAACCAGAACCGCTGCTGCCCCGGCGTGCCGAAGAGATACAGCACGAGACCGTCCGAGACGGTGATCCGGCCGAAGTCCAGCGCGACCGTGGTGGCACGTTTCTCCTCGACGCCCTCCAGGTCGTCGACGTCCAGCCCCGCCATGGTCAGCGGCTCCTCGGTGCGCAGCGGGGCGATCTCGCTGACCGAGCCGACCATGGTGGTCTTGCCCACGCCGAAGCCGCCGGCGATCAGGATCTTGACCGTGTCGGGTGCCGGACGGTCGGCGGAAGCCTGAGCGGTGGTGTCAGAGCCGGCCAAGGCCCTCCCTCACTTTCTGCAGCAGGTCCAGATCCGGTGCGGTACGGGTGACGGGGTGCGGTGGGTGGGCGGTGATCCGGCCCGCCTCCAGCAGATCGCAGAGCATGATCACGACCACGCTCACGGGGAGGTCCAGACGCGCGGCGAGCTCGGCGACCGCGACCGGCTCGGCGCACAGCCGCAGGATCCGCAGGTGCTCCGGCTGCGGCCGGGCCGCGCCCTCGGGCTGCGGGTCCACGGCCGTCACCGTGGTGATGAGGGTGAAGTCGGCGCGGCTGGGCCGGGTCCGGCCACCGGTCAGGGTGAACGGCCGTACCAGCCGGCCGGCCGAGTCGCTACCGCCCACCTCACACGCCGGGGTCGACGGCGGGCTCGGAGGACTCCCGGGGCGCCGCGCTGAGGTGCTCGCCGATCTTCTTCACCAGCATGTTCATCTGGTACGCCACCACGCCGACGTCCGCGTTCGGTCCGGTCAGCACCACCAGATGGGCGCCGGGACCGGCCGAGGTGAGGATCAGGTAGCTGTGGGCCATCTCGATCAGCGCCTGCCGCACCGGGCCGCCGCGGAAGTCCATGCTGACGCCCTTGCTGAGGCTCATCAGACCGGACGCGGTCGCCGCGAGGCGCTCGGCGTCGTCGCGCAGGAAGCCGGTGGACTTGCTGACCACCAGTCCGTCCTCGGAGAGGACCACGGCCTGGTTCACGTCGGCGACCCGTTCCACGAGTCCGGTCAGCAGCTGGTCCAGCTGGGTGTGGGTGGCGGGGACGGGGCGTGTCATGACGGTGTTCCTTCGTGAGCGGTCGACGGTCGGCGGTCGGCGGGCGGAGTCGTGAACTCGGCGGCGGGCACGGACGCCGGTACGTCCTCGGCGGCGTCACCGTCCTCGGCGGCGTCACCGTCCTCGGCGGCGTCACCGTCCTCGGCGGCGTCACCGTCCTCGGCGGCGTCGCCGGTTCCGTCGTCCCGGGCCTGGCTCGTGCCCCGCTGGAAGCCCGCGAGGGAGGAGGCGGCGCGCTCCGCGCTGAAGTCGTCACCGGGCACCTCACCGGCGTCCGGCGCGGCCTCCTCAC
>NZ_NEUB01000061.1 GCF_002910825.1 Streptomyces sp. SM1 | reverse complement strand
GCCGACGCGCAGGGCCGCGCCGGCGCCGCCGCCGTCGGCCACCTCCAGCAGGGCGAGCCCGAGGGCGAGAGCCGGCAGCACGCCGGTCAGCAGGACGACCAGCACGCGCCGGTAGGCGGGATACAGGTCCGGTCCGATCAGGACCAGCGGCCGCTCGGTGTACCGGGCCGCGTACCGCACCGGGTCCCCCAGCTCGCCGAGCACCTCCCGCTCGGCCGCCTGAAGGTCGTCGCCGCCCCGGCCCTCTATGGTGTCGGCGATGGTGGCGCGGAGCTCCTGGGCCATGTCGTCACGCTGGTCCGCCGGAAGCCGGCGGACAACCTCGTGGACATAGCGCTCGGTGAGCACCCCCGTACTCATTCGTTCTCCTTGGTCAGTCGTGAGATCGATGCGACAAGATCGTGCCATTCACGCACCAGGCCCTCCCGGACCCGGCTTCCGTCGGGGCTCACGCGGTAGAACTTGCGCGGCCGGGACTCGTCGGTGTTCCACTCGCTCGTCAGCAGCCCCTGTTTCTCCAGGCGCCGCAGCAGTGGATAGAGCGTGTTCCCGTCGACGGTGACCCCCGCGTCGTCGAGCGTCTCCAGAAGCGCATAGCCGTACTGCGGTTTCCGGAGCAGCGCCAGACAGGCGAGCACCACCGTCCCGCGGCGCAGTTCCTGCGCCTGGCTCAGGGTCAGTTCTTCTACGGACACGACACACACTATACTGTGCGCCGCACACTAATGTCACCCCCCTATCACTGTGGATGCTCCCCCTTCCCACCCGTGCGCCCCCGGTGTCCGCTTGTCACCGCACCTGTACGGGCATTACTGTCGCCACGCCTTGGTGACGGGAAATCGGTGCGATACCGGTGCGGCCCTCGCCACTGTGATCGGGAAGTCCGGCTCCGGCCCTCACGGGCAGCCACTGGGTTCTTCGGAACCCGGGAAGGCGGAGCACGGGCGGTGGTACCCGTCAGCCAGGAGACCGGCCAAGGCGCGTCAACCATCCACGAGGTGCTGGAGAGGGTCTGCTGAGCCATGCACATTGCCGAGGGTTTTCTGCCTCCGGCGCACGCGGTCGCCTGGGGCGTCGCGTCGGCGCCGTTCGTCGTCCACGGAGCCCGGTCGCTCATCCGTGAAGTGAGGGAACATCCCGAGAGCACACTGCTGCTCGGCGCGTCGGGAGCGTTCACGTTCGTCCTGTCAGCGCTGAAACTGCCGTCGGTGACGGGAAGTTGCTCCCACCCCACCGGCACAGGGCTCGGTGCGATCCTGTTCCGGCCGCCGGTCATGGCGGTGCTGGGCACCATCACCCTGCTGTTCCAGGCGCTGCTGCTCGCCCACGGCGGGCTGACCACGCTCGGCGCCAACGTCTTCTCGATGGCGGTCGTGGGCCCGTGGGCCGGGTACGGCGTCTACCGGGTTCTGCGCCGCTCCGGCGCGCCGCTGATGGCCGCCGTGTTCTGCGGCGCGTTCGCCGCCGACCTGTCGACGTACTGCGTGACCAGTGTGCAGCTGGCGCTCGCCTTCCCCGACCCGGGCAGCGGATTCCCGGGCGCGCTGGGCAAGTTCGGTTCCATCTTCGCCCTGACGCAGATCCCGCTCGCGGTGAGCGAGGGGCTGCTGACCGTGCTGGTGATGCGGATGCTGGTGCGGTCGAGCAAGGGCGAGCTGACGCGGCTCGGCGTGCTCGCGGCATCGGTGGCCGGGCGGAAGCCGGCGGAGCCTGCCGGGACGGTGGCCCGATGAGCCGTCACACGAAGATCAACGGTCTGCTGGTGCTCCTCGTGGCCGCGCTCGCCGTGCTCCCGCTGGTGTTCGGGCTCGGCGACCACAAGGAGGAGCCGTTCGCCGGCGCGGACGCCGAGGCGGAGACGGCGATCACCGAGATCGCCCCGGACTACGAGTCCTGGTTCTCACCGCTGTACGAACCGCCGTCCGGCGAGGTCGAGTCGGCGCTGTTCGCCCTGCAGGCGGCGATCGGCACGGGCGTCCTCGCGTACTACTTCGGCCTGCGGCGGAGTGGTGGTCGCCTCGCGTCAGGCGGCGAGAACGAGTGCGGTC
>NZ_NEUB01000686.1:4051-5959 GCF_002910825.1 Streptomyces sp. SM1 | reverse complement strand
CGACCCGCTCCGCCGGGCTCTACGTGGTGGGGAGCCGGGAGGTGCCTCCCGCGCGGGCGATCGCCTTCGCGATCCGCTCGGCGTCCAGCGCCAGCTCCCGCAGGTTCCCGCTGATCGGGTTGGTGTAGCCGGTGAAGTGGAGCCCCGGCGCGTTCGCCGGCGTCCGGGCCCCGTGGGCCACGGGTCTGCCCCGGCCGTCCAGGACACCGAGGCCCCCGACCAGGGGTTCCAGCCCGCGGACGTACCCGGTCGCCGCGATGACCGCGTCCGGCGTGACGCGCTCGCCGTCGGCCAGGACGACCTCGCCCTCCTCGAAACCCTCCACGGCGGCCACGATCTCCACCGTCCCCTCGCGCACCGCGTCGATCAGCCCGACGTCCTGCACCGGGATGGCCCCCTCCAGCACCCTGCTGTACAGACCCGACCCGGGCCGGGGCAGCCCCTGGGCCGACAGGTCCGGGAGCGCCACCCGCGCCTGGACCCGGCTCAGCCGGTCGACGAGGCCGACCGGCAGCCGCCGTATCAGGATCCCCGAGTACTGCGCGGGCCAGCCCGCGGTCGAACGGCGCACGATGTGCGGCGGAGTGCGCACCGCCAGCCGGACCCGGGAGGCACCGCCCTCCACCAGGTCCACGGCGATCTCGGCGCCCGTGTTGCCGATGCCCACGACGAGCACGTCCCGGCCGGCGAAGGGCTTCGGCTCGCGGTACTCGGAGGCGTGCAGGAACTCGCCGGTGTACGTGTCCCGGCCGGCCCAGTCCGGGAGGCGCGGGGTGTGGTTGTACCCGGTGGCGACGACGACCGCCGCGCCGGTCAGCTCCCGGCCCCCGGTGGCGTGCAGCAGCCAGCCGGTGCCGTCCGGGGTGCGCTCGAGGCGGGTGACCTCCACTCCGGTGACGATCTCCAGGCGGTGGTGCTCGGCGTACTTCTCCAGGTACCGGACCACGTCCGCCCGGGCCACCCACCGGCCGAACCGGCGCGGCATCGGCAGACCGGGCAGGGCGGACATCCGCCGGGTGGTGTGCAGGCGCAGCCGGTCGTAGTGGCGCCGCCAGGAGTCGCCGACGCGGTCGGACCGCTCCAGGACGACGGCCCGGATCCCCCGGGCGCGCAGGGCGTACGCGGCGGAGAGCCCGCCCGGTCCGCCGCCGATGACGTAGACGGGGCGGTCCGCCGGGTTCGGCGCGGTGGGCTGCGCGGACGGGGGCGAGCCGGAGGAGTCGGTCATGAGCGCGAGCCTAATTCCGCGCCAGGTTGATGGGTATCGGTCAAGACCGGAATTGGTTGCGGATCGATCACGTCTGTGCGGATCGCGCGCTTGAATGCCCTCATGTCCTCCTCACCCGAACACACCCCGCGTCCGCCCCTCCCGGAGATCCGCGGCCACGGTCTGCACCTTCGTGCGTGGGACCCGGAGTCCCGGGCCGACGTGGAGGTGTGGCTGCGCGGCCTCACGGACCCGGAGTTCGAGCGCTGGAACACCCCGTTCCGGCCGATCACCGACGCGGGCAGCGCCCGGGAGTCGCTGCGCCGGGGCGCGCGGCGCGACACGGAGGGCACGGCGGCGTCCTTCCGGATCGCCGACTTGGGCACCGGCACGGTGCTGGGCCACATCGGCGTCAACGAGATCCACCGGGTGATGCGGCGCGGCGTGATCGGCTACTGGGTGCTGCCCGAGGCCCGCGGCCGGGGCGTGGCCACCCGGGCACTGCTGCTCACCGCGCACTGGGCGTTCACCGAACTCGGCCTGCACCGGCTGGAGCTGGACCACGCGGTCGGACACCGGGCGTCCTGCCGGGTCGCCGAGCGATGCGGGTTCCGCCACGAGGGGACCCTGCGCGGGGCGATCTTCGCCGCGGTCCGCCGCGACGCCTTCCGCGACGCCCACCTGCACGCCCGGCTCGCCCC
>NZ_NEUB01000686.1:0-4007 GCF_002910825.1 Streptomyces sp. SM1 | reverse complement strand
TGACCCACCCCCTCCCTCACGGCCACGCCCCTGCGCCCCTCGTCCCCCTGGCCACGACGCCGTCGTCACGCACCCCCGGCGTCACGGCCACAGGGACTCCCTGGTCCACCCGGTGTCCCCGCGCCGGTAGCGCAGGCGTGCGTGGCGGCGGTGGGCCTCGCCCTGGAAGAACTCCACCTCGTCCGGCCGCAGGCGGTACAGGGTCCACGACGGGGCCGGTGTCCGGGGCTCCCGCCGGGCCCGCTGCCAGGCCTCGTCCGAGGCCCGCGCCAGTTCCTCCGCCGAGCCGAGGACCCCGCTCTGCCTGCCGGTCAGGGCCGCGGCCAGCGCACCCGTCGAACGGGCGTGCAGGTCCGCCTGCGCCTCCTCGGCCGGTGCGGCCGTGACGGGCCCGCGCACCCGCACCTGGCGGCCCAGCACCGGCCAGTAGAAGACCAGCGCGGCATACGGGCGGGCGGCGAGCTGACCGCCCTTGCGGCTGTGCGCGTGGGTCGCGAAGGACCAGCCGCGCTCGTCGGCGCCGTGCAGCATGACGATCCGTGCGTCGGGCAGGCCCTCCGCGTCCGTCGTGGCCAGCGACATGGTGTGCGGCTCGGGCTGTCCGGCCGCAGCCGCCTCCGCCAGCCACCGCGCGAACAGCGGCAGCGGAGCGGCGGGTGCGGCGCCGGGGTCGAACGGCGGCAGGGTGGTGAGCGCCGGGTCCCACACCCGCAGTGTCCTCAGCAGCTCGTGAAGATCGGGTTCCATACGCCGATTGTCGGGCGTGCGGCCCGCTCAGACCCGACATTGCCCCGATTGCCGGGCGTGCGGCCCGCTCAGACCGACCCGAGGTCCGACGACACCCACCGCTCCGGCCGCATCCGCACGATGACCTGCTCACCGTGGTTCTTCCACGCGAAGTCGACGTATCCGTCGACCTTGTCCGCCGGGAGGTACCGTGCGGACATCTCCCGGAGCAGCTCGATCGTGGCGGGAGCGGTGTCGACGACCGGGCCCTCGACGGAGACGTAGCGGATGGTGGGGGCGAGGCGGTCGGCCAGCAGCGAGAACCGCCCCGCCGCGCCGATCAGCCGGTTCTTGCGCGAGTCGAGACCGGTGATGATCCACAGGTCGCCGCCGGGCGCGTACTGGTACCAGATCGGCACGGTCAGCGGGGCGCGGCCGTCCCCGGCGTCGACCGCGAGCGCGGCGACATGCGGTTCGGCCAGGAACTGTTCACGTTCTTCGCGGGTCAGGGCCATGGTGGGTGCCTCCTGCGACGTGTGTGCCGGGACGGCGGCTGCTCGGGCGTGCGGTCGGGCTCCCCGGGTGCGACGCGGGACGCGCGGGGAGGCTTCCTCGTCCATCGGACCAGTTCCGCCCCGCACCACGCGACAGGCGGCGGTCCACCGGAGTGAACCGCCGCCTCGAAGACAGGAGTTGCGAGGTCGCGTGGGGTGTGCGCGCCGCCGGGGGGCTACCTCGTCGGCTTTCGCCCGGTGACCCCCAGGTGCACCAGCAGCGCGAGATTGGGTTTGATCTCCGCCTGCTTCACGCCCCAGGAGGAGAAACCTTGTCGGTGCGAGGCGACGGCCGCGAGCATGGCGACCAGCGAGCCCGCGACCGCGCCCGGGTTCACGTCCTTGTCGATCCGCCCCTTGGCCTGCAACTCGGCGACGGAGTCGGCCAGTGAGGTGTTCACCGCGTTCAGGACCTTCATGCGGATCTTGTAGAAGCGTTTGTCGCCCTCGGCCGCGCCGAGGTCCACGACCCGCAGGATCGCGTCGTGCTTCCGCCAGAACTCCAGGAAGCCGTCGACGAGTTCCTGCGCCGTCTGCCAGCCGCCCCGCCCGGCCCACGAGCGGCCCGCCACCAGGTCGGTCAACCCGCCGCTCTCCGCGGCCATTTCCTCGGCGAGCTCCAGGACGGCGCCCTCGACGTCCGGGAAGTACTGGTAGAAGGTGGCCGGCGAAGTCCCGGCACGGCGGGCGACATCGATGACTTTGACATCCCGGTAGGGGGAGGAGCTGAGCATCTCGCTGAGGCAGTCGAGCAGCTTCTGCCGGGTCGCCTGCCCACGCCGGCCGGCCACGCGGCCGTCGACGGTACGCACTTGTCCTGTCATGACGTCAGCTTACCGACGGGGGATGCGGGCGCTATTCGGCCGACTGCAAATGGGGTGCCCGGCGGCACGGACCCTGGTGTGCCTGGTCTGCGGGGTGCGGGCGGCGCGGCTAGTTTGGCGGCATGGCCGAAAACAGGGCATCGGAGTACAGGGCACCGGAGTACGCGGAGGGCACCCCGTGCTGGGTGGACGCGCAGTTGCCCGACGTGGAGGCGGGCCGGCGGTTCTACGGAGAGCTCTTCGGATGGACCTTCGAGGAGCAGCCCCGCGGGACCGTGCGGGCGCTGAAGGACGGGGAGGGGGTCGCCTCCCTCGCGCACAAGACGGACGGCAGGCTGCCCACCGTGTGGACGGTCTCCTTCGCCACCCCCGACGCCGCGGCGCTGTGCCGGCGGATCCGCGCGGCCGGCGGGCAGATCGTCTCCCCGCCGCTGCCCTTCGGCGACCTCGGCGTCACCGCGCTCGTCACCGACGCGGAGGGTGCCGTGTTCTCCCTCTGGCAGGGCGCGCGGACCCCCGGCTTCGGCCGCCGGCACGAGCCGGGCACCTTCGCCTGGGCGCAGCTCTACACGCGGGACACCGAGGCGGCCAACACCTTCTACGGCGACCTCTTCCACGACGCCCTGTTCGGGCCGGACGCCGATCCCGACTTCGGCCGCGCCCCGGTCTCCGACGTCTTCGCCGCCGAGATGCCGCCCCACCTCCTGGTCCACTTCGCCGTGGAGGACCTCGCGGCGGGGCTCGCGGAGGTGGTCCGGCTCGGCGGCCGGGTCCAGGTCCCGCCCTTCGAGGCGTCCTACGGGACGGCGGCCGTCGTCACCGACAATCAGGGGGCGTCCTTCGCGCTGCTGCGCCGCTGAGCCGTTTTCCGCCCCGTGGTCGTATGTAAACCTGGACACCCGATTTGTCGGCCGGTTCGCAACCGGGCGCCCGGACAGGAACAATCGGGGTGCGTGGCGCCACGGCGGTGCGGTGGTGAGACGCTGCACTACGGTCGCGCACAGGTGGTGGCGCGACTCGTACGGGGAGGTGGCAGGCAAGTGGTGGATCAGCTGACGCAGCACGATCCGCGGCGTATCGGGCCGTTCGAGGTGCTGGGACGGCTGGGAGCCGGCGGCATGGGGCTGGTCTATCTCGCGCGCTCGGCGTCCGGCCGACGGGTGGCGATCAAGACGGTCCGCACGGAGCTGGCCGAGGACCAGCTCTTCCGGGTCCGCTTCACGCGCGAGGTGGAGGCGGCCCGCGCGGTCTCCGGTTTCTACACGGCGGCCGTCGTGGACGCCGATCCGCGCGCCGCGGTGCCGTGGCTGGCCACCGCCTACGTTCCCGCGCCCTCCCTCGAGGAGATAGTGAACGAGTGCGGGCCGATGCCGGCCCAGGCGGTGCGCTGGCTCGCCGCGGGCGTCGCGGAGGCGCTCCAGTCGATCCACGGCGCCGGGCTCGTCCACCGTGACCTCAAGCCCTCCAACGTCCTCGTCGTCGAGGACGGCCCCCGGGTGATCGACTTCGGTATCGCGTCCGGCGTCTCGAACACCCGCCTGACGATGACGAACGTCGCCGTCGGCACCCCCGCCTACATGTCCCCGGAGCAGGCCAAGGACTCCCGCAGCGTCACCGGCGCGAGCGATGTCTTCTCGCTCGGCTCGATGCTCGTCTTCGCCGCCACCGGCCACCCGCCCTTCCACGGCGCCAACCCGGTCGAGACCGTCTTCATGCTGCTGCGTGAGGGCCCGGACCTCGACGGCCTCCCGGACGAACTGCGCCCGCTCATCGAGGCGTGCATGCAGATGGAGGCCACGGCCCGGCCCAACCCCGCCGACCTCCAGGCCCAGCTCGCCCCGCACCTCTTCGGCTCCGGCTCCGACGACAGCGGTACGGCGTCGGCCTGGCTGCCCGAACGGGC
>NZ_NEUB01000685.1 GCF_002910825.1 Streptomyces sp. SM1 | reverse complement strand
CCGGCCCGAGCCGCTGAAGGCCGGCGACCGCGGCACGCACCGAGGCGACGCCGCCGGCGGTGCGGTCGTCGACGCTCACACCGATCGTCCGGTCGCCGACCCGGCCCAGCTCCCGGGTCACCGCGGTGAGACGAGACTCCAGACCACGCAGCTCTCTGCTGCCCCGGGTCGCGAACTGGCGGATGTGCCGGGTGGCCGCCGCCGTGTCCATGTCGACACGGATGCTGGCGGTGCCGATCAGGTCAGCCATGGGATGCCGCCCCCTCGTCGTCGTCCGGGGCGTAGAACCCCGAGCGGGTCAGGTAGTCCATGGCCAGGGCGCCCGTCCGCGGGTCCACGCTCGTCTTCAGCAGCGCGCCCACCGTCCGTACCGAACCCGGCTGCACGTGCTCATCGAGGAGCTCGACCGCGGCCAGGAGCAGACGGCACTGCTCCGCCGTCGCAGCGAGCGAGCCAAGGGGCACGTCCATGACGGCCGGCACCCGCGTCGGCGCCTCCGGCACGATCTCCACCCCGGTCGCCGCCAGCACTTCGCGGCGCACCTCGTCGACCTCGTCCGCGTACCGGGCGATCGTCGCCTCAGCGGCGGCCTGCGCCTGGACGAGGAGATCGTGGACGCGGGCCACACCATCGGCGACCACCGCGTCCGGGTCGGCGTTCACCGTGCCGCCTCCTCGTCGTCGGCCAGCACGGCCGCCTGCGCCAGATGCCTGCGCGCATCCCTGACGAGGAACGGTTCGCCGGTCTTCAGCACCGCGCCGAGACTCCGGTCGCTGTGCTCCATCACGGGCCGCAGCAGCCGCACCGCGTGCTCGAAGTTCGAGGCCTGCCACGACATCCGGGCCAGGTCGACCCAGCGCGCATCGAGGACGCCCGGCCGGCGCACGAGCAGCTGCTCGCCGGTCTGCTCCTGGACGTTGCGCACGACGTCCTCGAGCGCCGCGTCGAATGCCTGCGTGATGTGGGCGACGGCGGCCCGTCCGGCGGCGAGGATCTCCTCGCGGTCGCCGCTCACGGCCGGCCCCCGTCGACCCGGCGGGCGTCCGCCGTCAGAGCGGACAGCGTCGCCCGAAGATCCTTCGCATACCGCCGGTCACCGCCCCGCTCGGCAGCCTTCAACTTGCTGCGCACCTCACGCAACCGACGGGCCACCATGGCCCGCCCGTCGTCGGGCAGGCACGGCCGCGCAGCCGACACAGAACGCCGGACCGCCCACTCCTCCGCCATCCGCCGCTCACCCTCAGACAGCCTCGGAGGCGGGCCCGGCGGACGCCGGTCACCCGCATACACCCGAGCCGCCAGAGCAGCCATGTACGGGGCCAGCAGCACCGGCCCACAGGTCGTGCACGGATCCGCACCGAACAACTCCCGGAGCGCCGGCGAGAACTCCGGCGGCCGCAGCCCCTTGAAGTCGGCGAACTTCCGCGCCTCACACCAGCGGCAGCCGTCCTGCACACACGCCGCCGCCAACTCCGCCTGCGAGAAAAGCACCCGCCGCTGAATCGGCATCGCGTTCAGCTTCGCCGTGAACGAGCGCGGCAGCCCGTTGCCCTTCTCGTCCAGCGCCCGACGCACCTTGCCGGCCGCGGACACCGGCGTCTCCCGGATCCGCTCCAGGGCGGCAATGTGCCCTGCCACGCGCGCCTGATGGAACACCTCCAGGGCGTCGACCGTGAACCGGCGCGGCCCCTCCCCGGAGACCACCGGCAGACGGCCCTCACGGGCGGCAAGGTCGACGGCTTCACGGCTGATCCCGAGCCACGCGGCGGCTTGGCTGGCGTTGAGTTCGTCCATGTCGCGGACGGTAGAACCGCCCACGCGAAGATCGTTCCGACGCTTCCGGAAGTGCCCTTCCGGAAGTGCCTCTACGCTCCCGGAGAAGGCCCGCCCCGCGGTTTCGTCGGCCACACCGGGGCAGGCCACAACGGCCCGCCCCGCGCCCGTGATCGGAACTCAAACGGGGCGGGCCACACTCCGGCGCGGACCTTGGCGGCGAGGTCCGGTGCGTCGCGCGTGACTGCCTTCGCCTGCTGGACAGCGCGCCCGGAGGCACCGACCACCTTCGCGGCGCGTTCATCGGAACGCTGCTGACGCCGGGCCTGCGGTTCGATCCATTCTCCAGCCGTGCGCAGATCTGCGCACGTTGCATCAGCAGAGTGTGACGGGTCGGACGTCCGGAGTGACGCGTTGTTGTTGCCGACCGGGGCACCCTTGGGCTGGGCCGCGGCGTAGTACTTCTCGTACTCCAGCGCCATCAGCGCGAGCGCGACCCTCACCGACCCGGCCGCCAAATCTGCTCACTCAACGGATGCACACCCGCCCACGGCGACAGAACACGACGGCCCACCGGCACAACCCACTCAGGAACCGCCTCACGCGCCCTCTGCTGCGCCAACGGCGACGCGAAGCCCCTCGGTAGCCGCCACGGCCTACGAGCCCGCTCACGGCCTTCCACAGCCCTCCGTGCGGCCAACCTCGCCCGAGCCTCCGCCCGCTGCTCCTCATGCGCCAGAGCCACATGCGCGGCCTTCAACGCCTCATGCTCCGCCCGCAGCTCCTCGTACCGCTCGGAGTCACCACGGCGCGCGGCCTTCCCCATCCGCCGGAACACCCGCCCCAGCTCCAGCTCACGCGCCTCCGCCGGAGACCGCTCACCGCTCGTCGTCATCGTCGCCGTCCTCGTCCTCGTCGTCCAGGCCCTCCGGGTCGAGGCCGTTCTCCTCCGCCAACTTCCGGAAGTCCCGCATCAGGTCCGGCTGCTCCTCCACCACCGGCTTCGGCGCAGGCCCCGACGGAAGCGCCTCACCCGACAGCTTCGCCTGCGCCACCGCAAGCGCAAAGATCCGCTGCTCCTGATCCAAACCCAGAGCATCGAGCACCGCGGCGAGCGCGTCAGCAACCGTCTCGCCCTCAAGGTCCAGCCGGCGCTCCAACGCTGCCACCGCGCCTGCATCCACCGCGCTCTTCGCAATCCGCGCCGCCGCCGACCGCTCATCCCGCGCCTGACGCAGCCACAACACCAGCTCCTTCGGCGGATCCAGCGGATCCCCACCATCCGCCACATGCCGCTGAAGCTTCGCCCTCACCACCTCACCGAGGAACGCCGACTGCCCCGCCGCCGACCGAACGAAGCCCAACAGAGCCTCCTGCGGAGTGACGTTCGCGGCCTCCGCCTCTTCCAGTGCCATGGCCCAAATCCTCTCGACATGCTGCTGTCCACCACCGTGGCCACGGCAACGACCGAGACCGGGATGGTTCGTCCGATGCCCGGCCGGAAGCGCACACCCGCGCCCGTTCGTCTGCACGACCGGGCAGCGCGCCGGATACGTGGTGGCCATAACCGGATTGTGCCTCCCCTTCAAGATGATCAGCTCACGCGCGAAGGCCCGGCCGTCCGAAGACGAACCGGGCCCGCGGTCAAACTGCGCCGAGACGCTCCCTCACATACCGGAGCAACCACTTGTCCGGCGGCGAGTAGTCCATCCCCTCCGCCTCAAGCAGCAGCTCCGCCGCAGCAACCCACGGCCCAGGACGCACACCCAGCGCCGCCTCAATCTCCAGAGCACTCATGGCCCGGAGCGGCTTGGGCTCCATCAGCGCCACGGCCGCCACCTCGATCAACGGCTGCAGCACAGCCGTGGCAGTCGCCGCCGACCGCATCGCGGCGTCCATGTCGACCGTCTCATCCTTGCTGAGCTCGACGAGCCACCCCAGGTCACCGCACCCGGAGTCGGGGGCCCCGATGGCGCCGTACACGCGGTTTACGGCACGAGCACCTCGGTCCGTATGAAGCTGAGCCAGTCCGCCCGCGCACGTCACGATCGCATCGAGCTGGGGAGAAGGGCACCTCACGCCACCGACATGGGCCGCAATGCTGCCGTGACCGGTTGAGCGGAGCGTGGCGTAGCTGAAGGTGCCGCCTACGGCGAGGCATACGACGGCATGTCCGGCTTCGTGCACGGCCTTGAGCCACAGATGGGAGCGCGGGTTGCGGATCAGGTGGGTGCGCGGGTGGTCAGCGCTGAAGGGTGTGGGCACGGTTCGTCTCCGGCTTCGGATCGGGTGGGATCGTCGCCGTGCCATGCCTCGCCAAGGAGGCGAAGCTACCACGGCAGGACCCGGCCGCCGAGGACGACGACCAGGCCCGCGCTCACTTCCCGGAGACCCGCCGCTGCCACGCCTGCGCAGCCTCCGCGTCCCGCTCCGCCCTGCCCGAGCCCGCAGCCCACGACTCCAGCAGCGACTGGTAGTCGGCCCGCTCCGCGTCCGCCAGACGCGCCAGAACGTCCGCGTGACAGGCCTCCGGCGCACACCAGCACGCCAGCGTGGAGCCGCGCAGCAGCTGCACCCGGGCGAACAGGCTGGGATCCTGTAGGAGGTGCCGGCAGTATGCCGCCACGGCCGCCTCGTTCGAGCCGATCAGCTTCGCCGTGAACGGGTTCTCGAGCGGGCTCGCGGTGAGGTTCCAGCCGCCCGCCCGTACACCCTTCATCGTGCGGCCGACGTAGACGACTTCCTTGGGCGCGCGCTCGAGGCGGGGGCCGTAGTCGCGGATGAGGCTGTGGCCGTTCGGCCCGTTCTTCAAGTTGATGACGCTGGTGGGCATCGGGGTCTCCTTCGGTGTGGTGTGCTGGGGGTGGGCCGCCCCGGTACCCGCGGGGCGGCCGTTCCGTTGTGCGGGTCAGACGAACATGACGAGCTGCTCGCCCCGGCCCGTGATGACCGTGGCCTTCCTCGTCGGCGCAGGCCCGGCGGTGAGCTCCTCGAGCTCCTGCTTCAACTCCTCGATCCGGGCGGTCAACGGCGCGGCCTCAGCGAGGCCGTACTCGCGTGACGCGCAGCCCTCGCACATTCCGGTTCCGCACGGCCGGTCGCAGTACGGCACGCCCCACCAGCCGCGGTTGGTGATCCACGCGCCGGACAGGTACGGCTTCCGCTCCATGCGCAGCTGGCGGAGTTCGCGGTTGATGCGTCGCTTCTCGGTTCTGGCGGTGCGTTCCGCCTTGGTGGTCTTCGTGGTCACTGGTGCTCCTTCTCGGTTGGCCGGCCGCCGGGTGGCGGCCGGAGTTCAGTGGTCGTGCTGCTCGTCGTCGTGGTCCTGCCCGTCGTCGCGCTCCTGCTCGGTGTCCTTGAGGCGGCGCAGCTTGGTCGCGTGCCGGGCTGCGAGGCCGCGCCGGTGGGCGGCGGACAGTTCCTCACGCCGCTCCCGGGCGGCCTGGACCTTCACGCGGGCCGCGGCGATGCGGGCCTGCACCTGCGCCTCGACGTGGCTCGTCGACTCGGTCATGGGGTCCTCCGGTTGGCCATGGTCTCGGCGAGAGTCCGGAGCAGCGCGGGACGGTTCTCGGCGAGCCAGGCGGTGACGGCGCGTTCGGTGGCCCACGGGATTTGCGCCTGGCCGGTGGTGGAGAGTTCGAACCAGCCGAGGACGGCGAACTTCACGCCGTTGGCGATGGCGTCCTGGCCGTGGGTGGTGTCGAGCCATTCGGTGACGGCTTCCTTTGCGCCGGCCTTGATGGCTTCGTAGTCGGTCATGGGGTCTCCGTTCCTTATGCGACTTTCGTCCGCTTGCTGGACCGCTGGACCTTCGCGCTGGACCCGCGCGGGTGAGCGGTAAGAGTCGTCTCGTGTGTGAAAGTGGGTTCTCATAGTTTAAGTTTCAACTACATTCCTTTCCGCTGATCAGAGGGCCGTAAGCGCTTCGGCGGGTGATCTTGCGAACGGCTCGACGATCACTCCTCCGTCCCACACGCCCCACGGTCCAGCGGGGTCCAGGGGTCCAGCGGGTCCAGCCACCGTCATGGCGCGCCCTCGCCGACCTCTGCGCGGCCCTCGTCGTCCTCGACCAGCCACCCGCGAGATAGCGCAAGCTCGTATCCCGCCGGGACTTCCTTGCGCCACTTACTGCTCGCCTTCTCCATGAGCTGCTCGCGGCGAACTCCCTCGCGGATCTTCTTCACGCACCAGCGAGCGCGCACTTCGAACCGGGCGTCAGCACGGGTTACGGCGGTATGCGCCTGCACTGCGTCTTCCACGCGCTCCTCGCGCTTCGCCTGCGCGGCGGCGGACTCTTCCCGGGAAGCGCGCTCCAAGATGGCTGAACGCAGCGTGCAGGACACCGCCCACATCTCCTCAGCCAACTCCCAGTCCTGCACAGTGACGGCCGTACGGGACCCGTCGAGCAGCGCCAGCAGGCCGGCGAGTTTGGCCTTCGCAAGGTTGGCGTGGACGTCGAGCGGGTCAACGATCAGCCGACCCGAGTTGCGCAGCACCAGTTCGGTGCGGATCTTCCGCTTGATCTCGTCTGGCATGGTCAAAGTGACGGCCTGGAGGTTCTGGGGATGACCGAAGTCGATGTCCGGCGCGGACACCGGATCCATGGGGATGTCAGGGTCGGTGGCGAGGCACCACACGAAACGCTGCGCCGTGCCGGTGATGTTGTCGCGGAGGACAACCAGAGCGTTGGGTGGCTGGAAGCCAGCGACTAGGCCCATCGAGTAGGTGCCGCGTTTGATGAACCTGCGGCGCTCGGCGGTGGCGTTCGTCTGCCCGAGCGTCCCGGCCTGCCATGCCGACCGGATCGACGGCCACAGCGACGCGCCGTCCCGGCCGGCGATGCGGATGAGCGTCTCGCCCTCGTCGATGTAGAAGTACAGGTTGTGTCGGACCTGCTTCCGCACCTTGACGATCTTCGGTTGGTTCTTCTTGTCGAGCTGGTTGAAGTCCTCCGTGTCGACCTCGCCCATCATCGCCTCGGCGATGCCCTCACCGGAGCCGATCGGGATTCCGTCGAGGAACTGTCTGTGGTCGTCGTCGGGTGCTTCAAGGAGGTCTTCAGATGCCTCGTTCGAGGTGCTCTTGCTGCTGCCGGAGCCGTCGATGATGCCGACGAACAAGTTGAGGGAAGCGGGCTTCTTCACGCCCGTGTCGACCTTGACGTTGTGGTCGATCATTCCGGCGAGCCGCGCCATGGTGGCGTACAGGACGACATCAGCCGAGCAGCACATGGAGTGCGCGTACTGCCTGATCTTCTTCAAGATCTCGCGCTTCTCGTAGAACGTGGCAGGCAGCTTCCCAATGAGAGTCACGGCTTCTTGCGTGTCGTCCGCCCCTCCCTCGTCCGACGGAGACTCCCAAGGCGCCTGACCGGAGCCGCCCGGGACAGCGACCAGGCAGCGCTGGCGGACCTCGTCGAGGATGGCTTGGGGGAGCCGCCCGGCAGCCCCCTGAGCGGCCCTGCCAGCCGCCGCGCGCATGATGTCCCGCGCGGCCTCCGAGGTGTTACCGGCGTAGTGCAGGTGGGCGTACAGCGTGCCGACCGTGAGCTTCTGTCCCGGAGGAAGCGACCCGACCGGCAGGTCTGAGCGTTCGGACCAGTTCACTGCCACGTGGTCGTTGTGCTTCAAGCTGTAGGCGCTGCTGGGGGCATCGCCAACAGCCGTCGGGCGCAGCCAGTGTTGCCACTCTCCGGACTGTCCGGTGAACGTCCAGCCCTCGGGTTCGAGCAGGTCGCGGAAGGTCAGCATGTCGGCGAGGACGTCGAGGGGGCCGTCACCGCTGTGCAGTCCGGCGGGCCGCTCCTGCCGCGGTGGGGGGATCGGCCTGCCGGTGCGCTGCGCCTTGCGCTCCGCCTGCTCCTGCGCGGCACGCTCGAGTTCCTCGCGCGCAGCAGGCAGCAGCTCGACGATGACGGCCGCCAGGTCGGCCAGGTCGAAGGCCTCCCCGGTTCCGGGGCCGATGGCCGTCGGCCGGGCCAGGCCCTTCTTCCGGTTGACCGTGCCCGGGATCTTCATGAGCCGGTCGAGGTTCCCGACGCCAATGTCCCACGACCAGCCGTGCCGGGCCGCCTCCGCCGCGAGCACCGCCTGAAGCCCGGTGGTGATCTCCTTCGCGCGAGCGCGGGCGTCCTCGTCCTCGAGGAGCTGGTTCTCGGTGAGCTGCCAGATCGGGTTGTAGCCGCCTGCGGTGTGGGCCCAGCCGGAGGGCTCCGGCAACCCCGACCCGCGCACCACCTTGACCACAGCGTCCGCGTCCGGCGGCGCGGGCAGGTCGTCCGGTCCGGGGCTGTGGCCGAAGGTGCCGAAGTCGCCGTCCGCCCACAGATGCGTCAGGCCGTAGGCCAGGTCTTCGCCGCCGCGGCTCTTCTTCCCGTCAGGGCTGACCGGGGGGTGTTCGCGGAGGGTAGTGCTCTGCGCGTACACGCCTGTCGCCCTCTGCCGATCCAGCTCCAAGACGTACTGAACTGCTGCCTTGATGCCGGTCTCGTCGGTGGTGAAGCGCTGGCCGACCCAACCACCCTTGTCCGAGCAGATGCTGAGGAACCCGGGGCATCCGCCATATAGGTGCGTCAGCCAGTCCCGCACGACCTGAGGGTCTGCGGCGATCGGCTGCTGCTCGTCGTTCACAGGTCGCGCTCCGGGGGGTGTGCCGTCGCTCCCACCCGTGGGCGAGAGCTGGGGAAGTAGGGGCTGTTCAGCACGCGGGCGATACCTCCGCGCTCAGTGCTCTGCAGAGGTGCTGCCGCGTTTCGGAAACGCCGTACGAATCGGTGCCGACGACCTCGATCTCGGCGCAGTCGACGAGCGCGCCGGCGAGGTTTTCCATCGCCCAGTCGGTGCAGTGGGTGGCCTTGCCGATGTCGATGCGGAGGACGGTTCCGGTCGGGTACGGATAGACGCCTCCGTACTGCATCGTGGGGCGCGGCAGTTCCACGTAACCGCGTTCGTCGACGAGCCTGAGCACCGTTACAGCGCGCACGGCGGGCCCCCGCCCGTGGAGGCGGGGGCTGCCGTCGCGGGTGCGGCGGGTCATGGCTAGGCGCGCTTCTCGTGGTCGGCGAACACGCGCACGGCCATGCGGTCGACCTCGTCGAGCAGCTGGCGGAGCTTCGCGGTCGCCGCGTGGACCGAGGCCGCGTCGGCGAAGTCCTCACCGCCCACGTAGATCACGGGCCGGTCGTCGTCGCCCTCGCTGAAGGCGACCATGCCGGCGTCGAGGAGGAGTTCACCGCCGTCGGAGCGGACCCGCGCGTTGTGGTTGAAGTGGTGGTCGTGGGGGCCGGCCTCGACGCAGTCACGGAAGACGGGGCACGGGCCGGCGGGCGGGTCGACGAGCGCGGCCTGGACGACGGCCGGAAGGTGCCCGGTCGGCGTGCGGTCAACGGGCGGGATGACGGTGGGGTGTGTCATTCTGGTGTCTCCATTCAGTTGAAGCCCTGGGTCGCTGGCGAGCGATTGAGCCCAGGGTTTCGGCGTTTTCCGGATGGGCTGGGGCCGTCTGAGCTAGCGCTGCAACGCCGCTCAGGCGGCTTCCAGGAGAGCGAGGATCGAAGCGGTGACCACCACGTGGCGGCGGCCATACGACAGCGTCTTGACCGGCGCCTCGCCCCGTTTGATCAGCTCGTACAGCTGAGACCGGCTGCATCCGATCGCGGGCGCCGCCTGCGGCACCGGCACGACGGCCGGCCACCTTCGGATCTCAGCGAGCGTCGGCGCCTTCATCGGGTCGCCTCTGTCTTGATGCCGAGGGCTTTGGCCCACAGGAGCGCGGATGCAGCCCGCGGTACGGACTGACCCAGCTCCCAGCGGTGAACCGTGGAAGGGGCCGAGCCGATGGCGGCCGCCACTTCCTTCAGCGAAAGGCGGAGTTCCTGCCGCTTCGCACGCGCCTCGCCACTAGCAGCGAGCGTGCGAACTGCACTGATCCGCCTGAGGTCTTCAGGTCGCATGAGAGAAGTACAACACTTCTAGAGGTGCTGCGCAACACGCTCTGGAAGTGAAGCGCAATGAATCTTGGAAGTGATTCGGAACGGCTTTGCTTCTGTCCTGGCGTCGTTGCGCAACGCTCTCGGATCCGTCACGATGAGCGGCATGCCTCACCGGACGCGTCAGACCTACACAGGGCCAGAACCCATCGAGGGTGCCGAACACCTGCAGCTCTTGGGGGTGAGGTTCGTGCCCGTTGAATACCCGCAGCTTGCGGTTACGTGGGAGTACGTCGTCCAGGACGGCGACGTGCTGTTCCCCAGCGGGATGCGAGTCGAGCCATGGCCCGGCCTGCCGGTCGACGAGCGGCTACGCGTCGTCGCGTCCTTCGTGCAGACCCTGCCGCTGGGCAAGTTTGAGCGGGCCGCACGTGTGGCCGCTGAGCTGCATCTAAGGCAGGGGCGAGCCACCCCTGAGCAGATGGCCGGCGCCTACTGGCCCGAGGGCAAGCCCGACGACATTCCCGAGGCCGCACGCGCGTTGGTCAGGGACCGCTGGCCCGAGCTCGACCCGGACGCGGGGGCCGGGGCTGCACGCCGCTGGAATCGCCTGGTGCGCTTGGCCGAAGTCGTGCAGGAACACCAGGCCGCGCGCGCGCGTGGGGAGAAGGCGCCCGCCAACGTGGTCGCCGAGGCTCGCGGCGTCGAGCCGGGCACCGTCCGCTCATGGCTGCACCAGGCCCGCCAAGAGGGCATCGCCCCACGGTTGGCGCCGCTGGGGGAGTTCATGGGCGACGTCATCTCAGACATCCATCCCGACGGTGTGATCGGGGAGACCGGCCGGTAGGACGTTGCGCCTGTCCGGCAAACAAGGAGGGGCCGTGGCCGAGATCAAGAAGGTCACCCTGCAGAACGGCAAGACCCGCTACCGAACCGTGGTCGACGCCGGCCGCGACGAGCACGGCAAGCGCGTACAGATCACCATCACCAAAGACACCAAGACCGAGGTCAAGAACGAGCGCGACCGTATCCAGCACCAGCGGTCCGCGGGCACGCTCATCGCCCCCAACAAGATCACAGTGGGGGAGTGGCTTGACCAGTGGCTGGAGTACAAGCGGCGGGATGTCGAGGAGACGACGATCCGCACGTACCAGTTGGCTCTCGTCCACGTCCGCGACCGCATCGGACGCATCCGGCTGCAGGAGCTCACCGAAGACCAGGTGCGCGACTGCATCGACGACATCGTGAGCAGCGGCCGACGTCGCGGCGGCGAAGCTGGCACCCGCCTCGCAGTGTCGACTGCCGAGGGTGTGCTTACCCGGTTGCGGGAGGCGTTGAAGCGGGCGGTCGTTCGGAAGCTGATCGCGGAGAGCCCGGCGCAGGCCGTGCGGGTCAGCCTTGCCGACAGGAAGGCCGATAGGCGGGAACGGCCCAGGGTGAAGCCGTGGACCTCAGCTGAAGTGAAGCGGTTCATCGCGGGCATCGAGCGCGACCGCCTGTATGCCCCGCTGCTGCTCAGTCTCATGGGGCTTCGGCCGGCCGAGGTTGTCGGGCTGCGTTGGGCGGACATCGACCTGAAGCTGGCCACCCTCGAGACGGCCAACACCCGCACGATGATCGGCAACACGCGGGTGCTCGAGAAGGACACGAAGACCGAGGCCGGTGAGCGGGTCCTGCCGCTGCCCGGTCCGGTGCTCGATGCGCTGAAGAAGTTCCGCGCGGTCCAGGCCCGCGAGCGTCTGGCTGCGGGGGAGGGCTACACAGACACGGGGTACGTCGTCGTCGACCAGTTCGGCCGGCCTCGGAACACACGGCATCTGAGGGAACACGCCTACCGACTCATGCGCGAGCTGGAGATGCGGCAGGTCCGGTTGTATGACGCCCGGCATTCCTGCCTCTCGTACCTCGCGGTGAACGGCACCCCTGACGTTGTCCTCGCCGCGTGGGCCGGACATACGAACGCCAGCTTCACCAAGCGGAAGTACGTCACGGTCGATGTCGAGGACATGAGGGCCGCGGCGACCGCGTGGGGGACCTTCCACGGCGGTGATCAAAAAGCCCCTGTGTGAGAGATTGTGAGAAACGATCTTTGGGGGAAGGCTCTCAATGGGCGCTGACCAGCGGGTATCCCGCAGGGCGTAGAACAGTGTACGGATTCTACTGGCGAATCCTGCAGGCCGGAGCCACCGGGTGGTTCGGCGGAAGCCACAAGCGTCCCGGCCCGGCTACGGCGTCTCGTACGGCAGCAGTTCGGGCCGCTTGGGCGGCAGGCCGTCGCCCGAGGACCTGCCGGTGAGGCGGCGGCCGATCCACGGCAGGAGGTGCCGGCGGGCGAAGCGGGCGTCCGCGGCCCGGCGCGCCACCCAGCGGGGCGGCAGCGTCGCCTCCGGGGGGAGATGCCACTCGGGGTCCTCCGGCGGGTAGCCGAGCGTCTGCCACACCGCCTCGGCGACCCGGCGGTGCCCGTCCGTGGTCAGATGCAGCCGGTCCACGTCCCACAGCCGGGGATCGCCGAGCGAGGGCGCCCCGTAGAGGTCGACGACCAGTGCGCCGTGCCGCTCGGCGAGCTCGTCGATACAGGCGAACAGCGCCTCCATACGCGGCCGGAACCGCTCCAGGACCGGCCCCTGGCGGCCCGGGCTGCGCATGAGTACCAGCTGCCCGCAGTGCGGGGCCAGCCGCTCCACGGCCTCGGTCAGCAGATCCCGCACCTGCGCCATGTCGCACTTGGGCCGCAAGGTGTCGTTGAGTCCGCCGACCAGCGTGACGACGTCGGCCCGCATGCCCGCGGCGACCTCGACCTGCTCGTCGACGATCTGCCGGATCAGTTTCCCGCGCACCGCGAGGTTGGCGTACTGGAAACCGGGAGCGACGGCCGCCATCCGGGTGGCGAGGAGGTCGGCCCAGCCGCGGTAGGTGCCGTCGGGAAGCAGGTCCGACATGCCCTCGGTGAAGGAGTCGCCCAGGGCGACGAGGCTGCTGTGGGTGGGATTCGTCTGCATGGCGACAGAGATGATATCCCGTGGCACATACCCGGCGGTCGGTCGGGCGTGCCCGGGGCTCAGGTCCGCTGCCCGAACAGCTCCTGCAGGACGTCCTCCATCGTCACCAGCCCCGCCAGCCGTCCGTCGGCCCCCAGGACGGCCGCCAGATGCGTACGGCTGCCGCGCATGGCGGTGAGGACGTCGTCCATCGGCGTGTTCTCCCGGACCCGCGCGATGGACCGCATGTCCGCCGGCCGGAACGGCATGTCGCGCGGGGAGGCGTCCAGGGCGTCCTTCACATGCAGATAGCCGACGATCCGCCGCTGCGCGTCCACCACCGGGAAGCGGGAGAACCCGAACTCCGCCGACAACTGCTCCAGCCCCTCCGGAGTGACACCCTCGCGCGCGTGGACCACGCGCTTCAACGGCATCGCCACGTCCCGCACCGGCCGCCGGCCCAGCTCCAGCGCGTCGTGCAGCCGCTCCCGCGCGCGGTCGTCGATGAGCCCGGCCTCACCGGAGTCCTTCACGATCCGGGCCAGTTCGGCGTCCGAGAACGACGCGACGACCTCGTTGCGTGCCTCGACCCGCAACAGCCTCAGCAGCGCGTTGGCGAAGGCGTTGACCGTGAAGATCACCGGACGCAGCGCACGGGACAGCGCCACCAGGGGCGGCCCCAGGAGCAGCGCGCTGCGCACCGGTTCGGCGAGCGCGACGTTCTTCGGCACCATCTCGCCCAGCAGCATGTGCAGATACGTCGCGACCGCCAGCGCGATCACGAAGGACACGGCGTGCCCCGCGCCGGCGGGTACCCCCACCGCGTGGAACACCGGTTCCAGCAGGTGCGCGATCGCCGGCTCGGCGACGATGCCGAGGACCAGCGTGCACAGGGTGATGCCGAGCTGGGCGGCCGCCATCAGCGCGGACACGTGCTCGAGCCCCCACAGCACACTCTTGGCACGCCGCTCGCCCCGGTCGGCGTACGGCTCGATCTGGCTGCGGCGGACCGAGATCAGAGCGAACTCGGCACCGACGAAGAAGGCGTTGACGACCAGCGTCGCCAGACCGATCAGCAGCTGTACGGCGGTCATCGCCGCGCCCCCTTGTCGTTCGTGTCCGTGGCCGGTTCCGTGCGTCGTTCCGCGGCGGTCCGGTCGCCGGGCGGCGCGTGCATCAGGACGCGTGCCGCGCGGCGGCCGGAGGCGTCCACCACGTCCAGCCGCCAGCCCGCGACCTCCAGGGTGTCGCCCGTGTCCGGGATCCGGCCCAGTTCGGCGGCGACCAGTCCGGCGAGGGTCTCGTAGGGCCCCTCCGGCGCGCGCAGCCCGACCCGCGCGAGCTGGTCCACGCGCGCGGCACCGTCGGCCGAGAACAGCGTCCGCCCGTCCTCGTCGGTACCCGCCCGGTCCAGGTCGGGGGTCTCGTGCGGATCGTGCTCGTCGCGGACCTCGCCGACGACCTCCTCGACGATGTCCTCCAGGGTGGCCACTCCCGCCGTGCCGCCGTACTCGTCGATCACCACGGCCATGGTGCGCCGGCCGGAGAGCCGGTCGAGGAGCCGGTCGACGGTGAGCGATCCGGGGACCAGGAGCGGTTCGCGCATCAGCTCCGAGACGGGGGTCCGGGCCCGTCGCTCCGCCGGCAGCGCCAGTACGTCCTTGACGTGCGCGGTGCCGACGACGGCGTCGAGCGTCTCGCGGTAGACGGGGAACCGGGACAGCCCGGTCGCCCGGGTCACGTTCGCCACGTCCTCGCAGGTCGCCCGCACCTCCAGGGCGATCACCTGGACACGCGGGGTCATCACGTTCTCCGCCGTGAGGTCCGCGAGGTTCAGCGTGCGCACGAACAGCTCGGCGGTGTCCGGCTCCAGGTCGCCCTCCCTGGCGGAGTGCCGCGCCAGCGCGGCCAGCTCCTGCGGCCCGCGCGCGGACTCCAGCTCCTCGGCCGGTTCCACGCCGATGCGGCGCACGATGCGGTTGGCCGTGTTGTTCAGGTGGGTGATGAACGGGCGGAACGCGGCGCTGAACCAGCGCTGCACGTTGCCCGCCCGCTTGGCCACGGCCAGCGGTGAGGAGATCGCCCAGTTCTTCGGCACCAGCTCGCCGACCACCATCAGGAAGACCGTCGACAGCGCCGTGCCGATCACCAGCGCCAGGGAGCGCGCCACCGAACCGGAGACGCCGATGTCCTCCAGGGGGCCCGCGATCAGTGCCGCGATCGACGGTTCGGCCAGCATGCCGACCACCAGGTTGGTGACCGTGATGCCGAGCTGCGCCCCGGAGAGCTGGAAGGTCAGGCTCCGTACGGCGCCGAGCGCGCCCGCCGCTCCCCGCTCGCCGCGTTCGACGGCCCGTTCCAGCTCCGCCCGCTCCACCGTGGTCAGGGAGAACTCGGCCGCCACGAACACGCCGCAGGCGAGTGAGAGCAGGATCGCCGCCAGAAGGAGGAGCACTTCGGTCATCGGGTCACCTCTGTCCCATGGTCGGACAGGACGGGAGCGGACGCGCGGTGTCGCGGACCGGGAGGCTCGCCCATGGGTGGACGCACACAACCTTTCATGGAGGACCGGGTGGCCATCCAGGAGCAAAGGATCAGCAAAGAATGGCCGGCGGGGCCGTGGGTCAGCCGGTGAGGGGCTTCACCCAGCGCCGCCACTGTTCCTCCGGCGCATACCCCGAGGCGCCCCAGGCATGATGCGCGGTCTCGTTGCGATGGAGCACCATCGCGTCGGCACGGCGCCCGCCGAGCCGCAGGAACCTCTCCTCCGCGGCGGCCACCAGCGCTGAGGCGATCCCCTGACGGCGGCGGTCCGGGTGTACGGCCAGCCGGTAGAGATGGCACCGCCAGCCGTCGAAACCCGCGATCACCGTGCCGGCGAGCGCGCCGTCGCCCTCGGCGAGGATCAGCGCCCCGGGATCGCGGGCGACCAGCCGTTCCACCCCGGCCCGGTCGTCGCTGATGCTCGTGCCCTCGGCGGCCACCTTCCAGAACGCCAGCACACCGTCGAGGTCCGCGGGCCCGGCGGCCCGTATCCGCAGCTCACTCATGCACCGATTCTCGGCACCCGGCACCGCGGCCGGCACGGAATTCCAGGATGCGGACCGGCCGCCGCACGGCTCACTCGTGGGCGATGGCCTCCAGCACGTTCATCCGCGACGCCCGCAGCGCCGGCAGCAGCGCCGCCGCGATGCCCACCACGGCCGCCCCGATCACCACCGCGACGACGGTGCCCCACGGGATCGCGAGGGCCGTCATGCCCTGGAGGGCCAGGACCTGCTGGACGCACAGACCCCACACCAGTCCCAGCGCGAGCCCCAGGACCGCGCCGAACACCGCGATCACCACCGACTCCAGCCGGATCATCCGCCGCAGCTGCCGCCTCGACAGACCGATCGCCCGCAGCAGACCGATCTCACGCGTGCGCTCCACCACCGACAGCGCCAGGGTGTTCACCACGCCCAGCACGGCGATGACGATCGCCAGCCCCAGCAGGGCGTAGACGAGGTACAGCAGGACGGCGATCTGCTCGTGCACGAGCTCCTTGTAGTCGGCCTGGTCACGGGCCTGCACCTGCGGGTACGGGTCGAGCGCCGTGTCCAGCCGGCCGCGCAGGTCGTCCACGCTCGTCCCGTCGGCCGCGTTGACGTACAGCGCGGAGTCCTGCCCGCCCGGCACGTACTCCTCGACGGTCGCGATGCCGAGGACCAGCCCGCCCTCCATCCCGAAGCCCTCGCCGCCCTCGACGTCGGTGAGGGCGGCCACCGTCAGTTCGGTACTCCTGCCGCCGGGGAACTCGACCGGGACCGTGGCGCCCATGCGGACGCCGTGCACCTCGGCGAAGTCGGCGTCCATGGAGAGGGCGCCGTCGGCCAGGGCCGCCGCGGTGTCGCCGCTCGTGTACGTCACGCGCGTGACGTCGTCGACCCGGTCGTCGTACCCGGCCGCGGTGGTCTCGATCCGCTCCCCGTCCGGCAGCCGCACCGCCACCGGAGCGAACCGCTGGCGGACGACCAGCCCCACGCCCTCCACGTCCCGCACCTGTTCGGTGACCTCCGCGGAGAACGGCAGGAAGTTCGCGTTCTGGATCACGAAGTCGGCGCCCAGCGTCCTGTCGATCTGCTCGTCGAAGGACCGGGACATCGAGGCGCTGGCCACCGACATCCCGCCGACCAGGGCGAGCCCCACCATCAGCGCGGACGCCGTGGCCCCGGTACGGCGCGGATTGCGCAGGGCGTTGCGCTGGCTCATCCGGCCGACCGACCCGAACAGCGCGGGGAAGCCCGCGCCCAGCACCCGGATCACCGGCCGCACCAGCAGCGGACCCGCGATGACGGTCGCGATCAGGGTGAGAACCACCCCGAGTCCCAGCAGCGAGGCCGCCGAGGAGGTCTCGGACGCCAGTGCGCAGCCCGTCAGCGCGGCCGCGCCGAGCACACCCACGACGGACCCCACCACCGCGCGGGTGCGCAGCGGCCGCCCCACCCCGGCGCTGTCCGCGTCGGCCAGCGCGGCCATCGGCGACACACCCGCCGCGCGGCGCGCCGGGAGGTACGCCGCCACGAAGGTGACGCCCACGCCGACGGCGTACGACGTGACGGGCGTGGCCCAGCCGACGACCATCTCCGTGGTCTTCAGGTTCATGCCGAACGCGCCCATGAGCCGGATCAGACCGAAGGCGAGTCCGATGCCGGCCGCCAGACCCAGCGTCGAGCCGACCAGGCCGAGCAGCACCGCCTCGGTGAGCACCGACCGGCGCACCTGCCGCCGGTCCGCGCCGAGCGCGCGGAGGAGGCCGAGTTCACGGGTCCGCTGGGCGATCAGCATCGAGAAGGTGTTGACGATCAGGAAGATACCGACGAGCACCGCGATCCCGGCGAAGCCGAGCATCACGTACTTGATCACGTCGAGGAAGCCGCCGAGCTCCTCGGCGGCCGTCTCCGCCGTCTCGTCGGCCGTCCGCACCTCGTACGCGCCGGCGCCCAGCTCCGCCGTGACACGCTGCTCGAGCTGTTCGCCGGAGACGCCCGGCGCGGCGGTGAGCGAGATGGTGGTCGCCCGGTCCGCGGCGCCGAGCAGCTCGGCGGCGGCGACCTCCGGGTCGAGGAAGACCAGGGCCGCGCCCGGGTTGGTGGTGGTGAACGTGGCGATGCCGACGATCTCCACCCGGAAGGTGCCGGGCTGCGCCTGTACGGACAGCGTGTCGCCGATCTCCACGCCCTTGGCCTCGGCGGTGTCCGCGTCCAGTGCCGCCTCGCCGCCTCCGCGCGGGGCGCGGCCGGAGGTCAGCTCCACCACGCTGCGGTCGCTGACGTACCAGTCCACCGCGATGGTCGGTGCGCCCGTGGTCGGTCCGACCGACTCGTTGTCGCTGTCGACGATCGTGAGGTTCTGGACCTCGACATCGGGGCGGGCCGACTCGACACCCTCGAGCCGGGACAGCTGTCCGGCGAGTTCGGCCGGCAGCGTCCGCACCGCTCCGGTGGGCACCGACGACTCGAGGTCGTCACGGGGCGCCACGGTCACATCGGCGGACGAGGAGGCGAACAGCCGGTCGAACGTGCGGGAGACCGTGTCGGAGAAGATCAGGCTGCCCGCGACGAACGCCACGGAGAGCACGACGGCCAGGGCGGACAGCAGCAGTCGCCCTCTGTGCGCGAGAAAGCTCTTCAGTGTTGCCTTCAGCACGGTGTCAGTCCTTCTCGGGCGCGCGGGTCACGTCGAAACGCTTCATCCGCTCCAGCACGGACTCCGCCGTGGGCCGGCGCATCTCGTCCACGATCCTGCCGTCCGCGAGGAAGAGCACCAGGTCGGAGTGGCCGGCGGCCCCCGGGTCATGGGTGACCATGACGACGGTCTGACCGAGCCCGTCCACGGCCTCGCGCAGGAAGCCGAGAACCTCGAGACCGGCCCGTGAGTCGAGATTGCCGGTCGGCTCGTCCGCGAAGATCAGCTCGGGCCGCGAGGCCAGCGCACGCGCGCAGGCCACCCGCTGCTGCTGGCCGCCCGAGAGCTGAGCGGGCCGGTGCCCGAGCCGGTCCCGCAGGCCCAGGGTGTCGATGACCTGGTCCAGCCACTCCTCGTCGGGCTTCTGGCCCGCGATGTCCATGGGCAGCGTGATGTTCTCCCGCGCGTTGAGAGTCGGGATGAGGTTGAACGACTGGAACATGAACCCGATCCGGTCCCGGCGCAGCCGGGTCAGCTCGCGGTCCTTCAGCCCCGTGATCTCGGTGTCCCCCAGCCACACCTGCCCGGCCGAAACGGTGTCCAGACCCGCCAGGCAGTGCATGAGCGTGGACTTCCCCGAGCCGGACGGCCCCATGACCGCGGTGAACCGTCCACGCGCGATGTCCACGTCCACCGAGTCCAGGGCGAGCACGGCCGTCTCGCCCGAGCCGTACGCCTTGGTCAGGCCGTGGGCGCGGGCCGCGACCCCGTCGCCCGGCGCCAGGCCGGGGGCGTGCTCCGCAGCAGATGTGGACAAAACCGCCTCCTTGTGGCGTGGACATCCGATCGTGTGTCGCGCCGAGGGTAGTGTGATGCGGCCCACAGCCGATATCCCCCGTGAGTGCGGGACCGTCTCCGTCGCAGGTTTGGTTCCCGATGCCCGTGTAAGGGGCACTCGTTTCCGGACCGCCGCACTTGCCGCTGCTAGCGTCCCGGCGCTAGCTTCGAGTCATGGCGAAGACCCAGCTGAACGTACGCGTGGACGAGGGCACCGCCCGCGCGGCGCGGGAGCGAGCACTGGAGCGCGGGATGAGCGTCAACCGCTACATCGAGGAACTCGTCCGGCAGGACACCGGCGAGGCGGGCCGCGCCTTCGTGGACGCCGCCGCCGACTTCATGAAGCAGTACGAGAGCGTCTTCGCCGAGGAGTTCGGCAAGGAACGTGAAGGCACGCGCGAAGGTCGCCGCTGAGCCGTTGATCCCTCTGCGTATCGACCTCGCGTGGCTGCTCATGCTCGCCGGGCGGCGGACCCCGGGCGACCCCCAGGTCACCGACTGGGGTGCCCTCGTCGCCGCCGTCGCGCGCCACGAGGCCGAGATCTTCGACGTCCCCGTCTACGACAGCCCGCACGCCCGCGCCGCCGCGCTCCTCCAGCTGCTGATCCACGTCCCCGCGCTGGAGCGGTCCAACGCCCTGTTCGCCTCCGCCGTCGCGTACGCCTATCTCGTCGCCGGCGGGCTGAAGGTCGTCACCTCGCCGGAGCAGGTGCGCGATCTGGCCCGGCTGGTCAAGAGCGGGGAGGCGGGCGTGGACGACATCGCGGCCGAGCTGCGCCGCTGGAGCGAGTGATCAGCCGGCGCCTCCGGGCGCGTCGTCGCCCGCCGGCCGCCACGCGGTGCCGATCACGCAGTACGACTGCGGCAGGGCCGGCCCGTTCTCGGGCATCATCAACCGCCGGTACGGGCCGAGGACGAACCCGGCCTCCCGCAGCGCGCCCACCGCGTCCCGCGCCACATGGCAGCCCCCCGCCAGCGGCGGCCACACTGTGCGGTCCAGCGCCCGCTGGGTGAGGCGCATGGCCCGGCCGCCGCCCCGGCCGTGCTCGAAGAACCGCACCTCGCCACCGGGCCGCAGCACCCGCCGTACCTCCGCGAGCGCCCGGGACACGTCCCGCACACTGCACAGCACCAGGGAGAAGACCGCCGCGTCGAACGCCTCGCCCTTGACCGGCAGGGCCTCCGCCACGCCCGGCGCCACATCCACCGGCACCTCGGCGCGCAGGGCGGCCTCCACGGCCAGCGCGCGCAGCGACTGCTCCGGCTCGATGGCGACGACCTCCGAGACGGCGCCGGGGTAGTGCGCGAAGTTCAGGCCGTTTCCCGCGCCGACCTCGATCACCCGCCCGGACAGCCCGGTGAGCAGTCTGCCGCGCATCTTCGCCATTCCCATACGGGTCTCGGCGGCGACGCTGGCACGGGCGTAGCAACGGGCGAAGACGGGATGGTGCACGGGATCCCGCGTCGCTTTCGCGGAGCGGACGGACCGTACCTGCATGAGGACCTCCCAGGGACCCACCTACGGCGATTCTCCCCCCGGACCCGTCCGACGAACCCGCTGATCACCCCGGTACCCGGGAAGCTCGCCACGCGCCCCCGGAAGGAGCCCGCACGAGGGTACCTGGGGGAAACCCGCACCGAGGGCGCTCCGCCCCCGGCCCCGACGCGAACGCCCACGACATCCTCCGTCCGTCCGCCCTCATCAGAGGTCAGGGCACCCCGGCACTTCGGACGCGCCCCCCGGACGGCTCCGGCCGGGTGCGGCGGCCGGCACCACGAACACGCCGGGCGGCGGACGGCACCCTCGGCGCCCACAACGCCCGCGGGGGTCAGCCGTGTACACACCGGCTCGCGACGGTTCGTCCCGAGTGCGGCA
>NZ_NEUB01000684.1 GCF_002910825.1 Streptomyces sp. SM1 | reverse complement strand
GGGATCTGCTGCACGCCCTCCGTGTCGCGGGATTCGCCGGCTGACCGGGAGCCGGCGGGCCCGCGGACTCGCCCACCGGGGTGTCAAACGCGATCGACTCCGCGGCCAGGGGCCCGATGGTCTTGGCAAGGCCGCCCGAGGGGCTTACGTTCGTCCCTCTACGACCGTTTCTACGGGCGTAGAGGCGCTGACGTCGCGTCCAGGGAGCAGCTCATGACCCACGTCGTACGTGCCGCTCTGGTCCAGGCGACCTGGACCGGCGACACCGAGTCCATGCTGGCGAAACACGAGGCGCACGCCCGCGAGGCGGCCCGCCGGGGCGCGAAGGTCATCGGGTTCCAGGAGGTGTTCAACGCCCCCTACTTCTGCCAGGTCCAGGACCCCGGGCACTACCGCTGGGCCGAGCCCGTCCCCGACGGCCCGACCACCCGCAGGATGCGGGAACTGGCCCGGGAGACCGGCATGGTCGTCGTCGTGCCGGTGTTCGAGGTCGAGCAGCCGGGCCACTACTACAACACCGCGGCCGTGATCGACGCCGACGGCACCGTCCTCGGCAAGTACCGCAAGCACCACATCCCGCAGGTCAAGGGCTTCTGGGAGAAGTTCTACTTCCGGCCCGGCAACCTCGGCTGGCCCGTCTTCGACACCGCCGTCGGCAGGGTCGGCGTCTACATCTGCTACGACCGGCACTTCCCGGAGGGCTGGCGGCAACTCGGCCTCAACGGCGCCCAGCTGGTCTACAACCCCTCGGCCACGCACCGCGGGCTGTCGTCCCACCTCTGGCGGCTGGAGCAGCCGGCCGCGGCCGTCGCCAACGAGTACTTCATCGCGGCGATCAACCGGGTGGGCCAGGAGGAGTACGGGGACAACGACTTCTACGGAACGTCGTACTTCGTCGACCCGCGCGGCCGGTTCGTCGGCGACGTCGCCAGTGACAGCGAGGAGGAACTCGTGATCCGCGACTTGGACTTCGACCTCATCGACGAGGTGCGGCAGCAGTGGGCCTTCTACCGCGACCGCCGCCCCGACGCCTACGAGGGGCTGGTGCGGCCGTGACCGGCGACCTGCTGGGCCGCCACCGCTCCGTGCTCCCCGACTGGCTCGCCCTCTACTACGGCAAGCCCCTCGAGATCACCCACGGCGAGGGACGCCACGTCTGGGACTCCGAGGGCAACCGCTACCTCGACTTCTTCGGCGGCATCCTCACCACCATGACCGCCCACGCCCTGCCCGAGATCACCAAGGCGGTGAGCGAGCAGGCCGGGCGGATCGTCCACTCCTCCACCCTGTACCTCAACCGCCCGATGGTGGAACTCGCCGAGCGCATCGCCAAGTTGAGCGGCATCCCGGACGCCCGGGTGTTCTTCACCACCTCCGGCACCGAGGCCAACGACACCGCCCTGCTGCTCGCCACCACCTACCGGCGCAGCAACACGGTCCTGGCGATGCGCAACAGCTACCACGGCCGCTCCTTCAGCTCGGTCGGCATCACCGGCAACCGCGGCTGGTCCCCGACCTCGCTCTCCCCGCTCCAGACGCTGTACGTGCACGGCGGCGTACGCACCCGGGGCCCGTTCGCCGCGCTCGACGACTACGACTTCGTCGCCGCCTGTGTCGACGACCTCAAGGACCTCCTCGGCCACACCCGCCCGCCCGCCGCGCTGATCGCCGAACCCATCCAGGGCGTCGGCGGATTCACCTCGCCGCCCGACGGGCTGTACGCGGCCTTCCGCGAGGTGCTGCACGAGCGGGGCGTCCTCTGGATCGCCGACGAGGTGCAGACCGGCTGGGGCCGCACCGGCGAGCACTTCTGGGGCTGGCAGGCGCACGGCCGCAGCGGCCCGCCCGACATGCTGACCTTCGCCAAGGGCATCGGCAACGGCATGTCCATCGGCGGCGTCGTCGCCCGCGCCGAGATCATGAACTGCCTGGACTCGAACAGCATCTCCACCTTCGGCGGCACCCAGATCACCATGGCGGCGGGCCTCGCCAACCTCACCTACCTGCTGGAGCACGACCTGCAGGGCAACGCCCGCCGGGTCGGCGGCCTGCTGATCGAGCGGCTGCGGGCCGCCGCCGCCCAGGTCCCGGCCGTACGGGAGGTGCGCGGACGCGGGCTGATGATCGGCATCGAGCTGACGACGCCCGGCACCGACGAGGCCGACCCCGAGGCGGCGTCCGCCGTCCTGGAGGCGGCCCGCGAGGGCGGCCTGCTCATCGGCAAGGGCGGCGGACACGACACCAGCGCCCTGCGCGTCGCCCCGCCGCTGTCCCTCAACGTCGCGGAGGCCGAGGAGGGCGCCGACATCCTGGAACAGGCGCTGCGGAGCATCCAGTAGGCGGTACACCGAACAGAAGGACGCTGCCATGACCACCTGGGAGCCACCGGCACCGGCCCTCTCGGTCCGGCAGGTCCTCGCCCTGGATCGGGTGCTCGCGGGGGAGCCCGAGGTGGTGGCGGGCGCCGGCCGGCTGGACCGGCCGGTGCGCTGGGTGCACGTCGCCGAGGCGGCCGACGTCGGAGTGATGCTCAGCGGCGGCGAGATGGTCCTCACCACCGGAGTGCTGCTCGCCGGCGACGAGGACAAGCAGACGGAGTACGTCCGCTCCATGCACCGCGCCGAGGCGTCCGCCGTGGTCCTCGGACTCGGCCGGGCCTTCCCGGCCCCGCCGGAGGCCATGCGGCGGGCGGCGGAGCGGTGCCAACTGCCCCTGGTCGTCCTCCACCGCCCCTTCCCCTTCGCCCAGTTGACGGAGGAGGTGCAGTCCCGGCTGGTGCGGAGCAAGTTCGCCGCCGTCAGCCTCTCCGAGGCCGTGCGCACCGAACTCACCGCGCTGATCACCACCGGCGCCCCGCTGCAGCGCCTGCTCGACGAGGTCGCCCGGCACAGCGCCTGCCCCGTCGTCGTCGCGAACCTCGCCCACCGCGTCCTCGGCACGGCGGGGGAGCGGCCGGCCGTGGACGACGTCCTGCGCGACTGGGAGCGCGTCGCCCGGCAGGCCGGCGGCAGCGAGGGCGGCGGCTGGATCCGTGCCGAACTCGGCGGCCGGGGCGAGCGATGGGGCCGGATCGTGCTGTGCGGCTACC
>NZ_NEUB01000683.1:25418-31797 GCF_002910825.1 Streptomyces sp. SM1 | reverse complement strand
GCCCGTGCCGGCGGCGGCACCCCCTCCGGCCCACGCCGCCGTATCCCCGTACACCCAAGGAAGAGGTCAGCAGGATGAGAAGAAGGACGGCAGCTCTCGCGCTCGGCACCGCCGCCGCGATGGTCCTGACCGGCTGTTCCACCATGAGCCCCGGTGACAGCGGAACGGTCACCCTCAACATGGTCGAGAGCCTGACCAACCCCGCCCGCTCCGATCTGCTGAAGGAGCTGATAGCCGACTTCGAGAAGCAGAACCCGAAGACGAAGGTCAACCTCGTCTCGCCGCCCACCGAGCAGGCCGACCAGAAGATCCAGCAGATGCTCCAGTCCGGCAGCGGCGTCGACGTGCTGGAGGTGCGGGACATCACCGTCGGGCCGTGGTCGAACAACGGCTGGCTGTACGACATGAAGAAGGACCTCGCCGACTGGAAGGGCTGGGAGGCCCTGACCGACAACGCCGTCCAGGCATCCGAGGACGGCGAGGGCAGGACGTACTTCGTCCCCTACGGCTTCTACGGACTGAGCCTCTTCCACCGCACCGACCTGATCGAGGAGGCCGGTTTCGACAAGCCGCCGGCCACCTGGGAGGAACTGCTGGAGCAGGCCGCCGAGATCCACGACCCGTCCGAGCGCCGGTACGGCTACGCCTTCCGCGGCGGCGCCAACGCGCACAGCAACGCCACCGCCGCGATCGAGGCGTACGTCGCCGACGACATCGACCCGGCCAACGGCTACAAGCTGAAGGACGGCAGCACGATCTTCTCCGCGCCCGGCGCGCTCGACGCGATGGAGACCTACCTGAGGCTGTTCAAGGAGGCCTCGCCCAAGTCGTCGGTGGCCTGGGGCTATCCGGAGATGGTCGAGGGCTTCTCCAACGGCTCGACCGCGTTCCTGCTCCAGGACCCCGAGGTCATCGCCACCGTCTCGGAGTCCAAGTCGCTCGAGCAGAGCCAGTGGAGCACCGCGCCGCTGGTGGCCGGGCCCAGCGGGAAGACCGTGCAGCCGCTGGCCACCGCCGGGTGGGGCGTGGCGGACGGCAGCAAGAACAAGGCGGCGGCGGTGAAGCTGGTCGAGTTCCTCTCCGAGGGGGCGGCGTCGACGGCGTTCACCAAGAAGAACAGCCTGGTGCCGATCCTGAAGTCGGCGGCGGAGGACGAGTTCTACCGGACCGGCCCGTGGGCCAGCTACGTCACCATGACGGAGAACCCCGACAGGTACCTCGTCGTCACGCAGCCGCGCGGGGTCGCCTGGTGGGCGGAGTGGCAGCAGCGCGCCGACACCGACGTGCAGAAGATGATCCTCGGCAAGCTGACGCCGAAGGAGCTGCTGGCGGGCTGGGACGCGTACTGGACCGAGAAGTGGAAGAAGTAGCGATGTCCACGTCCACCTCCGAGTCCACCTCCGAGGTACGCAAGGCGCCCCCCGCGCGGAAGCGGAAGGGGGGGCGCCCTGCCCGGAGGGGGCGGACGCCGAAGGGAGTTCACCGCCCGGCGCGGTCTGGTCATCGCCGCCTTCATGGCCCCGGCGGCGGTCTTCGTGGCGGTCTTCACGTACTACCCGATGGTCGCCGGCAGCCAGATGGCGTTCCGGAACTGGAACCTGACCGACCTCACCGACACGTCCTGGGTGGGCTGGAAGAACTTCCGCGACGTCTTCACCGACCCCGCGTGGAGCACGGTGCTGGACAACACCCTGCTGTGGGTGGTCGGTTCGATCGTGCCCCAGCTGGTGATCGGGTTCGCGATCGCGCTGTGGCTGCGGCGCCGGTTCCGCCTCCGCGGGCTCTACCAGGCGCTGATCTTCTTCCCGTGGGCCATCTCCGGGTTCCTCATCGGCATCCTGTTCCGCTGGATGTTCAACAGCGAGTTCGGCGTCGTCAACGACCTGCTGCAGAAGGCGGGGATCATCGACGAGCCGATCGCCTGGCTGGCCGATCCGCAGACCGCGATGACCGCCGTGCTGATCGCCAACGTCTGGTACGGCGTCACCTTCTTCGCGATCATGATCCTGGCCGCGCTCCAGTCGATCCCCGACGAGCTGTACGAGGCGGCGGCACTGGACGGCGCAGGCAAGGCGCGGACGCTCTTCCAGATCACCATCCCCTACATCCGGACGACGCTGGCCCTCACCGTCCTGCTGCGCGTCATCTGGATCTTCAACTTCCCCGACCTGATCTTCGGTATGACCGGAGGCGGGCCGAACAACGAGACCCACATCGTGACCACCTGGATGATCAAGATCACGCAGCAGGGCGACTACGGCAAGGCCTCCGCCCTCGGCCTCCTGGTCGTCGCCATCCTGCTGGTCTTCGCGGTGTTCTTCCTGCTGGCGACGCGGGAGAGGCAGACCGGAAAGCGAGGGACGCGGGCGTGATCGGCAAGGAAACCACGGCCGGCCGGGCCACCAAGTTCACGTTCCTGGGCCTGTGGCTGGTCTTCTCCCTCTTCCCCCTCTACTGGATCACCGTCACCTCGCTCAAGGCGCCCGGTGACATCTTCACCTTCCCCCTCGCCTACTGGCCCGAGCGGTTCTCGCTGGAGAACTACCAGGGCCTGTTCGGCACGGCGGACTTCGGGACCTACCTGGTCAACAGCCTGGTGGTGGCCACGGTCGCGGGCGTGATCGCCACGGCGATCTCGACACTGTCGGCGTACGTCCTCGCGCGGTTCGAGTTCCGCACGAAATCGGCCCTGCTGATGGCGGCCCTGGTCACCCAGATGATCCCGTCGTTCATCGCGCTGGGCCCGCTGTACCTGCTGATGTCCGACCTGCGGCTGGTCGACAACCGCTTCGGCCTGATCCTCGTCTACATCGCCGTGTGCGTCCCCTTCTGCACGGTGATGCTGCGCGGCTTCTTCGCCAACATCCCGGACGCGCTGGAGGAGGCCGCCATGATCGACGGCCTGTCCCGGTTCGGGGCGCTCGTCCGGGTGCTGCTGCCGGTGATGCGGCCCGGGATCGTCGCCGCGTTCATCTTCAACTTCGTGAACTGCTGGAACGAGCTGTTCCTGTCGGTGACGCTGATGAACAGCGACGGCAACAAGACGGTGCCGACGGCCCTGAACGGCTTCATCTCCAGCTTCAACATCGACTGGGGCTCGATGTCCGCGGCGGCCGTGCTCACCATCCTCCCCACCATGGTCCTCTTCGCCTTCGCCAGCCGGCACATCGTCCAGGGGCTGACCTCGGGGGCGGTGAAGGGGTGATCGGGAGGGGGCACTGAAGGGCCGGGGGTCCTGAGGGGCCGGGGGTCCTGAGGAGCAGGGTCCCTGAGAGGCCGGGGTCCCTGAGGAGCGGTTACACCCGCCCGTCCGCCTCCCGGGCCGCGCGCTCCAGCCGACCGCGGTAGGCCTCCCACCAGGCCGGGTCCGTCGACGGCAGGCTGGTGCCGGTCTCGCTCGCGCCCGCCGCGCCGTCCAGGAGTTCGCGGAGGATGTCGGCGTGGCCGGCGTGACGCTGGGTGTCGGCGAGCACGCGGACCACGGCGTGGTGCAGGGTCAGCCCGTCCCGGCCGGCCGGCCACCACGGCACCTTGCCGACCGTGTCCGGCGGCAGGGCGGCGATCGTGGCGTCCGCGTGCGCCCACGCCCGGCGGTACAACGACACGACGAACGCGCGGGACTCCTCCGCGGTGGCCCACATGTCCGCGTTGCTCTCCGCAGCGTCCGCGAGCCAGGGCAGCGGCTCGCCGGACGGCCGGCCGAAGGTGTCGCCGAGGTAGCCCAGTTCGATCCCGGCCGTGTGCTTGACCAGGCCCAGGAGATTGGTGCCGGTCGGCGTCATCGGGCGGCGGATGTCGTACTCGGAGAGGCCTTCGAGCTTCCACAGCAGGGCGTCGCGGGCTTCCTGGAGATAGCGGTGGAGGTCGGACCCGGGTGCGTCGGACGGTGCGGTCATGCGGACCAGTCTGCCGCCGGTGGCCTTCGCGCGGGACCGGTTCGGCGCCGGCGGCTCTCACCCGTTGACGGTCGCCTCGACGCCCGCCTCGACGGCCTCCGCGATCCGCCGGGCGGCCTGTGCGGGTACGAGGTGCGTGGTGTCGACGACCTCCGCCTCGGCGTGCAGCCAGGTGCGGGCCGCCTCGGCATACGCCGCCAGGTGTCGGAGACGGAACGGTGAGGGGCCGAGCACGGTGTCCCCCTCGATGCGTCCGCGGAGGGTCTCCTGGTCGGCGTGGAGGACGAAGTGCCGGACGGGGACGGCGTGCCGGGCGAGGCCCTCGCTGATCTCGCGCCAGTACTCCTCGACCAGGACGGTCATCGGCATCACCAGAGTGCCGCCCGTGTAGTCGAGGACGCGGCGGGCGGTCTCCACCACCAGCGGCCGCCACGGCGGCCAGTGCTGGAAGTTGTCCGTGCCGGGCAGCCCCGGCGTGATGTCCATCAGCGTCTCGCCGACCTTCTCGGCGTCGAGCACCCGCGCGTCCGGGAGCAGTCGCCGCACGAGCGGAGCGGTGGTCGTCTTGCCCACACCATGGGTCCCGTTGATCCACACGATCACGAGCACCAGGCTACTCAGCGCGACCGGCTGTCCGCCGGGCGGACGGCACGTGGTCGAAGCGGTGTGCCGTGGCGCACTATTGCAAGCAGTTGCTTGCAATAGTTAGCGGGGTGGGGCAGGGTGGGGGTATGGCATCGCTCAACGTCGGCAATCTCGGTGAGTACCTGCGCGAGCAGCGGCGCAACGCGCAGCTGTCGCTGCGGCAGCTCGCCGACGCCGCCGGGGTGTCCAACCCGTATCTCAGCCAGATCGAGCGCGGGCTGCGCAAGCCCAGCGCGGAGGTGCTGCAGCAGGTCGCCAAGGCGCTGCGGATCTCCGCCGAGACGCTGTACGTCCGGGCCGGCATCCTCGACGCGGAGCGGGACCGGGACGAGATGGAGACCCGTGCCGCGCTGCTCGCCGATCCCACACTGACCGAGCGTCAGAAGCAGGTGCTGCTCCAGATCTACGAGTCGTTCCGCAAGGAGAACGGGTTTGGTGGCGCCGAGGACGGTGAGGCGACGGAGGCGGCCGGGGTGTCCCGGGCCGTCGACGCGAGTGACCGCGCGGTGGACGTGCCGGAGGGCGATGCCGTGATACGCCGGAGCCGTACGGCCGACGGCGGTACGTCCGCCGGGCGCCGCCCCCGTGCGAGCGGCGGCAGTGACTCCGGTCCGCGGCGGACGGCCGGCTGAACCGGACCAGGGCACCGGCCGCCTGCCGCGGATCACCCGACAACCTCAGCCGAAACGATATCCGGGAGGACCATCACCATGGCCATCACCGAAGACCTGCGCAAGACCCTCAGCGACCCGACCCCGCTCTACTTCGCCGCCGGCACCGCCGACCTCGCGCTGCAGCAGGCCAAGAGGGTGCCGGCGCTGGTGGAGCAGCTGCGCGCGGAGGCGCCGGCCCGCATCGAGAAGGTGCGGAACACCGACCCCAAGGCCGTCCAGGAGCGGGCGACCGTCCGGGTCCGGGAGACGCAGGAGAACCTCCACGTCAAGGTGGGCGAGCTCATCGGCTCGCTCGACACCGATCTGAAGAAGCTCGGCGAGAACGCCCAGGACTTCGCGCTGCGCGGCGTCGGCATCGCCGCCGAGTACGCCGTCAAGGCCCGGGAGACGTACGAGAAGGTCGCCGAGCGCGGCGAGCAGACCGTGAGGACCTGGCGCGGCGAGGCCGCCGAGGGCATCGAGGACATCGCCGTGGCCGTCGAGCCGGCTGCCGAGCCGGTCGTGGAACCGGTCGTCGAGCCGAAGTCCGCGCCCCGGTCCGAGCCGGTCGAGGCCACGAACGGCAAGCCCGCCGCGGCCGGTGCCACGAACGGCGCCACCTCGGTCAAGAAGCCCGCCGCCGCCAAGAAGGCCCCGGCGCGCAAGGCCGGCGCGAAGAAGACGACCCCGCCCGCGAAGTAGCCGCAGGCACGCGGGAGTGGTGTGACGGGCCGGGCACTCCGCGGAGGTTCGGCCCGTTCTCCGGATAGCGGGCCGGGTGATGCGGGTACGGTGACGGCGTAGACGACGAGCGGATCGGGTGGTGGACGTTGTGCTGATGCAGGGCTTCGCGGGGTTCATGTGGCTGCTGAGCATGGGTCTGATCGTTTTCAGCGGCTTCGCGCTGATCGACGCCGCGACGCGTCGTGAGGACGCCTACCGCGCGGCGGACAAGAAGACCAAGCCGTTCTGGCTGATCATCCTCGCCCTCGCGTTCGTGGTGAACCTGATCTTCAACATCCTGTCGTTCCTGCCGATCATCGGACTGATCGCGACCATCGTGTACATGGTCGACGTCCGCCCGGCCCTCCGGGGCCTGCCCGGCGGCGGCCGCGCCCGCCGGGGCGGCTCCAGCAGCGACGGCCCCTACGGCCCGTACAACGGCGGCCGCTGACGCACGGCAGG
>NZ_NEUB01000683.1:0-25388 GCF_002910825.1 Streptomyces sp. SM1 | reverse complement strand
GTCCCGCGCCGGGTCCCGCGCCGGGTGACGGCGCGGGGCCGGCTCACAGCCCCCGGTCCAGCAGCAGTACCGCCACGTCGTCCGTCAGCTCGCCCCCGTTGAGGTCCCGGACCTCGTTCACGGCGGTCCGCAGCAGTTGCTCGCCGCTCAGCCCCTCGGAGAGCTGCCTGCGGATCATGTCCACCATGCCCTCCTGGCCGAGCCGCTCGCCGGTGTCACCGACCCGGCCCTCGATCAGCCCGTCGGTGTAGAGCATCAGGCTCCACTCGGCGCCCAGCTCCACCTGCATCCGCGGCCAGCGGGCGCTCGGCAGCAGTCCGAGCGCCGGGCCGTTGTTGTCGTACGGCAGCAGGCGTGCGGGCATGCCCGGCCGGGCGAGCAGCGGCGAGGGGTGTCCGGCCAGGCAGAGGCCCGCCCGGCGGCCGTCCGGCGCGATGTCCACCGTGCACAGGGTCGCGAAGATCTCGTCGTCCGGGCGTTCGTGCTCCAGTACCTGCTGCAGCGTGCCGAGCAGCTGGTCCCCGCACAGCCCGGCGAGGGTCAGCGCGCGCCAGGCGATGCGCAGCTCCACGCCGAGGGCGGCCTCGTCCGGGCCGTGCCCGCAGACGTCGCCGATCATGGCGTGCACGGTGCCGTCCGGGGTGCGGACGACGTCGTAGAAGTCACCGCCGAGCAGGGCGCGCGAGCGGCCGGGCCGGTAGCGGGCGGCGAACCGGAGCGGGGAGCCGTCCAGCAGCGGCGTCGGCAGCAGGCCGCGCTCCAGCCGGCGGTTCTCCTGGGCGCGCACACGGCCCTCGGCGAGGCGCCGCTCGGCGGAGTCGGACCGCTTGCGCTCCACCGCGTAGCGGATCGCACGGCTCAACAGCCGGCCGTCCAGCTCGTCGCGGACGAGATAGTCCTGGGCGCCCACGCGCACCGCCTCCGCGCCGCGCTCGGTGTCGTCGGCGCCGGTCAGGGCGAGGACGGCGTGCCGGGGCGCGATCTCGAGTACGTGCTTCAGCACGGCGAGCTCGTCGTCGTCGCCGGTGCGGCCCGGCGCGGGCAGCGCGAGGTCCAGCAGGATGCAGTGGACGTCGTCGGTCAGCAGCCGCTCGGCCTCGGTGAGATTGCGGGCGGTGCGGACGCGAATCGGTTTGCCGGACTGGTCGAGCAGGTCCGGCACGATCGGCGAACCGCCGGGGTCGTCCTCGATCAGCAGCAGTGTGAGGTTGGTGTGGGCGGCCGTCTCGGCCCGGTCCGGCGCGGTGTCGGCCGTCCGGTCCGTGGCGCTGCTCCCGGACGGCGCGGTGGCCGTCCGCGGGGCGGCGGTCCTCGCCGCCGAGGAGTCCTGGGCGGAGCCTTCGTGCTGTGCGGCAGCGGGCGCCTGACCACCTTCCGCGGCCGGGATCGCTCTCTGCCGCGGTACGGGTGCGGGCATTGTTCCGGGTTCCTTCCCTCCCCCCGAGGGCATGGCGGGGGCGACGGATCTCGGCCCTGTCCCCGGCTCGCAGCTCTGTGCGTGAGCAGGGGATGCCCCTTCGAACGGGGACGATAGCGGTTGACGGTGCCGCAGCGGAATGGTGTGCGCCATGCCGCTCCGCCATCGGCCGCTGTCATATGCCGCGTTTGCTCACGCAGTTGGACAGGCCGGAGACGCCGGGGGAATGACGAACGTCACGTCCACAGGGAGTTTGTCGACAAGATCGACGTGCTTTGGGTCACTTTGCCTGTACTGTCCGGCCGTTGAGCGGATCGAGCCGCCGCGGTCGGCCCGGCGGTCAGTTCGCTGCCGGGTCCGGTCGTACGACTCCGAGGATCGGCATCGATCCGGCTCCCGCCAGCGTCACCGACCGTCCGGGCCGCGGGGCGTGCACCATGACGCCGTCGCCGACGTACATCCCGACATGGCTGGCGTCGCCGAAGTAGATGATGAGGTCACCGGGCCGCATGTCCTCGACGCCGACGCGCGTCAGCTGCTGCCACTGCGCCTGTGAGGTGCGCGGCATGCTCAGCCCGGCCGATATCCAGGCCTGCGAGGTCAGTCCGGAGCAGTCGTACGTGTTCGGGCCCTCGGCGCCCCACTGGTACGGCTTCCCGATCTGCGCCGTGGTGTACGCGACGGCCTTCCTGCCCTGCCGCGTCGCCTTGCCGTCGATCTCGTCGAGGATGCCGGAGCCCAGCCAGCTCGCCTGGGCCTGGTCGGCGGCCTGCCGCTCGAGGCGGGTCAGGCGCTCCCTCTCCTCCTGCTCCAGCTCGGACTCGACCTTCTCGGCCGCCTTGATCTGCGTCTCGATCTTCTTCTGCGCCGTGGCCTTGGCCCTGCGGCCCGCCTCAAGCCTCTTCCACTGCGCGTCCGCGTCCTGCGCGTACTGCTCCAAGTCCTGCTGGATGCGGGTCTTCTCGCCGAGCAGTCCCCTGGTCGCGTGCTCGCCCTGCCGCACCCGGCCCGCGCCGTCGAGGAAGTCCTGCGGGTCGTCGCTCAGCATGAGATGCGCCTCGGGCGGCAGCCCGCCACCGCGGTACTGGGCGGCGGCCGCGGCGCCCGCGCGCGTCTTCAGCTCGTCCAGCTTCTCCCGGCCGTCGACGATCTTCTTCGCCAGCCGGACGATCTCGGCCGACTGCCTCTGCGCCTTCTCCTCGGCGGCGTTGTACTCCTCGGTGGCCACGGCCGCCGCGTGATAGAGCTTCTCGAGTTTCCTGCGTACGGCTTCGAGTTGCCTGTCGGTGACCACCACGGTGACGCTCGCGGCCGTGCCCGGGGGCGGCGACGGGGGAGCGTGCGCCGCGAACGCCGTGCCCGGCGCCGCCAGTAGCGTGACCGCGCACACCACGGTCACGGCCGCCGTGAGCAGCCCGCGCTTGCCTGTCCCCATGACGCCACCCCCACCTGATTAACCGTCAGTAACTTTGGCTGTCGGGGGGATGCTGCCATGTCGACGCGCGAAGCGACAGAGGGAGTACTGCCCGCCTCTCCCCGCCCGTCGTCCCGGCGGGACGATCGCCCCGCCAGTGTGACGAACGACTCGCGGAGATCGTTCCCCCGGTGGCGCTTCCGTGCGGCCCTCTCTGCCGGGAAGCGCCGCGAGGCCGCCGCCGGTCCCCGGGCCGTACCCGTTTCGGCGCACTCCCGCACCGCTGCCGCCGCGTCCCGCGCCGGGGTGGAGGGGCATCGGCCAGTTGCCGCGCCCGGGCGAGGAGACCCGCGCGGAACGGTTCTTCCGCCAGCTCGCCGGGGACGACTCTCTCGAGACGGCCGAAGCGGTCCGCGCGCTCGCCGCCCACTGGAAAAGCCTGGGCGGCTGGACCGCACGGGGCGCGGGGCGTCACCACGAGCGCGTACCTCAGGGGCGCCGCGTGGGGCCCGGCGGTGCGTCGCCGGTCCCGTCATGGACGGTGACGGACGCGCAGGCCGGCGGGTCGGTGCCGAAGTCCGTGTCGCTGACACGTCCGGCGCCGTGTCATCCCCGCGGGGCCAGCGCCTCCCAGCGCACCGTGATCTCCCCCTGGCGCCACCGCGCCGGTCCGTCCGTCACCGGCCAGTCGGCCGTGAGGTCTCCCACGGTCCGGATCCAGCGCTGCCGGGCGCCGTACGAGGCGTAGGGCGCGGCGGACGCCCAGGCGCGGTCGAAGTCGCGCAGGAAGGCGTGCACCCGCTCACCGGGGACATTGCGGTGGATGAGTGCCTTCGGGAGCCGTTCCGCCAGGTCCGACGGGCGTTCGAGCGAGCCCAGCCGGGTCGCGAGGGTCACCGTGCGGGGCCCTTCGGGCCCGAGCGCGACCCAGACGTGCCGGCGTCCGATCTCGTCACAGGTTCCCTCGATCAGCAGCCCGCCGCGCGAGCCCGTCACCGGGTCGGCCGGCGCGAGCCGCGCGCACAGCCGTCGCCACACGGCGGCCACCTCGGCCTCGTCGTACTGGCGCAGCACGTTCGCCGCGCGGATCAGCACCGGCCGTCCCGGCACGGGGATCTCGAAGCCGCCGCGGAGGAAGACCAGCCCCTCGCGCTCGTAGGGCCGGGCCGCCGCGACCCGCGCCGGTTCGATCTCGATACCCGTCACCCGCGCGCGGGGCGCCACGGTGCGGAGCCGGTCCAGCAGTTCCACGGCCGTCCAGGGCGCCGCGCCGTAGCCCAGATCGACGGCGACGGGATCCTCCGCGCGGCGCAGTTCCGCACCGTGCGTGGCCGCGATCCAGCGGTCCATGCGGCGCAACCGGTTGGGGTTGGTGGTCCCACGCGTCACCGTGCCCACGACGGGGAGGGAGGCGGCGCGGACTGTCATACCCATGAGGGTAAGCGGGTACCCGCGCGGAGTACCGACCGCGGAGTGCGGGCTTCGCCCGGCGCGAGCTGCGGAGTGCGGGCCCCCGTCTCGTCTGCGACCCCGGCGCCACGCACCCCACCCCTCGAACGGTTGAGCGACGGCCGGTAATGATTCGGCAAAGACCGGATCCGGAGAGCCCGACCGGAAATGGGAACCGAACCCTCCGGTGTTGAGGCCACCGAGGGCCCGCACGACCCTCCGGAAACCGTGCCCACAGCGAGGAGGAACGCCACGTGAGCCAGTACATCGCGAGGCTCGGGCGGCGCTCCCCCGCCGCCCAGGCGCGGCTGCGCCTGCACCGCAGGCCCCGCCGCGTGGCGATGCTCTCCGTGCACACCTCCCCGCTCCACCAGCCGGGCACCGGCGACGCGGGCGGCATGAACGTCTACATCGTGGAGCTCGCGCAGCGTCTCGCCGCGATCAACATCGAGGTCGAGATCTTCACCCGCGCGACCACCGCCGCCCTCCCGCCCAGCGTCGAACTGGCCCCCGGTGTCCTCGTACGACACGTCGACGCGGGCCCCTACGAGGGCCTCGCCAAGGAGGACCTGCCCGCCCAGCTGTGCGCCTTCACCCACGGCGTGATGCAGGCCTGGGCCGGCCACCGACCCGGCCACTACGACCTGGTCCACTCCCACTACTGGCTCTCCGGCCACGTCGGCTGGCTGGCCGCCCAGCGCTGGGGCGTCCCCCTGGTGCACGCCATGCACACCATGGCCAAGGTCAAGAACGCCAACCTGGCCGACGGCGACACCCCCGAGCCCGCCGCCCGCGTCATCGGCGAGACCCAGATCGTCACCGCCGCCGACCGGCTGATCGCCAACACCGCCGAAGAGGCCGGCGAACTCGTGGAGCACTACGCCGCCGACCCCGGCAAGGTCGCCGTCGTCCACCCCGGCGTGAACCTGGACCGCTTCCGCCCCACCGACGGCCGCGCCGCCGCGCGGGCCCGCCTCGGTCTGCCCGACGACGCCCTGATCCCCCTCTTCGCGGGCCGCATACAACCCCTCAAGGCCCCCGATGTGCTCCTCCGCGCGGTGGCCGCCCTGCTCGGCATGCGCCCCGAACTGCGCTCACGGCTCTGCGTTCCCGTCGTCGGCGGCCCCAGCGGCAGCGGCCTCGCCAAGCCGGAGGGCCTGCAGAAGCTCGCCGCGCGGCTCGGCATCGCCGACGTCGTCCGTTTCCACCCGCCCGTGGACCAGGAACAGCTCGCGGACTGGTTCCGCGCGGCGTCCGTGCTCGTCATGCCCTCCTACAGCGAGTCCTTCGGCCTGGTCGCCATAGAGGCGCAGGCCGCCGGCACCCCGGTGCTCGCCGCCGCGGTCGGAGGTCTCCCGGTCGCCGTCCGGGACGGGCACACCGGCTTCCTCGTCCAGGGCCACGATCCCGGCGCCTACGCGCGCGTGCTGCGCGATTTCGCCGACCACCCGCACCTCTCCGACCGGATGGGCGCGTCCGCCGCCCGGCACGCACAGTCCTTCGGCTGGGACACCGCGGCCGCCGCCACGGCCGACGTCTACACGGCCGCGACCCAGGCCCACCGCCGTCACCTACGCTCGCACCATGGCTGACAAGGCACTGGTAGCAGAGCAGCAGCGCGCGGCGCGGGTCATCGAAAGCGTGCTGAAGGACACCGAACTGGAGTGGGAGAGCCCCGCGCCGGGCTCGTACGTGGTGAAACTCCCCGGCACCCGCAAGCTGTCCACGACCGTCTCGCTGATCGCCGGCCGGCACACGCTCTCCCTCAACGCCTTCGTCATCCGCCATCCCGACGAGAACGAGGGCGGAGTCCATCGCTGGCTCCTGGAACGCAACCTCAAGCTCTTCGGCGTGAGTTACGCCGTCGACCCGCTCGGCGACATCTACGTCACCGGCCGTCTGCCCCTCCCCGCCGTCACCGAGGAGGAGATCGACCGCCTCCTCGGCCAGGTCCTCCAGGCCGCCGACGGCAGCTTCAACACCCTCCTGGAGCTCGGCTTCGCCTCCGCCATCCGCAAGGAGTACGACTGGCGGGTGTCCCGCGGTGAGTCCACCCGCAACCTGGACGCCTTCACGCACCTGCTGCAGCGTCCGTCATCCGGTAGCGCCCCGGAGTGACCCCCACCAGCTTCCGGAAGTGCCGGGTGAGATGGGCCTGGTCGTAGAACCCGGTGGCGACCGCGACACCACTCGGTGACCGTCCCTCCAGCAGCAGCCGCCGGGCCCGCCCCACCCGCCGGGACGTCAGGTACTGGTGCGGTGCGATGCCGTACGCCCCGCTGAACGCCCGTACGAGATGGGCGGGATGGGCGGACAGCACCGCGCCCGCCTCCTCCAGCGTGAGTCCCTCCACCACCCGCGCGTCGAGCAACTCCCGCAGCCGCCGCGCGAGTACGGGATCCCGCCGGGGCGGGCCCGGAACCTCCCGCGACCGCAGATGCTCCCGCAACCGCTCCCCGACCAGCGTCAGCCTGCTCTCGGCCTCCAGCTCGTCCCCGGGCCGTACCAGCGCGGCGTGCACCTGTCCGACGCGCAGCCGCAGCAGCGGGTCCCGCAGATCGGGCCGGTCGACGGCGGCCCCGATGAGATCGTCCCCGAGGCGGCTGGTGTCGAGGTACAGCACCCGCTTGCGGAAGCCGCCGGCGGTGGCGGGGGCGCCGTTGTGCGGAACGTGCGGCGGCAGCAGCGACACCGTGTCGTGCGGGGTGCCGTGCTCATGCCGGTCGAGGTCGTACCGTACGGCGCCGTCGTCGACGATGAGCAGCGTCCAGGCGTCATGGACGTGCATCGGATAGGCGTACTCGGTGAAGCGGGCGTGGAACACCTCGACGACACCCGGGACGCGGGGCCGCCAGGCGGACACCGCCGCCCGGGACGCCGTGGCCGCCCGGGAGGTCGCCTGGGAGGGCATGCAAACAACGTACAAGACGCCGCCGCGCCCGGACCGGCAGTCTCACCCCATGACCACCAGCACCCGCTTCGACACGAAGATCGCCGTACTGCTGCGCGAGGACCTGGAACCCTGGCAGCGCCTCAACGTCACCGCGTTCCTGGTCAGCGGCCTCGGCACCGAGGTCCCCGAGGTGATCGGGGAACCGTACGAGGACGCGGACTCCGTCCCGTACCTGCCGATGTTCCGCCAGCCGGTCCTGGTCTTCCAGGGTACGAAGGAGGTTTTGAAGGCCGCCCACGCGCGTGCTCTGACCCGGGCCCTCCCCCGCGCGGTCTTCACCGGCGACCTGTTCGCCACGGGCCACGACGCGGCGAACCGCGCGGCGGTACGGGCGGTCGGCACGACGGACCTGGATGTGGTGGGCCTGGCCGTCCACGGCCCGAAGAACGCGGTGGACAAGGTACTGAAGGGGGCGCGCATGCACCCGTGAGACGGCGCTCCCGCGTGCGCCCCGCTGGGACGGTGCTCCCGCGTGCGCCCGGCCGGGACGGTGCTCGCGTGTGCCCCCGGCCGCCCGGCCGGATCACAAGTGCCGCTCGCCGCCCCGGACGAGCGCCGACGCCGATGCCGTCGCGGCCGGACGACGAGTCAGCGTGAGCAGACCACGCTGATCAGCGTGAACGAGGCGTAGAACGGCCCCTGGGCGAGGCCGGCGAACCAGTCACGGCCGCGGGCCCGGTCGATGTGACCCCCGTCGATGGCCTTCCGCAGATTGCGGCCGAGGCCGAGCGTGTGGTCCGCCTCCTGGAAGTCGCGGAAGACGGGTGTCGTGGCGTCCACGGCCTCGACGCGGAGGCCCGCCCGTCCGGCGAGGCGTGCGAGGCCGCGTCCGACGGTCGCGTTACGCACCACCTCCTCCGTGGTGAAACGGGTGAAGGCGCGGCTGGTCTCGAGGTCCTCGGAGTCGACGATCAGGGTGTCCCAGTCGGGCTCGGCCAGCCCGATGCGTGCGCCCGGCCGGGTGGCGCGACGCAACTCCCCGAGCACGTCGAGGGGTTCGGTCACGTGCATCAGCACCCGGTCGGTCCTGGCGCGGTCCACCGTCCCCGACTCGACGGGCAGTGCGTGGGCGTCGCCTTCGCGGATCTCCACCCGCCGCAGCTCCGCCGTCCGCGACCGGGCCCGCGCCAGCATGGCCGGGTCCCGGTCCACACCGATCACGGCGCCCGTGTCACCCGCACGTTCCGCCAGCGCGGGCAGATCGGTGCCGGGCCCGCACCCGACATCCAGGACGGTGTGACCCGCCCGGACGTCCAGCAGTTCGAGAAGCCGCTGCTTGTACGCCCGGCCCGCGTCACTCGCCGCGGCGCGCAGCATGTACGAAGCCTGGTCGGGACGGGGCACACCGAGAGTCGTCGACATGCCCGCCAGTCAAGCATTCCGCCCGCTCCCGGCTCAGGGATTTCGGTCACCGACGCCCGCACCGGGACGGCGGAGGGCCGGGCAGGTGGCCGGAGGAGTGGCTCGGGCTTGACGAGGGCGCCTTGATGCACGGGGCCGGCCTGGCCGGAGGTCTCGGCACCGTGGTGGTGGGGACGGCGGGCTCGGAGGGTTTCTGTGAACTCCCGCAGGAGAAGCGGAAGGAAACTGCCTCTTCTTGGCCGGCCCGAGTTGCTGCGGTTCGCCGAGCCGAGCGACGGGAAGAGTCCCCGCGCCCGGCGTCTCCCCTTCCGCGGGAAGGGCGGTCACCCGGACATGGCGGTCGGCAGCCGCAACCGCAGTCGTGACCTGGAACTGTCCCGACTGGGCATGAGCACATCCTCCGCAGGCGGGCCGGCACGAGGCTGACCCAGCGGGAGGGACGTGGACGGGTCGCGCGGAGACGCGGTGTCAGGCGGCCCTGGGGCGTGCCCTCCGCTGGCCCGAGGCGGGGTCGTCCGCATCCTCGGGCACGAACGTCTCCTCGTCCCCGAAGTCCGGGGACTGGAACGGGTTGATCGTCGGAGGCGGTGATGCCGCGGTGGAACCGCGGGGATGCCCCTCCGGAGCGGAGAACAGCGAGTTCAATTCGATGAGAGGGCTCTCTTTCGGTACAGGCCCCTGAGTGGGCGGCCGGGTCTGCCGTGACCGGGCACGACGGTCCTACAGCTTGGTCATCTTCGAGTACGGGCTCAGAATCCGCGTCTGCGTGGAACCGAAGTCCACGAGAGCGGCGATTCCGTCCTCCATGGCGATCACCCGGCCGAGACCGTGCACATCATGGGTGACCTGGTCGCCCACGGCGAAGTGCTTGGGCGGCGGCGCGACCGAGGCCTTGAAGGGGCTGGTGGGCAAGTGGCGCTTCGGGGCAGCAGATTTTGTCATCGTCACCCCAGTATGCGCCCACGCGCGCCCCGTCCGCTGTGGTCGTTGTCTCTTTGTTGCACCGGCCCGGCGGGCGCCGGCGTGCAAACCGGCCGGGAGGGCCTGCCGCCACCGGACTTCCGGGCAGCCCGCCGCTGTGGGAGAACGGGCCGGTTCGACGTCGTCCTTGCGATAATCGGTGACGGAGACGGGAGCGGCGATGGACGACGGGCACGAGCACCGGCTGTACATCGTCCGGACGGTGCGGATCTTCGCGGGTCTGCCCGAGGCCGCGCAGCGCCGGGTCGCGTCCGCGGCGGTGACGCGCCCGTACCGGCGCGACGAGCGCGTCTACGGTCCGGGGGACCGCACCGGGTTGTTCATCGTGCACAGCGGTCTGGTCAAGGTCTACCGGCTCACCGAGACCGGGAACGAACAGCTGATCAGGCTGATGGCACCGGGGGACTTCCTCGGCGAGACCGCGCTGCTCGCGGACACGATCACCGATCACTTCGCGGTCGCGCTCCAGCCGAGCGAGCTCTGCGTGATCGACCGGACTCGGTTCACCCGGCTGCTCGGGCAGCATCCGGCGGTGGCGGTGCAGATGCTGCGCACCGTGTCGGCCAGGCTGGACGCGGCCGAGGAGATGGTGTCCGCGCTCAGCGGGAAGTCGGTCCGGCAGCGGCTGGCCCAGCAACTGCTGCACCTGGCGGACGAGGCCGGTGGCGCGGGCTTCCTGCTGCCCACCACCAAGAGGGAGCTGGCCTCCTACCTGGGTACCACCCCGGAGACGCTGAGCCGCCGGTTCGGCGCACTGGAGGAGGACGGGGTCATCCGCCTCGGGCCCGGCCTCCGGATCGAGGTCCTCGATCCGGAGGCGTTGCGAGGGGTGGCCGCGGCTTGAGGAGGACGATGCCGCGCAGCGCGCCGACCGGCAGGCAGGGCTGTCGCCAGCTCCGGCTGTCGCTCGACCGGGCCCGGTTGTCGCCGAGCAGGAGCAGATGACCGTCGGGGACGTCGAAGCCGCCGGACCGCCCGCCCCGCCGGACGACGTACGGCTCGGACAGCCGCTCGCCGTTCACCCGGACCTCGTCGGCGGCGACGTCCACGTGCTCACCGGGGAGCCCGATCACCCGCTTGACGATCACACGGCCCAGTTCGGCGGAACGGACCACCACGATGTCACCGCGCCGGACCGGCCGGGAGGCGCGGGGACGCCGGACCGGCAGCAGCCGGCCCGGCGTCAGGGTGGGCGCCATGGACTCGGACTCGACCACGGTCACGAAGCCGAGCCGGTGCCGCGCCACCAGTCCCAGAACCACCGCCGACAGGACCGCGGCGACGGCGGAGAGGACGTATCCTACGACCACTCCCGTCTCAGTGACCGTGCCCGTGCCCGGCGTGGGCGTGGGTGTGGGTGTGGGCGTGATCGTGTCCCTCGGCGAACTTGAAGAAGCTCACGTACGCCTCGATGTAGGACCGGCCCGCGTCCACGTCGTGCACGTCGTGCTCCCGGCGCTCGAGCACCTTCGCGAACCGCCGCTCCAGTTCCGGCCAGCGCTCGGCGGGGACCAGGCCGGCCAGCGGGCGCAGATCACCCTCGCCGACGCTCCGGTCGGCGGCGGCGACCTTCTCCTCGACCGGCGTACCCGCCGGCCGGAGGCCGGTGAAGGCCGCGCCCTCGCCGGCCCGGTGGATCCGGACCAGGTTCTCCATGAACCAGCGGTCGGCCACCTCCCGTGCCTCGGGGCCGAGCTTGCGGACCACGAGACCGAGCTCGAACACCTCCCGCAGTTCGGCCTCCCCCTCGGGAGTGATCCACTTCAGGGCGTGGTCGAGGTCGCCGGACTCCAGCGCCCGCAAGCCGTCCTGCGCCGTGGGGCCCTCGACGGTGTCGCAGTGGGCGTCGGCCCGCCGCGGCCGGAGCACCACCACGGCCAGAGTCACCACGAACGCCGCGGTGACCAGCAGCTCGTACATTTCCGTCCCCTTTCCGGGTCGCCGGGCCGGACACGGATGTCCGAGCCCCGGCACGTGTGGCTCCGGTCAGAGCTGGGTGCCGACCAGCAGGCCGATGGCATAGGTGACGACCATCGCCCCGAGTCCGCCGATGACGACACGCGTCACCGCGCGGAGTTTGCTCGCGCCGCCCAGGTGCGCCGAGATCGATCCGGTCGCCCCGAGGGCGAGGACCACGGCCACGACCGTGACTCCCACGGCTATGGACCTCGGAGCCAGCAGGATCGCGAGCAGCGGCACCAGTCCGCCGATGATGAAGGTGAGCATCGACGACAGACCCGCGTGCCAGGGGTTGATCAGCTCGTCGGGGTCGATGCCCAGTTCGAGGCGGGCGTGCGCGGTCAACGCGTCCTTCTTGGTCAGCTGCACGGCCACGGGCCGTGCGAGGTCGGCGTCGATGCCTCTCGCCTCGATCATTCCCGTGAGCTGGTCCAGTTCGCCCGCGGGGTCGGCCTGCAACTGGGACCGCTCAAGGGCCAGCTCGGCCACCTGGGAGTCGCGCTGACTCGACACCGAGACGTACTCTCCCACCGCCATCGACAGGGCACCGGCCGCCACGGCGGCGACACCGGAGGCGAGCAGGGCGCTGTTGCTCACCGCCGCACCGGCCACGCCGACGACCAGGGCCGCGGTGGAGACGATGCCGTCGTTGGCGCCCATCACCCCCGCACGGAGCCAGTTCAGGCGACGGGAGATCCGCGCGCTCTGGCTTCCCTCGAGGGCGTCCTCGCCGAGGGCTTCCTCGCCCATCGGACGGTCGTCCATCCCGCCCACCTCGTTCCCGGCCGTGGTTCCGACTCCGGCAGCCATGGGACCGTTCGTCCCGACTCCAGGGTCCCACCGACGCACGCGGCGATCCTTGACGCGCGTCAAGAACGAGGGCGCGCGATCTCTCTCGGCCTGATTGTACGAAGCGGGGTGGTCCGGGCTCCGGCGGCGTGCCCGACGGTTTCAGGGGGTACGGGGGAAAGCGGTCCGCTCGGCCTGAACGACGGGGAACCTCACCCCGGTGAGGTCTTCGGAGACGGCCCACAGCCGCTGCTGGACGGCCACCTCGTAGGACTCCGGGCTGGAGGTGACCAGCCGGGGGTGGCCCTTGACCTCGGTGCGTCCACCGGGGCCGTAGTACTGGCCGCCGAGCACGGCGGGGTCGGTGGCGGCGCGCAGGGTCGGCAGCGCGCCCATCGCCGGCGTCTGCGTGATCAGCGGCGCGAGCCAGGTGAGCGGAACGCGGAAGGCCGCAGGGGTGTTGCGGGCGAGCTCGGTGCTGGACATGCCGGGGTGCGCGGCCACCGCGACGGTGGTGCCGTGCGGGGCGAGCCGCCGCTGCAGTTCGTAGGTGAACATCAGGTTGGCCAGCTTGGACTGACCGTAGGCGGCGGCCCGCCCGTACGACCGCTCCCACTGCAGGTCGTCGAAGTGGATCGCGGCCCGGATGCGGTGGCCGGTGCTGCTGACCGTCACCACGCGTGAGCCGGGCACCGGCAGCATCAGGTCGAGCAGCAGCCCGGTGAGCGCGAAGTGGCCGAGGTGGTTGGTGCCGAACTGAAGTTCGAAGCCGTCGCGGGTGGTCTGCTTCGGGGTGTACATCACGCCGGCGTTGTTGATCAGCAGGTCGATCCGGTCGAGCCGGGACCGCAGTTCCGCCGCCCCGGACCGGATGGATGGGAGTGAGGTCAGGTCCAGCGCCTGCACGGTCACGTCGCCGGTCATGCGGGCCGCGGCCCGCTCGCCCTTCTCGACGTCGCGCACGGCGAGCACCACGGACGCCCCGCGCTCGGCGAGCGCCCTGGCGGTCTCGTAGCCCAGTCCGGTGTTGGCCCCGGTCACCACGGCCACCCGTCCTTGCTGGACCGGAATGTCCGCCGTCGTCCACTTCTCGCTCATGCCAGGCTCCCGACTGTTTAACGTACCGAGGGTATCTTGTCTTCCCGACGTTAAAGTACTCTCGGTACGCTGTCAACGTACCGAGGGTACTTAAGTTAGGCTGGTGATCATGACGTTCCAGCGGGCGCGGACCGAAGAGCAGCGGGAGATCCGCCGACGGGCGATCCTCGACGCGGCGTCGGCCATGCTCGACGAGATGCCCGTGGCCGCCGTCACCCTGAACGAACTCAGCCGCCGGGTGGGCCTGGCGAAGCCGAACGTGCTGCGCTACTTCGAGTCCCGCGAGGCGGTGCTGCTGGAACTGCTGGACCGCTACCTGGGGGAGTGGCTGACGGAACTGGAAGGCGAGTTGACCGCCGGCGTCGGCGAAAACCTCCCCATGGCGGAGCGGGCGACCGCGGTGGCCGAGATCCTCAGCCGCTCACTCTCCGGCCGGGTGGTGCTGTGCGACCTCTTCGGCGCACAGGGCAGCGTCCTGGAGCGCAACGTCTCCGTCGAGGTCGTCACGCGCTACAAGCGCGCCTCCCTGGACCGCCTGGCAACCATGACCACCCTGATCCGTACGTACCTGCCGGAGCTGGGCGAGAACGCGACACTGTTCAGCCTGCACACCGTGGTCCTGGCCGGTGCCCTGTCGGCGTACAGCACGCCCCCACCCGGCCTGCAGGCGGCCTACCGGGCCGAACCCGACCTGGCCCGCTTCCACCTGGAGCTGAAGGACAGCCTGAAGCTGGCCCTGACCGCGGCCCTTCTGGGCGTACTGCCCCGCCCCTGACCGCGCCCCCGCACCGGCACGCCTCCTTGCCTGCGCGAAGGCGGCGCACCCATGCGGCTGCCCTTCGAACTGCCCTACCGGGCCGGCGACCGCCCGGCGGACGTCACTTCCTGGCCCGGCGAGGGAGAGAAGCCGTACGCCCTGCCCTTCCACCCCCTGGAACTGGGCGAGGACGCGCTGCGAGCACTCTGCGGGTTCGTACGAGAGGGCTGTCCCGAGCCTGACGACGTCGACGCGGACGCCGTCGAGCTGTACGGATTCCACGTGCGAGACGCATACATCCACGACCTCCTCGATTGCGAGATCGTCATCGTGGCCGAGGAGTCCCTCAACGCCTCCTTCGTGGTGACGCTCTTCCCTGAGGACCTGGAGGACTGGGAGGAGACTCTGGCGGGGCTGGAGGCCCGACGGTTCGGCACGTGGCTCGACTCCGGGCGGACTCCTTCCATGAGGTTCAAGTCCCAGGAGAGCGGCGGGCTCCTGGTGTCCGTGCACGACGGGCCGTCGACCGGAGTCACGGTCACTCTCCCGTTGTCCGTGCCGCCGCCGGCGCGACCACCACTCCTGACGCCCCGGAGACGTCCGCGGAACGGCCGTAAGCCCTCAACTCGCGAAGAAGCCGCAGGCAGGAGGCTCAAAGCTTTCGCAGGTCAGGCCGGCCATCGTGAGTGGCCGCGCGGTCGTCATTGGGCGTCGTTGGGCACTGTTGAGCGTCCTCGGACGGCCCAGGGACGGCCCAGGGACGGCCCGGACAACGTCCCGCCGACTTACGGGCTGATGGGCAACTCCCGCGCCCGCTGGCTCGGGGCGGCTGCTCGAGGTGCCACCCGTAGCCCTCTCCCGCCGCCGGGACAGGGCTCGGACGAATATCGGTCAGAAGGGAGGTTCGAGATCGCCGCGGCCATCGCTGTGCGGCCCCTGGTCCTCGGTCTCCTCCGAAAGAGGCTCCGGGCCGGCCGGATTGTGGCCCCACGCTTCGAGGGCCCTCCACGCGACGCGACGGTTGGGGTCGTTGCTGCTGGTGCCCAGGATGCGGCGCGCGTGCGCGGCGAGGTGAGCACGGTGGCCGGCGAGCGCGGGGTGTTCGGCGAGGAGGAGCGCGGCGATGACGGCGGCTTCACGTACATCCTCGTGGCTGTCATGCAGGAAGGGCGCGACGGCCCTGTAGAGCATCGGGCGCAGGTCCCGGAAGGCCGCCATGGTGGTGCTGCGGGTGAGGAAGCCGGGGAAGTACTTCTCGCTGCGGGCGACGATCTCGTCGGAGGCGTCGTAAGCGTGGAGGCCAGCCAGCCCAACAACGTCGCGCGGATGGGGCTGTCGCGATAGGGCCGTCGCGTCATGGTCGCCGGGTGGGTGAGGATGCCGGCGACGTACATGACGGCGGGGGCGGTGGCTTCGTAAATGGTGTTCTGGTGGCCGACCAGCTCGCCCAGCTCCCTCAAGGTGGTGACGTGGACCTTCGGGTCTGGCTCCACAAGTTGCGTCAGAACCTTGGGAAGCTCCTCATCCGACCCGAAAGCCATCTGGAGCGAACCCCAGTCGGTCTCCGCAAGGACGACCTGGTAGCGCGGCAAGTCGGGCTCGCGGGGTGCCCCGGCACGGCAACGGCTGTGAGTCACGGGCCAAACCTAGACCAGACTTGCGACACCATCCCCTTCCCGACCAGTGACTCGGTCTGCGGTCCTGCCACAGGCCGCTGCTGTATCGCTCAGTCGTTGGGTCCTGCCGTGTGACGGCCCAACCAAGCAGTTGAGGCGCCAGAGACGGCTCCAGTACAGAGACAAGCCCCCTGCCGACGGAACACCTGCGGGCAGGGGGCTTGATCAGTGCGTGCTACTTCTTCTTGCCCTGGTTCTTGACCGCCTCGATCGCGGCCGCTGCCGCGTCCGGGTCGAGGTAGGTGCCGCCGGGGGTGACCGGCTTGAAGTCGGCGTCGAGTTCGTAGGAGAGGGGGATGCCCGTCGGGATGTTCAGGCCCGCGATCTCGGCGTCCGAGATGCCGTCGAGGTGCTTGACCAGGGCGCGCAGGCTGTTGCCGTGGGCGGCGACGAGGACGGTGCGGCCGGTGAGAAGGTCCGGGACGATCGAGTCGAACCAGTACGGGAGCATGCGGACGACGACGTCCTTCAGGCACTCCGTCTGCGGGCGCACCTCCGGCGGGAGGGTCGCGTAGCGCGGGTCGGCGAACTGGGAGTACTCGGCGTCGTTGTCGAGCGGGGGCGGCGGGGTGTCGTAGGAGCGGCGCCACAGCATGAACTGCTCCTCGCCGAACTCCGCGAGGGTCTGCGCCTTGTCCTTGCCCTGCAGCGCGCCGTAGTGACGCTCGTTCAGGCGCCAGCTGCGGTTCACCGGGATCCACAGGCGGTCGGCGGACTCCAGCGCGAGCTGCGCGGTGCGGATCGCGCGCTTCTGGAGGGAGGTGTGGAGCACGTCGGGGAGCAGGCCGGCGTCCTTGAGCAGCTCGCCGCCGCGCGTCGCCTCCTTCTCGCCCTTCGGGGTGAGGTTGACGTCCACCCAGCCGGTGAACAGGTTCTTCTCGTTCCACTCGCTCTCGCCGTGGCGGAGGAGGATCAGCTTGTACGGTGCGTCGGCCATGTGTCCGAGCGTAATCGACGGTCCGAGAGGGCCGCTCGCCCCGCCCGCCTGGCGGACGGTTGACGGGATCTGTTAATCGAATGGCCTCCCGGGCCGCCCGGTTCGTAAGTTGTGCTCAACGCGTCAGCCGCTTACATCTCACGGGGGTCACATATCAGGCACCGGACTGAGACGTGCCGTGCGCGAGTCCGTCTCGGGGCTTCCCCGCGCGTACTGGTGGCTGTGGACCAGCACCCTCGTCAACCGGCTCGGCGCCTTCGTCGCCACCTTCATGGCGCTCTACCTGACGCTGGACCGTGGCTACTCCGCCTCCTACGCGGGGATGGTCGCCGCGCTCCACGGGCTGGGCGGGGTGATCTCGTCGCTGGGCGCGGGGGTGATGACCGACCGGCTCGGCCGGCGGCCCACGCTGCTCGTCTCCCAGACCGCCACCGCGCTGTCCGTCGCGCTCCTCGGCTTCATGCGGGACCCCCTCGCCATCGCGGCCGTCGCCTTCCTCGTCGGCATGGCCTCCAACGCCTCCCGGCCCGCCGTCCAGGCGATGATGGCGGACATCGTGCGGCCCGAGGACCGCATCCGGGCGTTCTCGCTCAACTTCTGGGCCATCAACCTGGGTTTCGCGATCTCCTCCGCCGGAGCCGGGTTCATCGCCGAGGTCAGCTATCTCGCGGGGTTCCTGATCGAGGCGGGCATGACCCTCGTCTGCGCGGTCCTCGTCTTCGTCAAGCTGCCCGAGACCCGGCCGGAGGAGGACAGCGGCGCCATGGAGTCCTCCGGGGAGAGGGAGTTCGTCTCCCTGTGGACCGTGCTGCGGGACGGGCGGTACATGGGTGTCGTCGGGCTGTCGTTCCTGATCGCTCTCATTTTCCAGCAGGGGTATCTCGGGCTGCCCGTCGCCATGGGGGCGGCCGGGTTCACGCCCGCCGACTTCGGCATGGCCATCGCCGTCAACGGCGTGCTGATCGTCGTACTGCAGCTTCCCGTCACCCGGTTCATCGAGCACCGGGATCCGCGGCATCTGCTCGTCGCGTCGTCGCTGCTGGCCGGGTACGGGTTCGGACTCACCGCGTTCGCCGGGTCGGTCGGTGTCTTCGCCCTCACCGTGTGCGTGTGGACGCTCGCCGAGATCGTCAACGCGCCGACCCAGACCGGGCTCGTCGTCCGGCTCTCCCCGGTGCACGGGCGCGGGCGCTACCAAGGGGTGTACACCATGTCCTGGGCGGTCGCCGCCCTCGTCGCCCCGCTGTTGTCCGGTTTCGTGATCGACCACTGGGGCGCCGAATGGCTGTGGGGGATGTGCGCCGTCGTCGGCACGGTGGCGGGCCTCGGGTACGGGCTGCTGATGCGCCGGCTGCCGGAGGAGGAGGGGACCGGGGCGGTCGTTCCCGCGGTGAGGACGGCGCCGGAGGTGAAGACCCTCTGAGAGGTGCCGAAGGCCCCGGCGGCCGGAGGTACCGGCGCCGGGGCCTCATGTGACGTACCGCGTCATCCGCACTGGCACGGGTTGCCCGACTGGCACCCGCACCCGCAGCCGGATCCGCAGCCGCAGGCGGCGATCAGGGTGAGGTTTCCGATCTCGGCGGGCTGCTCGGTCTCACGATCCTGGGTGGGGTCGGGCGTCGTGCCGGGGGATTCGGCCATGGGTCCCTCCTCGGGGCTGGGGCCTGCGCACACCCTGCGCGCACCTCCGCCCATTGGATGCCCTGCCCGGCGGTCGCATCAACGGCGCATTGAGGCTCGTCACGGACTTCGGCCCACCTCGTGCACGCCCGCACGCCCGCACGCCCGCACGCCCGCACGCCCGCACGCCCGTACGCCCGCACGCCGCCCCGCGAGCAGGGCGCCGCGAGCCGCGAGCGCGCCGCGGGACCCGGTCAGGCTCCTTCCGTCCCCGGCACCGTCTGGATCTCCGTCTGCAGGTCGGCCTGGATCTCGTCCGCGTGCTCGCCCGTGACCAGGTAGACCACCCGCTTGGCGACCGACACCGCGTGGTCCGCGAAGCGCTCGTAGTAGCGGCCCAGCAGGGTCACGTCGACGGCCGTCTCGATGCCGTGCTTCCAGCGGTCGTCCATCAGGTGCTGGAAGAGGGTGCGGTGGAGGAGGTCCATCGCGTCGTCGTCCTGCTCCAGCTGGAGCGCCAGGTCGACGTCCTTCGTGATGATCACCTCGGCCGCCTTCGCCATCAGGCGCTGCGCGAGCTGGCCCATCTCCAGGATGGTCGCGTGCAGATCGTGCGGGACCCCCCGTTCCGGGTAACGCAGCCGTGCGAGCTTCGCCACATGCTGGGCGAGGTCGCCCGAGCGCTCCAGGTCGGCGGACATCCGCAGCGAGGTGACGACTATGCGCAGGTCGGTCGCCACCGGCTGCTGGCGCGCCAGCAGCGCGATGGCCCGCGCCTCCAGCTCGTGCTGGAGCTCGTCGACCCTCTGGTCGGCCTCGATCACGTTCTCCGCCAGCTTCAGATCGGCGTCGAGGATGGCCGTCGTGGCGCGCCCGATCGCCGACCCGACCAGCCGGGCCATCTCGACCAGACCGTCGCCGATCGAATCCAGTTCCTCGTGGTACGCGTCCCGCATCAGGGTTCCTCTCGTACGTCTGTCCGGGCTTCAGGGGCCCGGGCTTCTGCCCACGCTCCCACGGTCCGTCCTCTACGCGTCCGGTTCCGTCACCCCAAATGAACCATCTCTGGCTCCAAGGTGAACTCTGGGCGACGAGTGTTCGAGCTCGCCCGCCGACGGCTGTGGGCAGCGGCCGCGTCATGCCTAACCTGGGTGCATGGACGTGAACGCGGCGGTCGCCGCATTGGCTGCGATCGCCGGAGTACTCACCGGCGTCATCGCCATGCTGGCGTTCCGCGTCAGCGAGCGCGAACAGCGGCGCCCCACGCGCTCCTCCCTGCACACCGACCCGGTGCTCCCGCCGGGCGTGGACACGGTGCTGTCCGTGCTGCGGTCCTCCGCCGTCGTCCTCGACGAGGCGGACGGCGTCGTCAAGGCCAGTTCCGCCGCGTACGCCCTCGGACTGGTCCGGGGCGGCAAGCTCGCCGTCGAGCCCATGATGAAGATGGCCCGCGACACCCGCCGGGACGGCGAGATACGCCAGGTGGAGCTGGACCTGCCCCGCCGGGGGACCGGACGCGGCGAGGCCCTCGCGGTGTCCGCGCGGGTGGCGCCGCTCGGCTCCCGGCTCGTTCTGCTGCTCGTCGAGGACCTCACGGAGGCCCGCCGCATCGAGGCCGTACGACGTGACTTCGTGGCCAATGTCAGCCACGAGCTCAAGACCCCCGTCGGGGCGCTCTCGCTGCTCTCCGAGGCCGTGATGGACGCCTCCGACGACCCCGAGGCCGTGGAGCGCTTCGCCGGACGGATGCAGATCGAGGCGACCCGGCTGACCAGCCTGGTGCAGGAGCTCATCGACCTCTCCCGGGTGCAGAACGACGACCCGCTGGAGGACGCCGAACCCATCCGCGTCGACGAACTGGTCGCCGAGGCCGTCGACCGCTGCCGGCACGCGGCGGGGACGAAGGAGATCACCATGGCCTCGAATGTCCTGGCGCCCGAAGGGCCCGATCAGGGTGGTGGTGGGCGACGGGCGGGCGGCACAGCCGACCTGCGAATATGGGGCAACCGCGGCCAGCTCGCCGCCGCGCTCGGCAACCTCGTCGAGAACGCGGTCAACTACTCACCCGCCCGGACCCGCGTGGGCATCGCGGCCCGCACGGTCGCCCAGCCCGGCGGGGACCTGATCGAGATAGCCGTGACCGACCAGGGCATCGGCATCTCCGAGAAGGACAAGGAGCGCGTCTTCGAGCGCTTCTACCGTGTCGACCCCGCCCGCTCCCGTGCCACCGGCGGTACGGGGCTGGGTCTCGCGATCGTGAAGCACGTGGCCGCCTCGCACGGCGGGGAAGTCACCGTGTGGAGCGCCGAGGGCCAGGGCTCCACCTTCACCCTGCGGCTGCCGGAGGGCCGTGCGGCCCGCGACCGCGCCCACAAGATGTCCCGTGAGGACGAGATGTCCGAGCGGGATGAGATGCCGGACCGGGACGACATGTCCCACCGGGACGACGTCGAAGGCCTCGACGGTGAGGCTCGACGGGTGTCCCGCCCATCCCACCACTCTTCCGAACCATCCGCGTTTGAAACGCTTCCCTCCCCGGAGGTCCTTCCGTGACCCGAGTGCTCGTCGTCGAGGACGAGGAGTCCTTCTCCGACGCCCTGTCGTACATGCTCCGCAAGGAGGGCTTCGAGGTCGCCGTCGCGACCACCGGGCCCGACGGACTCGACGAGTTCGAGCGCAACGGCGCCGACCTCGTACTGCTCGACCTGATGCTGCCCGGGCTGCCGGGCACCGAAGTCTGCCGCCAGCTGCGCGGCCGTTCCAACGTCCCCGTCATCATGGTGACCGCCAAGGACAGCGAGATCGACAAGGTGGTCGGGCTGGAGATAGGGGCGGACGACTACGTCACCAAGCCGTTCTCCTCGCGTGAGCTGGTCGCCCGTATCCGCGCGGTGCTGCGGCGGCGTGGTGAGCCGGAGGAGGTGACCCCCGCGGCGCTGGAGGCCGGGCCGGTGCGGATGGACGTCGACCGGCATGTGGTGACCGTGGGCGGCACCAAGGTGGATCTGCCGTTGAAGGAGTTCGACCTGCTGGAGATGCTGCTGCGGAACGCGGGGCGGGTGCTCACGCGGATGCAGCTCATCGACCGGGTGTGGGGGGCGGACTACGTCGGGGACACCAAGACGCTCGATGTGCATGTGAAGCGGTTGCGGGCGAAGATCGAGCCGGATCCGGGGGCGCCGCGGTATCTGGTGACGGTGCGGGGGCTCGGGTACAAGTTCGAGCCGTAGGCCGTAAGGCCCCGCGTAGGCCCCCCGTGCGTCGCGCCCCGCGCCTCGCGTCTCGTGCCCGGAGTGGATGCGGGGCGGGGCGGGGTGGGGTGGGGTGGCGGCGCGGCTGTCCGCCGTGGGGCCGGGGTGTGATGAAGGGCGGGTCCCCGAGGGGGCCCGCCCTTTGTCACGGGCTGTGGCTACTGGTCGGCCGGCTGGCTGGCGGAGGCCGCGTCGGTCGGGGTGCCCGACTCCGGGGTGTCGCCGGTGCCGGAGGGGTCCGTGTCGTCCGCGGAGCCGGTGGGCTCGTCCGTGCTGCCGGCGGCGGGCTCCTCGGAGGACTCCGCCGACGGTTCCGTCGAAGGCTCCGTCGAGGTGCCCGGTGCGGCCGGGATGTCGCTCGGGCCCCAGCTCTCGAAGAAGCTCTCGGCCGGGTAGACGAACGCGCGCAGGCCCACCTCGCCGGTCTCGCTGAACGTGAACGTGATCTGCTGCGCGTTGCCGTCCCGGACGGCCTCACGGCTGCTGGGCAGGACGGCGGAGGCGTTGCCCTCGCCGCCGATGATCAGCCTGCCGCCGGCCGGGACGGTGAGGCTGCCGCCCTCGGCGGGGGACAGCTCGGCGGTCTTGCCGGTGCCGGGGAGGGTGATCGACTCCAGCGTCTGGTCGGTGCTGCCCTCGTTGAACAGGGTGGCGGCGATGACGGCGGGGCCGGTCGACTCCAGATCGGGCTGGGTGACGACCATGGCGTTCTGGATCTTGATGTCGCCGACGGTCGTCGCCGCGTTGTCCGGCTGGATCTGGAGGGTCTGGGCGTTGTGGCCGGCCGCGCACGCGGAGAGCGAGGCGATCGAGAACGCGATGACGGCGGCGGCGAGGGCGCCACGTCGAAGGCTGCTGCTCACGGCGGCGGCAACTCCTTGACTTGAGCGTTTGGCGACCGGGTGGAGCCGCCCTAAGTGTCTGTCAGCGGCCTCAGGTTACCGAGCCGTTCCGGTGGCGTCGCACCCGACCCTCCCCGAGGGGTCCGGCGTTAGCCCAGGAAGCGGTGTGCGTGCCGGAGACGTCACCCGATCACCCCTCATCGCGTCCCGGTAGTTCCTTCCGGTCTCATCAGTCCCGTGCGTCACATGCGAGGGTCGGAAAAACGGCGTCACTTCGGCTTCGTGATCTCGCGTAAGTGCGGCGTCACCACCGCGCACTTACGCGTCACTGCCGCTCCGGGACCGCGGCTTTCGGCCGATCGCGTATTTCCGTGAAGGAATGAGCGCGTGGCCACGGAATTGATCACGGCCGCTGATCCTCACACCGTGTGATCAATTCCGGATTCGGCCGGAACCCGGTCGGGCCCATCGAACGAAGTAGCGGAACTCGGGCGTGCGAGAACCGGACATATCGGGATGTTCGGCCGCTTGTGCGCGGCTCCGGGGGTGCGTGGACCGCGCGATTCGCTTGTGCCGGAGAGAGGCTCCGACCTGCGAATACCTGCTTCCGCCAGGCGTCCGCAGCACGTTCCTGTTGCAGTTGTCAAGCCCCGAGAATGGCCCTGACCTGCGAAAACGCCATTCAGAAGACGCCGTATCCGTGTTACCCTGGATAGCCACGGAAGGGGTACCTGTCACATGACGTTCAAGGTTGGCGACACCGTGGTCTATCCCCATCACGGGGCCGCGCTGATCGAGGCTATCGAAACTCGCCAGATCAAAGGCGTGGACAAGACCTACTTGGTGCTGAAGGTCGCCCAGGGTGACCTGACGGTACGTGTGCCAGCGGACAATGCGGAGTTCGTCGGCGTGCGTGATGTGGTCGGTCAGGAAGGGCTGGACCGGGTCTTCGAGGTGCTGCGCGCACCGTACGCGGAAGAACCCACGAACTGGTCCCGTCGTTACAAGGCAAATCTCGAGAAGCTCGCCTCGGGCGATGTCATCAAGGTCGCGGAAGTCGTGCGTGACCTGTGGCGTCGTGAGCGTGAGCGCGGACTCTCCGCTGGCGAGAAGCGCATGCTCGCCAAGGCGCGTCAGATCCTGGTCAGCGAACTCGCCCTCGCTGAGAACACCAACGAGGACAAGGCCGAGGCCCTGCTCGACGAGGTTCTCGCCTCCTGAGGCCTCCTGGGCGCAGCTTCATTCGCTCGGTCCCCCGGCGCTCGGCGGAGCGCACCGGTAAACGGAGCAGCGGGACGAAGCCGCACTCAGCACACCGAAATGCCGCGGTGCCCGATGACGTCATGGATGTCGCCGGGCGCTGCGGCATGTTCGTACCCGGACGCCGTACGTACGCTGTTCCTGCGCCGTGGTGAGGAATGTGTCGACACCCACGCCCCACCCCCGGCGCGCCGGGCCCGGGCGGTCGGCTCGACCAGAGTCACGGAAGGGGCTGGTCAAGGCGAGTACGCCCGGCACTCCCCCCGCTCCGGAGCAGGGGGTACGCCCAGGCCATACCCACGTAGGCCGAGCACACAAACCTGACAGGAACCGATGTCTGCCGATCCGCTCCCTCCGCCGTCGCCGAACCCCGCGTCCGGCCGTACCGGCTCCCGCACAGCGGCCGTGATTCCGGCCGCCGGCCGTGGTGTGCGCCTCGGGCCGGGCGCCCCCAAGGCGCTCCGTGCGCTGGGCGGCACGCCCATGCTCATCCACGCGATCCGCGCGATGGCCGATTCCCGTGCCGTCTCCCTGGTCGTCGTCGTGGCACCGCCCGACGGAGCCGCCGAGGTGAAGACACTCCTCGACGCGCACGCGCTGCCCGACCGCACCGACTTCCTCGTCGTCCCCGGCGGGGAGAGCCGCCAGGAGTCCGTGAAGCTCGGCCTGGACGCGCTGCCACCCGGCTACGACATCGTCCTGGTGCACGACGCGGCCCGCCCGCTCGTCCCGGTGGACACCGTCGACGCCGTCGTCGAGGCCGTACGCGGCGGAGCGCCCGCCGTCGTCCCCGCGCTGCCGCTCGCCGACACCGTCAAGCAGGTCGAGCCCGCCGCCCCCGGAGAGCCGGAACCCGTCGTCGCCACCCCCGACCGTTCCCTGCTGCGGGCGGTGCAGACCCCCCAGGGCTTCGACCGGGACACCCTGGTGCGCGCACACGCGACGGTGACCGGCAGCGTCACCGACGACGCGAGCATGGTCGAACGGCTCGGCCTCACCGTCGTCACCGTCCCCGGGCACGAGGAGGCCTTCAAGGTCACCCGCCCCCTCGACCTGGTCCTCGCCGAGGCGGTCCTGGCCCGCAGGAGGCACAACGATGGCTTCTGAGCCGCCGTACCCGCCGTACCCCCTGCCCCAGGTCGGCATCGGCACCGACATCCACGCCTTCGAGGACGGCCGCGAACTGTGGTGCGCCGGCCTGAAATGGGAGGGCGAGGGCCCGGGGCTCGCCGGTCACTCCGACGCGGACGTCGTCGCCCACGCCGCCTGCAACGCCCTCTTCTCCGCCGCCGGCCTCGGCGACCTGGGCCGGCACTTCGGCACCGGCCGCCCCGAGTGGTCCGGCGCGTCGGGCGTCACCCTGCTGACGGAGGCCGCCCGCATCGTCCGGGAGTCCGGCTTCCGCATCGGCAACATCGCCGTACAGGTCGTCGGCCCCCGTCCGAAGATCGGCAGACGCCGGGAAGAGGCCCAGAAACTCCTCTCGGAGGCGGCGGGCGCCCCCGTATCGGTCTCCGGCGCCACGACGGACGGCCTGGGCTTCCCGGGCAGGGAAGAGGGCCTCATGGCAGTGGCGACGGCGCTGGTCGTGCACGAGGGGTGAGCGGCCCGGCCCGCACGGGG
>NZ_NEUB01000682.1 GCF_002910825.1 Streptomyces sp. SM1 | reverse complement strand
GTCAGCCACGGCCGTACCTCTCCTCGGACTTCCAGAAGTAGACGAAACCGGCCGCGCCGGCCAGCAGTGCCCAGCCCACCGCGAACGCCCACACGTGCGGGGGCAGGTAGGAGGTTCCGTAGTCGTCGATCAGCGCGAAGCGGACCAGGTCCATGTAGACCGCCGCCGGGTTCCACTGCAGCACGTCGGCCAGCCGGCCGGGGACGTCCTTGTCGCGCAGCATCGCCGGGATGCTGAACATCACGCCCGAGGCGTACATCCAGGTACGCAGCACGAACGGCATCAGCTGCGCCAGGTCGGGCGTCTTGCTGCCCATCCGCGCGAAGACCAGCGCGAGACCGGTGTTGAACACGAACTGCAGCGTCAGCGCGGGCACCACCAGCAGCCACGACAGGCCCGGGAGGTTACCGAAGGCCAGCATGATGACGACCAGCACGATCATGGAGAACAGCAGCTGCTGGAGCTGCTGGAGCGCGAACGAGATCGGCAGCGAGGCCCGCGGGAAGTGCAGCGCCCGCACCAGGCCCAGGTTGCCGGAGATGGCCCGCACACCGGCCAGCACCGAGCTCTGCGTGAACGTGAACACGAACACGCCCGTCACCAGGAACGGCACGTACACATCACTCGGAATGCCCCGGTTGGCGCCCAGCAGCAGACCGAAGATGAAGAAGTACACCGCCGCGTTCAGCAGCGGCGTCGCCACCTGCCACAACTGGCCGAGCTTGGCCTGGCTGTACTGGGCGGTGAGCTTCGCCTGCGAGAAGGCGACGATGAAGTGCCGCCGCCCCCAGAGCTGACGCACGTACGCGCCGAGGGACGGCCGGGCGCCGCTGACCGTGAGGCCGTACCTGGCGGCCAGCTCGGATGCCGTGAGGCCCTCGTCGGGCGACACCGGCGCGGTGGCCGCGACCGTGCCGTCATGCGTTGTCTCACTCACTGGTGGAAGTACTTTCGTCCTCGAGATGCGTGGCCCGGGCGGGCCCGCATGAGCCGGGGAGCCTCGTGCGGCCCCGATGTGCCGGACACGAGCTTGTCAGATCACGGGGGGCCGGCCCAGTCGGGTCAGCCGCCACACCGTACGCCACTTCATGGGCCTGCGGGACCCGCAGGGGGTGGTCAGCCCCTCCCGGAAACCGCCGAACCAGGCCTTCAGGGCCGCGCGGGAGGGACGGCGCAGCAGGGTGAGGAGGACCCAGACGCCCAGGTAGACCGGGACGAGGAGGGCGGGGAGGTTGCGGCGGGCGAGCCAGACCCGGTTGCGGGCGACCATGCGGTGGTAGACCGCGTGCCGTGAGGGGGCGGTCGCCGGGTGGTACAGCACCATGTCGGACCGGTAGTCGATCATCCAGCCGGCGTCGAGGGCCCGCCAGGCCAGATCGGTCTCCTCATGGGCGTAGAAGAACGCGTCCGGCAGTCCGCCGACCTCGGCGAGGACCGCGGTGCGTACGGCGTTGGCGCCGCCGAGGAAGGTGGTCACGCGGGAGGAGCGCATCGGGTCGGAGGCGCGCAGCCGGGGCACGTGGCGGCGCTGGGTGGCACCGGTCTCCGGGTCGGCGATGCGGAAGCTGATGATGCCGAGCGCCGGGTCGGCCGTGAAGGCCTCGCGGCACAGCTCGGCGGTGTCGGGGCGGGCGAGCAGGCCGTCGTCGTCGAGGAACAGCAGGATGTCGACGTCCCGCCCGCCCGGTCCGAACGCCTCGATGCCGGTGTTGCGGCCGCCGGGGATGCCGAGGTTCTCCGGCAGTTCCACGGTGCGCACGCCCGCGGGGACCTCCGGGACGGGCGAGCCGTTGCCGACCACCACGACCTGGACCGGGTCGCCGTCCTGCCCGGCGACCGAGTCCAGCAGGGCGCGCAGTTCGGCGGGGCGGTTGCCCATGGTGATGATCACCGCGCCGACCTTCGGTGCGGGGCTCACTTCAGCCTGCTCGAGGCGAGGACGGAGACCAGGTGCAGCACGGTCTGCAGCAGCGCGATGCCGGCGAGTACGGCGGTGCCGAGCCGGGTGAAGAACAGGTCGCCCCGGGTGGCGTCCAGGATCGCGAGGAGCAGGATCAGCAGGGACGCCTCGATACCGAGGATGAGCCGGTGGAATCCGACCGCGGCGGCGGCCCTGCGGGCCAGCGCCATGCCGGAGGAGCGCGGTTCGGACGCGGTCTCCTTCACCGGGGGCAGTCCGCCCTGGTGGCGGGCGACGCCCACCAGGTCGGTCTCGGCCTTGACCAGGATCGCGCCGAGCGCCGCGAGGGTGCCGAGGAAGGCCCACAGCCAGTCGACGCGCCCGGAGCCCCACGGGTCGGCGGCGCGCAGGCCGAGTCCGACCAGGACGGCGGCGTCGCACAGGTAGGCGCCGACCCGGTCCAGGTAGACACCGCTGAGCGAGTACTGCTTCTTCCAGCGGGCGACCTCGCCGTCGACGCAGTCCAGCAGAAGGTACAGCTGGACCATGACCACGCCGAGGACGGCTCCCGCGATCCCCGGCACCAACAGGGCCGGGGCCGCGAGGACACCGAAGACGGTCATCAGGTAGGTGAGCTGATTGGGCGTGACCCTGGTGTTCACCAGGTAGCGGTCCACCCGCAGGGACACCTCGCGCATGTAGAGGCGCCCCATCCAGTGCTCACCGCTGCGTCGGTCCTTGACCCCGGCGGGGTGCACGACCGGACGGAGTTCAGCTACCGATGGCCTTGACATAGTCGGCGTAGACGTCCTTGATCTGTTCGGTCTTCAGGTCGAGATGCTCGAGGATGGTGAAGCGGCCGGGCCGGGTCTCGGGGGCGAACTCCACGACGCGGACGAACTCGTCCACCGTGAACCCGATCTCCTCCGGCAGCACCGGCAGCCCGTGCCGGCGCAGCACCTCGGCCATGGCGGCCGACTCCTCGTGCGCGCCGCGCAGATACATCGCGAAGGCGGCGCCCAGTCCGCACTGCTCGCCGTGGGCGGCGGCCCGCCTGGGGTAGAGCAGGTCGAAGGCGTGGTTGATCTCGTGGCAGGCGCCGGAGGAGGGGCGGGAGTCGCCGGACACCGACATGGCGATGCCGGTGAGGACCAGGGCCTCGGCCAGTACCTGGAGGAAGCCGTCGTCGCCCACTCCGCCGGGGTGGCGCAGCACGGCCTCGCCGGCCTGGCGGGCCATGGCGGCGGCGAGCCCGTCGATCTTCTCGCCGTTGACGCGGTGGGACAGCTCCCAGTCCGCGACGGCGGAGACGTTGGAGATGACGTCGCCGATACCGGAGCGTACGTACCGGACGGGGGCCTCACGAACGACGTTGAGGTCGATGACGACCGCGATCGGGTTCGGCACCCCGTACGAGCCCCGGCCGGCGTCGTTGTCCAGGGTCGCGACCGGCGAGCACAGGCCGTCGTGCGCCAGGTTGGTGGCCACGGCGACCAGGGGCAGGCCGACGCGCGCCGCCGCGAACTTGGCGCAGTCGATGATCTTTCCGCCGCCGAGTCCGACGACCGCGTCGTAGTGGCCGCCCCGCATGTCGCCCGCCAGCCGGACCGCGTCGTCGATGGTGCCGCCGCCCACCTCGAACCAGGTGGCACCGGGCAGCGAGGGCGCGATCCGCTCCCGCAGCCGGGCGCCGGAGCCGCCGCTGACGGCGATGGCGAGCCGGCCCGACTGCGAGATGCGCTCGTCGGCGAGGACACAGGCCAGGTCGTCGAGGGCACCGGGGCGGATGTCGACGACGACCGGCGACGGAATGAGCCGGGTCAGTACTGGCACGCGATCTCCCGTCCGCGGGCGAGGTCGTCGTGGTTGTCGATCTCGACCCACGCAACGTCACCGATCGGCGCCACGTCGATCCGGAAACCGCGGTTCACCAGCTCCTGGTAACCGTCCTCGTAGTACAGCTGCGGGTCCCGCTCGAACGTCGTCTTCAGCGCGTCCGCCAGCTCACCCGCCGCCTCGCCCTCGATCAGCGTGACACCGATGTACTCACCGGTCGCCTCCGCCGGGTCCATCAGCTTGGTGATCCTCGTCATCCCCTTCTCCGGATCGACGACGACCTTCATCTCCTCGTCCGCGAGCTTCTTCACCGTGTCCAGCGCCAGGATGATCCGCCTGCCGTCACCGCGCGCGGCCAGCAGCGTCCTCTCCACCGACACCGGGTGCACGGTGTCGCCGTTGGCCAGGATCACCCCGTCCGCGAGGGCGTCACGCCCGCACCACAGGGAGTAGGCGTTGTTCCACTCCTCGGCCTTGTCGTTGTCGATCAGCGTCAGCTTCAGCCCGTACTTCGCCTCCAGGGCCGCCCGGCGCTCGTACACGGCTTCCTTGCGGTAGCCGACGATGACACCGACCTCGGTCAGCCCGATCTCGGCGAAGTTGGCGAGGGTCAGGTCCAGGACCGTGGGCTCGCCTTCTATGCCCGCGGGCCCCACCGGCACCAGCGCCTTGGGCAGGGTGTCGGTGTAGGGGCGCAGACGGCGTCCGGCGCCGGC
>NZ_NEUB01000681.1 GCF_002910825.1 Streptomyces sp. SM1 | reverse complement strand
CGACCTGCGGCCCGTCTATCACCGGCTCGAGGAACGCATACGCGCACACGTCATCCTCTGCTGGCTCGCTCTGCTGCTGATCCGCATCACAGAGACCACCACCGGTGCGACCTGGACGACCGTCCGCCGAGAGCTCGACCGGCTCCACCTCGGCACCTTCACCGGCCCCACCGGCCTGTTCCGGCAGGTCACCACCCTCACCAAGCCCCAGACCGACCTCCTGGCCAAGCTCGGCATCCCCGCACCGAAGCAGATCATCGCCCTCGAACCCACACCCCGCTGACCAGCACGAACACCAGCGCCTAGAGAAACGCCTCTCAGGCGCCCTCACCCATGTCCGCGCAGGTCAGACCACAGATTCGTGACTCTATGCCGCTGAATTACGCGGAACGCAGGTACGAGCATGGGAGACGGCGCCGATCGCAGGGCAGCTCAGCTGGCCGCCAAGCTCTGTAGAAAATGCCGGGCATGTCAGGGCCTTGGGGGTGAAGATGCCCATCATGGAAGAGACTGCAGTCGACGACTGGCCACCGGCAGACAATCCCTACGCAATCGCCGTATCGGAGGCTCAGTGGGCACGGCGTGATGTCGCGCTGTGCGTCCGGCGCATCCATGCTGGCAATGAAGTCGTCGGCGGGTTCGACTCAAGGCAGATCGACGCACGGCACTTGTGCATCGCGCTGCGGCAGTTGCTGACGGCGGAGACATTGGAGCAGGCCGCGCTGGCCGATCTCGGCATGGACCCGATGGTCGGACAGACGCTGGAACAGGCACGTAAGCGATTCGAACTGTCGCTGCCGGACATCACGCAAATCCGAAACGGGCTCATCCACTTCGAGAACTGGTCGCGCGGCCTGGGCCACGGTCCGCAGAGCCAGCGGGTCAAGGCTGGTGACGAACCGCGCGACGTGGCTCGCGCCTTCTGGGGTTTCGGCTACGACGTCACTACCGACACTGTCTCCATGGGGCCCTACCGAATCAACGTCACTGCCGCCGAGGAGGCCGCCGCCGAACTGGCTCATGCGATCTACATGGCTGCGCGTGCTGTCGACATGAAGAACACCACCGACCATCGTGATGCCGCCGCCCAGGTCCTCACCGACGCCGAAGTCCCTTGCGCACCGGTGGGGCCGGTACAAGTCTCTGCAGGGCTCGACGGACGTGTGTGGCTCTCCCTCGACTCCGCGGCCGTCGCTGAGGAGACCGAACGCCGCACCTTGTCTCGGAGGGCACTCTCCGCACTCGCTGGCGCGGGGTTCGGCATCACGTCGCTCGGGCAATTTCAGGCTGACGATCCAGCTCTCCAACTCGCTGCTGGGCAGGCGCTCCGCATCGAACCATGCGCCGCACGGCAGGCGCTCGCTACGGCGCCGCAAGGCTGAAGGGCGACAGTGCTGCTGCGGAGTACGTGGCTTGATGGAATCGCAGACCCAGCTGGTCTCTGTCCATTTGGACCACACCACCAGGAGGAACCAGTGTCATACCCGCAACTGCTCACCCCCGAGGAGAAGCTCGCCGACGCGAAGAAGCAGCTGAGCCTCCCGCGTATCGTCGTGATCTGCGGCTCCACCCGCTTCATGACCGAGATGACCGAGGCCGATCTGCGGGAGACCAAAGCCGGAAAGATTGTCGTCAAACCGGGCTGTGACATGAAGTCGCCGCACGAACTTTGGTCCGATCCTGTCGAGGCCGAGGCGCTGAAGGTTCGACTCGACGATCTGCACCGGGCGAAGATCCGGCTCGCTGATGAGGTGCTCGTAGTCGGCGACTACATCGGAGACAGCACCCGAGCCGAAATCGCCTACGCCCGGTCGCTGAGCAAGCCCATGCGGTTCACGCACCCCGAAGTCGACCCTGACGCCTGACCGCCCGCTGCCACCTCGACAACCAGGGCGGGCAGCCCGCCGCCTGACCGTCTCGCGGTGGCTTCGGCCGCCGCCCACCCACACCCCCTGCAGCAGGGCTGACGCAAGGTCGAATTTCTCAGCAAAGCCGCAGGTCGGAGGGTACGCCGAAGAGGTCCAGGGGTGCCTTGTGGGGTGACAGGGCGATCTGGCGCTTGGCGTCCGCGATGGAACTGCTCATGGTGCGCAGGTAGTTCATGGCCACCGATCGCAACGTCGAGGCGTTCTGCGGTCCGTGGCCGCTGCGGATGCGTGAGGCATCCTCGCCGAACGTCACATCCCGCACGTAATGGATCTTGTTCTCCACGCCCCAGTGGCCCCTCGCGTACCGCCCGAGCACCTCCGGAGCCGCCTCGGACGCCGACAGGTCGGTGATCAGGTAGACCGTCTCCCGCGTTCGCTTGCCCGTTGCCCGGTCGGTGCGGTGCCGGATGATCCGGGCAACCTGCTTGACGTGCGGAAACGCCAGCGACGTCCACGTCACTGCCTGCACCACCCGCGTCTCCCGCCGGCCGTGACCCACCTCGCTCTCCTTGTGCCTGGCCGTCACCTCGCTCCAGGGGATCGACCGGCACGCCTCCCACAACGCCGGCTGGTTCCGCTCCACCACCAGCACGAAGTGCGCACCCATCTCCTCCACCAGCACCTTCGCCGTCTCCACCTGCGTGTGCAGTGCGTCCGCCGTCACCACCCCGTGCAGGTCGGGCACCGACAACAGCGGCGCCGGCG
>NZ_NEUB01000680.1 GCF_002910825.1 Streptomyces sp. SM1 | reverse complement strand
GGCACCGGTGCGGGCCCCGGGGCGCGAGGTGGGGCCGGGTGTGACGGGTGGAGAGGGCGAGGTGGCGGTGCGGGCCCGCGGGGCGGCTGCGGCGCTAGGGGTTGGAGCGGGGAGCCGTGGGGGCCGGCCGGAGGCCGTGCGGCGGGTTCTCGGCGTCAGCCGGGGGTGTGGGTCAGTCGTCGTCCTCGTCGTCCAGGCGGGCCAGCCAGGTGGCCAGGCGTTCCACCGGGACCTCGAAGTCGGGGTTGAGGTCGACGAACGTCCTCAGCTGTTCGGCCAGCCACTCGAAGGTGACCTCCTCCTCGCCGCGCCGCTTCTCCAGTTCCTCGATGCCACGGTCCGTGAAGTACATGAGGACAAGGATATGCGCGGCGAAACGAGAGGGCCGCACCCCCCGTGAAGAGGGGTGCGGCCCGCGCGTACGGCTGCCGGTCAGGCCTCGAAGACCTCGCGCACCAGCTGCTCCTGCTCGGCCTGGTGGCGCTTGGCGGAGCCGACCGCCGGCGACGAGCCGTGCGGCCGCGAGATGCGGCGCAGGCGCTCGTCGTGCGGGAGGTCGGCGCCGACCGACAGGTCGAGGTGGTCGATCAGGTTGAGCGCGATGAACGGCCAGGCACCCTGGTTCGCCGGTTCCTCCTGGGCCCACAGGTACTTCTCGGCGTTCGGGTACTTCTTGATCTCCGCCTGGAGCTCCGCACCCGGCAGCGGGTAGAGGCGCTCGATGCGGATGATCGCCGTGTCCGTCGCGCCGCGCTTCTGCCGCTCGGCGTCCAGGTCGTAGTAGACCTTGCCGGCGGTGAAGACGACCTTCTTGACCGCGGCCGGGTCGACCGAGGCGTCGCCGATGACCGGGCGGAACTGGCCCGTGGTGAACTCCTCCGCCTTCGCCGCCGCGGCCTTCAGACGCAGCATCGACTTCGGCGTGAAGACGACCAGCGGCTTGTGGTGCGGGTTGTGCGCCTGCCAGCGCAGCAGGTGGAAGTAGTTCGACGGCGACGTCGGCATCGCGACCGTCATGTTGTTCTGGGCGCAGAGCTGCAGGAACCGCTCCGGACGGGCCGAGGAGTGGTCCGGGCCCTGGCCCTCGTAGCCGTGCGGGAGGAGCAGGACCACACCGGAGGTCTGGGCCCACTTCTGCTCCGCCGAGGAGATGAACTCGTCCACGACCGTCTGCGCGCCGTTGACGAAGTCACCGAACTGCGCCTCCCACAGCACGAGCGCGTCGGGGCGGGCCAGCGAGTAGCCGTACTCGAAGCCCATCGCCGCGTACTCGGACAGCAGGGAGTTGTAGACGTTCAGCCGCGACTGGTCCTCGGAGAGGTACTGCAGCGGCGTGTACTCCTCGCCCGTGCTGCGGTCGATGATGACCGCGTGGCGCTGGCCGAAGGTGCCGCGCTGGGAGTCCTGTCCCGCGAGGCGCACCGGGACGCCCTCCAGGAGCAGCGAGCCGAGGGCGAGGGTCTCGCCCATGCCCCAGTCGATCGTGCCGTCCCCGACCATCGCCGCCCGGCGCTGCATCTGCGGCAGCAGTCGCGGGTGGACGGTGATGTGGTCGGGGATGTTCACCTGGGACTCGGCGATCCGCTTCACGGTCTCCGTGGTCACCGCGGTGTTCACGGCGACCGGGAACTCGGCCTGCGGGTCCGGGCGCTCGGCCGCGGACGGCTGCGAGGTGGCCTCACGGACCTCCGTGAAGACCTTCTCCAGCTGCCCCTGGTAGTCCTGGAGCGCCTGCTCGGCCTCTTCCAGGGTGATGTCGCCGCGACCGATGAGGGACTCGGTGTACAGCTTGCGCACCGAGCGCTTCTTGTCGATCAGGTCGTACATCAGCGGCTGGGTGAAGGCCGGGTTGTCGGTCTCGTTGTGACCGCGGCGGCGGTAGCAGATGAGGTCGATCACCACGTCCTTGTTGAACGCCTGGCGGAACTCGAAGGCGAGGCGCGCGACGCGCACCACGGCCTCCGGGTCGTCGCCGTTCACGTGGAAGATCGGGGCCTCGATCATGCGGGCCACGTCCGTGGCGTACATCGACGAGCGCGAGGACTCCGGGGCGGCGGTGAAGCCGACCTGGTTGTTGATGACGACGTGGACCGTGCCGCCGGTGCGGTAGCCGCGCAGCTGCGACATGTTCAGGGTCTCGGCCACCACGCCCTGGCCCGCGAAGGCCGCGTCGCCGTGGATCGCCACCGGCAGGACGGTGAAGTCCGTGCCGCCCTTGCCGATGATGTCCTGCTTGGCGCGGGCGACGCCCTCCAGGACCGGGTCCACCGCCTCCAGGTGCGAGGGGTTGGCGACCAGCGAGACCTTGATCTGCTCGCCGTCCAGGCCGGTGAAGGTGCCCTCGGCGCCCAGGTGGTACTTCACGTCGCCGGAGCCGTGCATCGACTTCGGGTCGAGGTTGCCCTCGAACTCGCGGAAGATCTGCGCGTACGACTTGCCCACGACGTTGGCCAGCACGTTCAGCCGGCCGCGGTGGGCCATGCCGATGACGACCTCGTCCAGCCGGGACTCGGCCGCCGAGTCCAGCACCGCGTCGAGCAGCGGGATGACGGACTCGCTGCCCTCCAGGGAGAAGCGCTTCTGGCCGACGTACTTGGTCTGCAGGAACGTCTCGAAGGCTTCCGCCGCGTTCAGCCGGCGCAGGATGCGCAGCTGCTCCTCGCGCTCGGGCTTGGTGTGCGAGCGCTCGATGCGGTCCTGGATCCACTTGCGCTGCTTGGGGTCCTGGATGTGCATGAACTCGACACCGGTGGTGCGGCAGTACGAGTCGCGCAGCACGCCGAGGATGTCGCGCAGCTTCATCAGGGACTTGCCGGCGAAGCCGCCGACGGCGAACTCGCGCTCCAGGTCCCACAGGGTGAGCCCGTGCTCGGTGATGTCCAGGTCGGGGTGCTTGCGCTGGCGGTACTCCAGCGGGTCGGTGTCGGCCATGACGTGGCCGCGGACCCGGTAGGAGTGGATCAGCTCGAAGACCCGGGCGGCCTTGGTGACGTCGTCGTCGTGGGAGGCGTCGATGTCCTTGAGCCAGCGGACCGGCTCGTAGGGGATGCGCAGCGCCTCGAAGATGTCGTCGTAGAAGCCGTTCTCGCCGAGCAGCAGGTTGGCCACCGCGCGGAGGAACTCGCCGGAGGCGGCGCCCTGGATCACCCGGTGGTCGTAGGTCGACGTGAGCGTCATGACCTTGGAGATGCCGAGCTTGTTCAGGGTGTCCTGGCTGGTGCCCTGGAACTCCGCCGGGTAGTCCATCGAGCCGACGCCGAGGATCACCGACTGGCCGGGCATCAGACGCGGCACGGAGTGGACGGTGCCGAGGCCGCCGGGGTTGGTCAGGGAGACCGTGACACCGGTGAAGTCGTCCATCGTCAGCTTGTTGTCGCGGGCGCGGCGGACGATGTCCTCGTAGGCCTGCCAGAACTCGAAGAAGTTCAGCGTCTCGGCCTTCTTGATGGCCGCGACGACCAGCTGGCGGTCGCCGTTGGGCTTCACCAGGTCGATGGCCAGACCGAGGTTGACGTGCTCCGGCTTCACCAGGGTCGGCTTGCCGTCCACCCGCGCGAACGAGTTGTTCATCGCCGGCATGGCCTTGATGGCCTGCACCATCGCGTAGCCGATGAGGTGCGTGAAGGAGATCTTCCCGCCCCGGGCCCGCTTGAGGTGGTTGTTGATGACGATGCGGTTGTCGAACAGCAGCTTCACCGGCAGCGCGCGCACGGACGTGGCCGTGGGCAGCTCCAGGGAGGCGTCCATGTTCTTCGCCACGGCGGCGGACGGGCCGCGCAGGGTCACCTGCTCGGCGCCGGTCTTCGCCGCACCGGAGGGTTCGGCCTTGGGCTCGGCCTTCGGCGGGGCCGCGGCCGGCTTCGCGG
>NZ_NEUB01000679.1 GCF_002910825.1 Streptomyces sp. SM1 | reverse complement strand
CGTGACGACGGGTGGCATCGCGGCGCGCACGGACTGGGTCGCGCGCAGCCACCGCGGTACGTAGACGGAGGGGCGCCGCCGCTCGACGGCGGTGACCAGCCGGCCCGCCACATACGCGACGGGGTACACCTTGCGGGCCGGCGGCGGCATGTGCCCGCGCAGCTCCCGCAGCACCGCGTGCTGGTCGGCGTCGCGCACCATGTCGGTGTCCGTCCAGTTGATGTAGGCGATTCCCACACCCACGTGCCGGTGGGCGACCTCCGCCTGCAGCGAGTGGGCGAACGACTCGACCCCCGCCTTCGACGCGCAGTAGGCGCTCATCATCGGCGCCGCACCGATCGACGCCAGCGACGCCACCTGAAGGAAGTAGCCGTGCGTGTCGAACAGGTCGGGCAGGAACGTCCGCGCGGTGACCGCGCTGCCGATGAGATTGACCTCCACGACACGGCGCCAGACGGCGGGGTCCGACTCCGCGAACGGACCGCCCTCCGCCAGCCCGGCGTTGGCGACCACCACCGAGGGCGGCCTGAGCCGCTCCCGGATCCCGGAGGCGGCCAGGCGCATCCCCCGGTCGTCGGTCACGTCGACCTCCCAGCAGGCGGAGCTGCCCGCCGGCAGTGAGTCCCTGACCTCCGCCAGTGTGCTCTCCTCGCGGCCCAGCAGCGCCACCGTCGCGCCCCGTTCGACGAGGACCCGGGCCATGGCCGCTCCGAGACCGCGCGCGGCTCCGGTCACCACGGCCGTGCGGCCGTGCAAGGGGTTCCGGGCGACCGGCATGGACGGTTCCTTTCCGCGGTGGACTACGACGGTGTGAGGACGCCGGGCGGGAAGGCCCGACCCGCGTCCGTCCGGCCGCTCACCCGGTCTCGCCGTGCAGGAACTCGGTGAGCGCCTTGCCCGGACGGAACGCGGCCGTCCCACCGTCCGGACGGAACCTGCCGAAGCTGCCCAGGACGACTTCCTCGCCCCGGCTCAGAGCTTCGGCGATCGAGCCCGGGTGCTCCACGGTCCCGAAAACGGAATCGAGCACCCGCTCCACCTCGTCGGCGGTCGGGCCCGGGCCGTCGCCGTTGCCCGCCGCGTTCTCCCTGGTCGCCTCGACCAGTTGGGTCCTGTCCATGCGTCCTGCCCGTAGTCCGAGGGAAAAGCCGGTGCTGCCACGATCGCGGTGGCCCGCGGTCCGCGCACCTTCTGGCGGGCGCGCGAGTGGCGGGGAGGAGAGGATGACCGGGCGGACGCAGAGCACGGTGCCCGGCCGTCCGTGTCGAAGAGGGGCGGAGAAGAGGGGGCGGAGAAGAGGGTCGGAGACCGGGTCGAAGAGGGAGTGAGGCGGCGTGGACGACGAAGAGCGTGAAGCGGCCTGGGACGAGTTCCGTGAACTGGTGAACATGAGGCCCGCCGAGCTGGACGCGTGGCTGGCCTCGGAGGAGTCGCGGAGCGCCGGGCAGCACAAGGACGGCGGCGAGTCCACGGGACATGCCTCCGGCCGCCGCATCGCGGAGATCCTGCGCGCCAGGAAGGGCGATCTCACCGACGACGACTACCAGCACATGCGCAAGGTCGTCGGCTACGTCCGGCGACACCTCGCCCAGCGGCCGCCGGGCGAGGCCCGGGACACCCGGTGGCGGTACTCGCTCATGAACTGGGGGCACGACCCGACGGCGTGACACGGGGCGGGGCACGGCCCACGACAAGGACGGCTCGGCGGGTGCGCCGGGACCGGAGTGCGGCAGCCTCACCACCCACGGCGCCACCACGGAACCCGGAGCCGCCGACCGGTCCGCCTTCCCGGCCGTGGGGGAGCGGTGGCCTCGCGTGACGGCTCCTGACGCGACCGCTCCAGAGCCGACGGCTCCTGAGGCGACCGTTCCTGAGGCGACGGCTCCTGAGGCGACCGTTCCTGAGACGACCGTTCCTGAGACGAGAGTTCCTGGACGATCCGCCGCCACACGCGCCCGGGCGGCGCGGTCGGAAGGTCCGCCGCCTCGGCGTCGCGCGCGGCCGCCACCACGCGTGTCACCGACGCGAACTCCGCCCGACAGCGCGGACACGTCCCGATGTGCCGCAGGGCGCAGGCGTCCTCGGCGCCCGCCGTACGGCCCAGCGCCAGTTCCACCAGGTGCGCCGACTTCACGTGACCCACTGCGACCTCCGGTGTCCTCGAACTCCGAACTGCTGCGTGCACGGGCCGGCCGGGCTTCAGCGGGCTCCGGCGGAGTACCGTCACTCCTCCACCGGCTCCGCCGTGACGACGAGGTTCGCCAGGTAGCCGCCGCGCTCGGGGTCGAACGGCGGCGCACAGGTGATCAGCGTGAGAACCGGGGCGCCCGTCCGGCGGAAGACGGACGACGGCAGCTCGTCCTTCGGGACGGTGGTGCGCGAGACGACGCGGTAGACCGCCGGGCCCGCCTCCGCCCGCCGCACCTCGACGGTGTCGCCGCGCCGTACCTCGTAGAGGGCGGCGAACTCGCCGAGGTCGCCTGTGTCGTTGTCGACGTGCCCCACGAGCACGGCCGACCCCCGGGGGCTCCCCGGAGCCGGGCCGTATCGGTACCAGCCGGCCACCG
>NZ_NEUB01000678.1 GCF_002910825.1 Streptomyces sp. SM1 | reverse complement strand
CGGCGCCTGTTCGAGGACGACGTGCGCGTTGGTGCCGCTCATGCCGAAGGAGGACACGCCAGCCCGGCGCGGCCGGTCGACGGCGGGCCAGTCGCGGGGCTCGGTGAGCAGTTCGACGGCACCCGAGGACCAGTCGGCGTGCGGGGTGGGCGCGTCCACGTGCAGGGTGCGGGGCAGGACGCCGTGCCGCAGCGCGAGGACCGTCTTGATGACCCCGGCGACCCCGGCGGCGGCCTGGGTGTGCCCGATGTTCGACTTCAGCGACCCCAGCCACAGCGGCCGTCCGGCGGGCCGGTCCTGGCCGTACGTGGCCAGCAGCGCGTCGGCCTCGATCGGGTCGCCGAGGGTGGTGCCGGTGCCGTGCGCCTCGACCGCGTCCACGTCCCGGGCGGTCAGGCCCGCGTCGGTAAGGGCGGCCCGGATGACCCGCTGCTGGGAGGGGCCGTTGGGGGCGGTGAGGCCGTTGCTGGCGCCGTCCTGGTTGATCGCCGAGCCGCGCAGTACGGCGAGGACCGTACGTCCGTTGCGCCGTGCGTCGGACAGCCGCTCCAGCAGCAGCATCCCCACGCCCTCGCCCCAGCCGGTGCCGTCGGCCGCCGCCGCGAACGGCTTGCAGCGGCCGTCCGGGGACATCGCGCCCTGCCGGCTGAACTCGACGAACACCGCGGGCAGCGCCATCACGCTGACCCCGCCGGCGAGCGCGAGCGAGCACTCGCCGGCCCGCAGCGCCCGCGCCGCGAGGTGCAGCGCCACCAGCGACGCCGAGCAGGCGGTGTCCACGGTGACGGCGGGGCCTTCGAGGCCGAGCGCGTAGGACACCCGCCCGGACATCACGCTCATCGAGTTCCCCGTCATCAGGAACCCCTGGACGGCTTCGGCGGCGCCGGCGCCCAGCGTCGCGTACCCCTGGTCGATGGCCGCCGCGTACACGCCGGTACGGCTGCCCCGCAGAGTGAGCGGGTCGATGCCGGCCTGTTCGACGGCTTCCCAGGACGCCATCAGCAGCAGCCGCTGCTGCGGGTCCATGGCGACCGCCTCACGGGGCGAGATGCCGAAGAACTCTGGGTCGAAGTCCGCCGCGCCGTCCAGGAACGCCCCCCGGCCGGGGACCGTTCCGCCGGCCGGCCAGGCGGCCTCCCAGCCCCGGTCGCCGGGAACGGGCGCGACGGTGTCGCGGCCTTCGGCGAGCAGCTCCCACAGGTCTTCCGGGGTGCGGACGCCGCCGGGGAAGCGGCAGCTCATCGCCACGATCGCGATCGGCTCGCTGCTCCGGGCCTCGGCCTCCCGGAGACACTGCCGGGTGTCCCGCAGGTCGATGGTCACCCGGTTGAGGTAGTCGCGCATCCTCTGGTCGCTCACTGGACACCGCTGCTTTCGTCTCGGGCTGCTCGTGCTCGGGTCTCGTCTCGGGGTGCACGGGGTGCACGGGGTGCACGGGGTGCACGGGGTGCACGTACGGCGGGTGCGGCGCGGTCCGGTCGGCCGGTCATGCGGAGCCCAGCTGACGGTCGATGTAGTCGAACATCTCGTCGTCGCTGGCCGCCTCGATCACCTCGGGGGCCAGGTCGTCCGCGTTGCCTCCGGCCGGGCCGGCGGGCGGTGTCCCGCCGGGCAACGGGCGCGACAGCACGTCCCGTATGCGGGCGGCCAGTTCGTCGCTGATTCCCTCCGGCGGCAGCGCGTCGAGCAGGGCCTCCAGGGTGTCGAGCCCGGCCCGGACCGCCTCGTCGCAGGTGGGGCGGGCGGCGGCGGTCCGCTCGGCGAGGTGGCGGGCCAGGGCCTCCGGCGTGGGGTGGTCGAAGACGAGCGCGGCGGGCAGCCGCAGCCCGGTCGAGGACACCAGTCGGTTGCGCAGCTCGACCCCGGTGAGGGAGTCGAAGCCGACGTCCTTGAACGGGCGGGCTGGGCGGATCAGGTCCGGCGAGCTGTGGCCCAGCACCGCGGCGGCGTTGCCGCGCACCAGGTCGAGCAGGGTCCGGTGCAGCTCGGCCTCGGGCAGCTCGGCGAGCTGCTGCGCCATCGAGCAGGCCGGTGCCGCGGACCCGCCCGTACCGGTACGGGCCGGGCGGACCAGGCCGCGCAG
>NZ_NEUB01000677.1:1013-1250 GCF_002910825.1 Streptomyces sp. SM1 | reverse complement strand
GTGGAGCATCAGGTCGAGCACCAGGTCCGCGCGGTGGTGGCGGCGGCACACCACGCCCGCGAACAGTCCCCGTAGCTCCGCGCGCCTCCCTGGAAGCTCCCGCGGCCGACCCCGCGCAGGCAGTCGCGCCCTGCACAGCTGCGGGCAGGCCCACACCCACAGCCGCGCGCAGTTCCCCCACAGTAGCGGCGGCCCGCACCCACACAGCTGCGGGCAGTCGTGCCGCTGGGCGGCACG
>NZ_NEUB01000677.1:0-850 GCF_002910825.1 Streptomyces sp. SM1 | reverse complement strand
GCGGCACGACTGCCCGCGGAGCGCGGGGGTGGAGCGCGGAGGACGGGGGGGTGCGGCACGACTGCCCGCGGAGTGCGGAGGGTGGGGTGCGGCCGTCCGCGGAGGATGGGAGAGGTGGGCCGCGCCGGCCGGGGTGGGGTGGGGACGCTGCGGGCTCCCCGGGAGGGGTCAGGCGGGGGTCAGGGCGAAGACGGCGCCCGTTCGGGCGGACAGCGTGCAGGTGTTCGGGAAGGTCTCGGTGTAGTCGACCGGCCGGCCACGCCAGCTCCCGCTCGCGTGCGCCGTCACCGGCGCGTAGATCATCGGACAGATGGCGTCCTTCGCCGGGATGGCGGAGATCCGCCCGTCCGCCGCCTCCAGCTCCGCGCAGGCGTCCGCGGCACGCCGGTGCCGGCCCTCCGGCGGGTCGCACCACAGCACCGTGGCGTCCTCCACCGCCGTCTCCCCGCGGCCGACCGTGAGCAGCAGCCGGCTGTCCGGGCCGGGATGGTGCCCGGCACCGGCCCGTGCGGGTGCCGCGCAGGCGAGCAGGGCGAGGGCGACGAGGAGTGCGGCCCGTACGGCTCTCACTGAGGTGTGCGTCATTCCCGTTGCATCGGCACGGCGGTCCCCGGACCCCAGCCCCGCTCACCCGAACGGGAGGGTGCCGTCGCCTGCCGTACCGCCGGCGCGAACGCGGCGAGAACGACCCGGGCCTGGTAATCGGCCTGGCGGGCGACCGGGATCCAGCGCGCCCCGAGGCCGTCCCGGCAATCGGCGCACCGCGCGTCGATCAGCCGGTCCAGCTCCGGCAGCGCGCCCGCCGGATCGCGCCCGGCGCGGGTCACCAGCTGGTGCAGCAGCCCTGCGG
>NZ_NEUB01000676.1 GCF_002910825.1 Streptomyces sp. SM1 | reverse complement strand
ACCCGCACCCGCCCGACTCTCAGGCCTGCTGACCCGGCGAAGCCACCGCGACCGCCGTCGCGATCAGATCCCCCCGCGCGACCCACCGCCCGGTGAAGTGGCCCACCCGGCGCCCACCCACCAGCGGCCCCTCCACAAGCAGCGTCGCCCGGAAGCCACCCCGCGTGCCGTCCCCCTCCTCCACCTGGAACTCCACGTCCGCCTCCTCGAAGTCCAGCCACTTCCCGGTGAGCGGGAACCACGCCTTGTAGACGGACTCCTTCGCACTGAACAGCAGCCGGTCGAAGTGCACGCCGGGCACGTCGCCGCTCAGCCGGGCGATCCGCGCCACCTCCTCGGGCAGCGCCACGGAGGACAGGACACCGTCGGGCAGCGGCGCGTGCGGCTCGGCGTCGATACCGACGGACGCCAGGTCTCCGGCCCGGACCAGCACCGCGGCACAGTACCCCTGGCAGTGGGTCATGCTGCCCGCCAGCCCCGCCGGCCAGACGGGAGCACCGCGCCCGTCGGGCAGCACGGGCACCGGCGCCACACCGAGTTTCTCCATCGCGCGGCGGGCGCAGAAGCGTACGGCGGTGAACTCCCGGCGCCGCTTGAGCACGGCACGCCGGATCACCGCCTCCTCCTCGGGGTACAGCGGAGCGTCGACGCCCTCGTCGCCGTAGGCCTCCACGGCGACCACCGTCGACGGCAGCAGTTCCTCGATCACCGTCCACCACCCTCCCCGGGCTCCCCCGGCTCCGCGGGTACGATCCGGCGCAACCGCCCCGGCGGCCGGTCCCGTGTGCGCCACTCGCGCGGGTAGCCCACCGACACCTCCTCGAAGCGGACCCCGTCCCGCCAGGTGGTCCGGGGGATGTGCAGATGGCCGTAGACCACGGTGCGGACGGGGAACCGGCGGTGCCAGTCGTCGGTCAGCACGGTGCCGCACCACATGGCGAACTCCGGATACCAGAGCACCTCCGTCGGATGGCGGTGCGGCGGATGATGGTTGACGAGGACGAGCGGCAGGCCGTCCGGCACCTCGGCGAGCCGGCGCTCCGTCTCGGCGACCCGGGCCCGGCACCAGTCCTCGCGGGTCGGGTACGGGTCGGGGTGCAGCAGATGCTCGTCGGTGCAGACGACGCCGGTGCCGCGGGCGTACTCCAGGCCTTCGTCCTTGGTGGCGCACCCGGGGGGCAGGAACGTGTAGTCGTACAGCAGGAAGAGGGGCGCGACGGCGACCGGCCCGCCGGGGCCCTCCCAGACGGGGTAGGGGTCCTCGGGAGTGAGCACGCCGAGGTCGCGGCACTGCTCGACCAGGTGCTCGTAGCGGGCGACGCCGCGCAGCGTGACCGCGTCGCTCGGGTGCGTCCACAGCTCGTGGTTGCCGGGCACCCAGACGACCTTGGCGAACCGGTCCGCGAGGGTCTTGAGCGCCCAGCGGACGTCCTCCACGGTCTCCGCGACGTCACCGGCCACCAGCAGCCAGTCCTCGTCCGACTCCGGTCGCATCGCTTCGACCAGGGCACGGTTCTCGGCGTACCCGATGTGCAGGTCGCTGATGGCCCACACCTGTCCGTCGCCGCGCGTCCCCGACATCACTGGCTGTCCCTCCACCCGTCACCGAACGCGTCCACGAGATCACATCGGCGCCGTCGGAACAAGCGACATGCGGGTGACCGACGTGGTATCGGGACCCGTCGCCGAAGCCGTATGATCGCCCCGACACCACCGCTGTGAAGCGCCCTTCGCACAGGGCGGTTTGGTGACCCTTCATACGTCTGCCCGGGCAACGGGCCGCTGAGCCCTGCCCGCGAACCCGAAAGGGCGGCCTGCATGGTCTCTCGCGTACGCGTCTGGCTCAACCGCACGTACGCGGAGAACGTGTTCTTCATGGATCAGCTGAGGCGAAATCCCAGCGACCGGGCTGTCGAGATCCATGCCACCCACGGGGACCCCGACTCCCCCGTGCTGGCCGCCGCCGACACCGCCGAGCTGGAGCCGGAGGGCCTGTCCCCGGCGGCGTACGTCGAGTACGCGCTCACCCAGTGCCGGCGGCGCGGCATCGACGTGTTCGTCCCCCGGCTGCACCAGTCGGCGATCGTGGCGCACCGCGCCGAGTTCGAGGCGGCCGGTACCGCGCTGCTGGCCCCGCCGCCCGAGGCGGTGGCGGTGTTCCACGACAAGGTGATCGCCTACGAGGCCCTCCAGACGCTCGGGGTGCCCGTACCGCCGTGGTGGCGGGTGCGCAGCGCGGACGAACTCGTCGCGGCGGTCGGCGAGCTGGAGGACGGTGGACACCGGGCGTGTTTCAAGCCCGCGTCCGGTGCGGGCGGGGTCGGCTTCCGCGTGATCACCCGCGAACCCTTCTCGCTCGCGCAGCTGAACGGCTTCCCGAGCCCGCAGGTGCCGCTCGGCCTGGTGCTGGACGCCGTGCGGGAGGCCGAGGAGCCGGTGGACTGGCTGGTGATGCCGCGTCTGGAGCAGCCCGAGGTGTCGGTGGACTGTCTGACCGGGCCCGACAACCGGGTCCGGCTGGCCGTGGGGCGCACCAAGAACGGCCGGCGCCGGGGCTTCACGCTGCACGAGCGGTGGCTGGAGCCGGCCCGGCGGATCGCCGAGGGCTTCCGTCTGCATCACCTGTCGAACATCCAGTTCCGGATGCTCGGCGACCGGCCCGTGCTGATGGACGTCAACACCCGGCCGGCGGGCGGGCTGCACCAGCTGTCCCTGTGCGGTGTGAACGCTCCGTGGGCCGCCGTCCGGCTGGCGCTCGGTGACGATCCGGGCGAGATGGTGCCGCCGTTCCTGGGTCAGGACTACTCGGTGGTGTCCGGCCCCCGCCCGCTGCTGCCGGTGCCGCTGCCGCGTGCGGACGTGCCCGTGGCCGGGGTGGGCACCGTACCGGCTCCGGCGGGAACGGCGGCTCCGTCGGCTGTGGCGACTGCGTCGGCTGCGGCGTCCGTGGACTCGTGGACGGCCACCGCGGCGCGCTCGTAGAAGATTTTCCGGGAAATTCCCGCCGGGGGTGTATCAGGGGCCGGACTGCTGACTCTTGATGATGTCGGCGACAGGGGAAGCCGCCGGGGGGAGCACGGGGGAAGTACGGGGGAACCGGGGGGGGCTCGGGTCGGTCGGCCGCTGTCACGGGGGGCGACCGGCCGACCCGAAGCCATGTCGCGGGAGCTATCCGAGGTAGGCGAGGCCGGGGTGGGCGGCGGTGTAGCCGTCGACGAGTCGGCGGGCCACGTTCACGGAGTCGACGAGCGGGTGCAGGGCGAAGGCCTTGACCGCCGTCTCGCGGGAGCCCGACCGGGCCGCGGCCAGCACCTCGTGCTCCACGGCCTTGACGGCGCAGACCAGCCCGGTGGCGTGACCGGGCAGTGGGTCGACGGAGACGGGGTGCGCGCCGTTGGCGTCCACGAGGCAGGGCACCTCGATCACGGCCTCCGCGTCCAGTGCCGCCAGGGTGCCGCGGTTGCGGACGTTGAGGATCAGAGTGGTGCGTTCGTCGCGGGCGATGGCGCGCATCAGGGCGAGGGCCACCTTCTCGTAGCCGCCGGACAGGTCGTCCGCCTCCCGTTCGCCCGCTCCCGCGGTCTCCCGGTTCTCGGCCATGTAGGTGGCCTCGCGTTCGGCCCGGGTACGGTCCCACAGGGCCAGAGCGGAGGTCTCGGGGTCGCGCGTCCCCGCGTAGAAGCGGGCCTGCTGGTCGCGCAGGAACGCCCCCCGGGTCCGCTCGGCCTGCCGGTAGGCGTCCACGGTCTCCCGGTTGAAGTAGTAGTAGTGCAGGTACTCGTTGGGGACCGCGCCCAGGGACCGCAGCCAGTCGGTGCCGAAGAGCCTGCCCTCCTCGAAGGAGCCGAGCAGCGTGGGGTCGGCGAGCAGGCGCGGGAGCTCGTCGCGGCCGGCGATCCGCAGGCCGCGCACCCAGCCGAGGTGGTTGAGGCCGACGTAGTCGATCCACGCCTCCTCCGGCCGCGCGCCGAGCACCCGGGCGATACGGCGGCCGAGGCCGACCGGGGAGTCGCAGATGCCGATGACCCGGTCCCCGAGGTGGCGGGACATGGCCTCCGTGACCAGGCCGGCCGGGTTGGTGAAGTTGATGACCCAGGCGTCGGGGGCGAGGCGGGCCGCCCGGCGGGCGGTGTCCACGGCGACGGGCACGGTGCGCAGCCCGTAGGCGATGCCGCCCGCCCCCACCGTCTCCTGGCCGAGCACGCCCTCGCCGAGGGCGACCCGCTCGTCGTCCGCCCTGCCCTCCAGGCCGCCGACGCGGATCGCCGAGAAGACGAAGTCGGCACCGCGCAGCGCCTCGTCGAGGTCGGTGCTCCAGGTCACCTCGGGGGCGTCGGGCACTCCGGCGGCCTGCTCCGCCAGCACCCGGCCGATCGCGGCCAGCCGGCCGGCGTCCACGTCGTGCAGCGCGACCCGGGTCACCCGCCCCTCGGCGTGGTCCCCGAGCAGCGCCCCGTACACCAGCGGCACGCGGAAGCCTCCGCCGCCCAGAATCGTCAGCCTCACATCCGCACCCTTCCCACCACGACGCACATGCACGACGAACGTGCACGACCCTACTCGCGGCGCGTGCGTCACCGCGGGTCACNNNNCACGCGCCCGCGGTGACGCACGCGCCGGAAGTGCTCCCGTCCTGCCCGGCCCCTCGGAGAACGCCGTCCACGACCACCGCTGCGCGACCTCCGCTCCACGCGTGTGCCCCGCACGAGGACTGGGCGCCCGGAAATCCCTCTCACCGGTGAGGACGGGTCTTCGGCGTCTCGTGATACTGGGACGGCCCCCGCCCCGAGGAGCCGCTCATGTCCCTCCGGTCCGCCCTCACGCCGGTCGTCACCCGCTGGCGTACGGCGAATCCGTACACCCTCGACACGGCGCTCGCCGCGCTCGTGCTGTTCGCCGTCTCCCTGCAGTGGATGTTCCCCGACGAAGGTGACGACCCGCTGACCTGGCGGGGCTGGCTGCTCGGCGCCGGCACGGCCCTGCCGCTGATCTGGCGGCGGCGGGCACCCTGCGTGGCCGCGTGCGCGGTGTCGGTGGCCACCCCGGCGCAGGCGCTGCTCCACGCGCCCCCGCCCGACGTGATGTACGGCGGGATGGTCGTCCTGTACACCCTGGCCACCGTGGGCAAACCGTGGCAGCGGCGGATGATGCTCGTGTGCTGGGTGATCGGGGTCGTCGCGACCATGCAGCACCAGTCGAACAAGGAGCCCTTCGAGTACGCCTTCCATCTGATGGGCATCATCTGCGCCTACGCGCTGGGGATGCTCACCCGCGTGCAGCGCGCCTACACCACCGAGCTGGAGGACCGGGCCCGCCGGCTGGAGCGGGAACGGGCCGCGGACACCGCGCGGGCGAGGGCCGAGGAACGCTCCCGGATCGCCCGGGACATGCACGACATCCTGGCGCACGCCGTGAGCCTGATGGTGGTGCAGGCGGAGGCCGGTCCGGTCGTGGTGCGCAAGGATCCGGAGCGCGCCGAGGCGACGTTCGACACCATCGCGGCGACCGGGCGGGACGCCATGGCACAACTGCGTAAGATCCTCGGCGTGTTGAAGGAGGAGCAGGAGCGAGCGAACGGGACGGCCGTGCTGCGGCTGCCGCAGCCGAGCGTGACGGCCCTGCCCGGCCTGATCCGCCAGGTCGGGGAGTCCACGGGGCTGTCCGTCGAGCTGCGCACCACGGGCGAGCCCTGCCCCCTGTCCTCGGACACCGAGGTGGCGGTCTACCGGGTGGTCCAGGAGGCCCTCACCAACACCGTGAAGCACGCCCGTGCCTCCCGCGCGGTGGTCGTACTGCACTGGTCGGAGGAGCGGCTGACCCTGACGGTGACGGACGACGGACGGGGTCCGTCGTCGTCGCAGGGCGGACACGGGCTGATCGGCATCCGTGAGCGGGCCGTGGCGTGCGGCGGCGACGCCGAGACCGGCAGCGGCCCGGACGGCGGCTTCCGGGTCCTCGTACGGCTGCCCGCGGCCACCGACCGCCAGGAGGCACTCGGGTGAGCATCCGGGTGGTGGTCGCCGACGACCAGGAACTGGTGCGGGCCGGTTTCGGCATGATCCTCGACGCCCAGGACGACATCGAGGTGGTCGCCGAGGCCGGTGACGGCGAGCAGGCCGTCGCGGCGGTGCGCCGGCACGCCCCCGACGTGCTGCTGCTCGACATCCGCATGCCGGTGATGGACGGCCTGGAGGCGGCCCGCCAGGTGTGCGCGCAGTCGGGCTGCAAGGTGGTCATGCTGACCACGTTCGACCTGGACGAGTACGTGTACGAGGCGCTGTACGCGGGCGCCAGCGGCTTCCTGCTCAAGGACGTCCGCCGCGACGACCTCGTGCACGCGGTGCGGGTGGTGGCGGCCGGTGACTCGCTGCTCGCCCCGGCCGTGACACGCCGGCTGGTCGCGGACATCGTGCGGCACCGCAGGGAAGGGGCCGCCGCCGAACCCGTGACCCCGCAGCGCCTGGACGCGCTCACCGCACGCGAGGTGGAGACCCTGCGGCTGCTGGCCCGGGGACTGTCCAACGCGGAGATCGCCACGACCCTGTTCGTCAGTGAGCACACCGTCAAGACCCATGTGAGCAACGTGCTGAGCAAGCTCGCTCTCAGGGACCGGGTGCAGGCCGTGATCTGCGCGTACGAGACGGGGCTGGTCACTCCCGGCTCCCCCTGAGGAGTGAGTGCGGGGGACGTCTCCCCCGTACGGGCGAGGGCCGCATACCGCTCTCCCCGGCGATCCGGCGACCCGCCTCCCGGCAGGAGTCTGGGGGCCGTTGACGAACCATCACTCGCCGGGAGGGACCGTGCTTTCCGCACTCGTCCGGGCGGCCACCCGCCGTCCTTTGACCGTGATGCTCCTGTGGGGGCTCTTTCTGCTGCTGGGCTTCGGACTGGGGACGGGCGTCTTCGCCCGGCTCTCCGACAACGTGCCCGAAGTGCCCGGGACCGAAGCCGAGTCGGCCGCCCAGTACCTGGACCGGGCGGACCCGGCGGGCGAGTCGGTCACCGGCGTGGTGGCCGGTGCCGCCGTCTCCGGCCCGGAGCTGCGCGCCGAGGTGGAGCGGGCGGTGGCCGACGTCCGGAAGGTCGCCGGGGTCGCCGCCGTACCCGATCCGTACACGACGCCCGGCCTGACCGCCGAGGACGGACAGGCGCTGATCATCCCCGTCACGCTCGTGGGCGGACTGGACGACGACGCCGAGGAGCGCACGCTCGACGAGGTGGCCGACCGTATCCGGGAGATCGACGCACCCGACGTCCATGTGAGCGGGGGGCCGCTGCTGGGGACGCAGATCGGAGAGCGGGCCCAGGAGGACGTCAAGAACGCCGAGTTCATCTCCCTGCCGGTGGTACTGGCGCTGCTGCTCGTGGTGTTCGGCGGACTGCGCACGGCACTGCTGCCCCTGATCATCGCGGTCAGCGGCATCGCCGGGGCCTTCCTGGCGCTGTTCGCGTTCAGCCAGGTCACCGACGTCTCCGTGTACGCGATCCAGGTGACGTCGATGCTGGGACTCGGACTCGCCGTGGACTACGCCCTGTTGATGCTGGTGCGGTTCCGGGAGGAGCGCCGGCACACGGAGGACGTCGTCGAGGCGGTGCACCGCACGGTCGCGGCGGCCGGGCGCACGGTGCTGTTCTCCGGGCTCACGGTCGCCGTCAGCCTGACCGGGCTGCTGGTGTTCCCGAGCGTGTTCCTGCGCAGCATGGGCCTCGCGGTCGCCGCCGTGGTGGTCATCGACATGCTGGCCGCGCTGACCCTGCTGCCCGCGCTGCTGACGCGGTTCGGCGGGCGCATCCCGCCGGCGAAGGCACCGAAGGGCGGCGAGGAGGGCCGGTTCTTCGCCCGCGTCGCCCGTTTCGCGGTCCGGCGCAAGGTCGCCGTACTGGCCGTGGTCGTCCCGGCGTTGCTGGTGCTGGCGGTGCCCGTGGCCGGGATGAGCATCGCCGTGGGGGACGCGCGGCAGCTGCCCGCCGACACCGAGGCACGGCAGTTGTACGACACCGTGGCCGGGCACTTCCCGCCGGGTACCGGCGTCTCGCCGGTCACCGTCGTCGTCCGGCCCGGCACGGACACGGAGGTCACCGACCGTATCCGGGCCCTGTCCCCGAACGCCGGGACACGTGAACTTCCGGACGGCACCGCGGTGATCGAGATCCTTCCGCCCGGCACGTCCGACGGCGAGGAGGCGACCGAACTGGTCGAGCGCGTACGGGAGACGCGCGGCGACGAACCGGTCGAGGTCACCGGCACGGCGGCCCAGCTGGTCGACTTCCGCGAGATGCTCGCGGAACGGGGGCCGTGGGCGGTACTGACCGTCCTGGCCGGCATCTTCGTGCTGCTGTTCGCGTTCACCGGTTCCGTGCTGCTGCCGCTGCGCACCATCGCCACCACTCTGCTCAGCCTGGGCGCCGCGCTCGGTGTGGTGGTGTGGGTCTTCCAGGACGGCCATCTGGCCGGGCTGCTGGGCGCCGAGGGCCTGGGCGCGCTCAGCATCACCTCACCACCGCTGATCATCGCGATCGCGTTCGGACTCGCCATGGACTACGAGTTGTTCATCCTGGCCCGGATGCGCGAGGCACGCCGGCACACCGGCGACGACCGGGAGGCCGTGGTGACCGGGCTGCGCCGCTCCGGGCGGGTGGTCACCTGCGCGGCCCTGCTGCTGGCGGTGGTCTTCGGCGCCTTCATGACGGGCGGCTTCTCGCCCATTCTGCAGATCGGCCTCGGACTCACGCTGGCCGTCCTCATCGACGCGACGATCGTGCGGATGCTCCTCGTGCCGGCCACCATGGCGGTGCTCGGCCGCCGCGCCTGGTGGGCCCCGGCACCACTGCGCCGGGCGCACGACCGGTACGGCCTGCGCGAGGATGCCGAGGTGGAGGCGAAGACGGAGACCGAGGATGCCCGGCCGCAGGTACCCACGGGGGCGTGAACGCGACCGACGGGACGCGTGTGAGCGACCGTTGGAACGCGTGTGAGCGACCGGCCGAGGGCTTGAGCGACCGACCGGAGGCGGGTGGCGACCGACCGGAGGCGGGTAGCGACCGACCGGATGCGGGTAGCGACCGACGGCAGGCGTGCGGAACCGCCGAGGAGGCGTGAGCGACCGAAGGGACGGGCGTCTGCCCCGTGCGTGGTCGAACGGAGTGAGGGGGCGGTACCCGGGACGATCCCGGGTACCGCCCCCTCACTCCGGATCCGGCTCGCTTGCACCCATTCGCGCCATTCGGGACGTGAACTCTCCACGCCCGCAGGGACTTTCTCGGTTACACCTCTTGACGGCCGAGGGGCCGCGGAGCACATTGGCGTCACCTTGAGAGCGCTCTCACCCGGTGTTCCGGGCTCTCGAACGTATCTCCCCCGCACAGCCGATCCGTACCGAGAGGGCATCCCCACATGAGTGTCACCTCCGGCATACCCCACCCCTCCCGCCGCCCCCGCAGATCACGCCCGATGCGGCGCGCGCTGCTCGCCGTCGTCGGCACCCTCGCCCTCGCGGCGGGTACGGCGACCGTCTCCAGCCCGTCCGCGAGCGCCTCCGTGCCGCCTCCGCCGTCGGGCTGGACCCAGGTCTTCGCCGACGACTTCGACGGTCCCGCGGGCAGCGGTGTCAACACCTCCCACTGGCGCTACTCCACCGGAACGGGCTACCCGGGCGGTCCCGCCAACTGGGGCACCGGCGAGATCGAGACGATGACGTCCCGCGCGGACAACGTCTCCCTCGACGGCAACGGCAACCTGCGCATCACCCCGCGGCGCGACGCCTCCGGCAACTGGACGTCGGGGCGCATCGAGACCAACCGCACCGACTTCCAGCCCCCGGCCGGCGGCAAACTGCGCGTCGAGGGCCGTATCCAGTCGCCGAACGTCACCGGCGCCGCCGCCAAGGGCTACTGGCCGGCGTTCTGGATGCTGGGCGGCCCCTACCGGGGCAACTACTGGAACTGGCCCGGCGTCGGCGAGCTGGACATCATGGAGAACACGCAGGGCAACAACACCGTGTTCGCCACGATGCACTGCGGCACCGCGCCGGGCGGCCCCTGCAACGAGCACAGCGGTATCGGCGGTTCGACGACCTGCCAGGGCACGACCTGTCAGGCCGGCTTCCACACCTACCGGATGGAATGGGACCGCTCCACGAGCGTGGAGGAGATCCGCTTCTACCTCGACGGCAACAACTTCCACACCGTGCGCGAGAACCAGGTCGACGCGACGACCTGGGCCAACGCCACGAACCACGGCTATTTCATCATCCTCAACGTGGCGATGGGCGGCGGCTTCCCCGACGCCTTCGGCGGCGGCCCCGACGCGGGCACCCAGCCGGGGCACTCGATGCTCGTCGACTATGTGCAGGTGCTGACCTCCGAGGGCGGCGGCGACCCCGGTGACCCGGGTGATCCCGGTGAGCCCGGCAGCCGTGACGCCTACGGCACCATTCAGGCCGAGTCGTACGACGGCCAGTCCGGCACCATGAAGGAGTCGACCTCCGACTCGGGCGGCGGCCAGAACGTGGGCGCGCTGGCGGGCGGTGACTGGCTGCAGTTCAAAGGCGTCCGGTTCGGCTCGAACCCGGCCCGGCAGTTCTCCGCACGGGTGGCGAGCGGCGCGGGCGCGGGTGTCAGCGGGCTCGTGGAGGTACGCCTGGACAGCCGGAGCAACGCGCCCATCGGCAGCTTCGCGGTGGGCAACACGGGCGGCTGGCAGTCCTGGCGGACCATCCCGGCGAACATCAGCGACGTGACGGGCACGCACGATGTCTATCTGACCTTCACCAGCGGTCAGCCGTCGGACTTCGTGAACGTCAACTGGTTCACCTTCGGCCACTGATCCCACCCCCCACACCGGCCGTCCCGGCCGGGACGGCGAAGAGGGCCCCGCACAGGTTCGGGGCCCTCTTACGCGTGTCCGTACTCCGTACTCCGTCCTCCCCCCTCCCGCGCCCGGGGGCGGGCCGCATGACGGGGTCGGTTCCGCGGTACTCGCCGCCGCGCGAGGGTCCGTGGGACGGGAGCGGACCGACGGACGAGAAAAGGTCATACCTTTACTGGGTGCACGCTTCTTCAGGAGGTGACGCGGTCCGGCCCGAACGGACCGGAAGGACCTGGAACGCCCCGGAAGGACCCGGACGGACCAACGTTCACCCGTCGGGACGTACCGGCCCGCGCACGGTGCTGCCGCCGTCCGTGCGGGACCGCGTTGCGTTCGATTCCGGAGGGAGCCGACGTGGTAACGGTTCACGCGGGTACCGATTCCCCGGACCACGCCGGGGCCGGGGAATCACCTGCCGGCGCGCGCGGTTGACGCCATCGCGAGAGAGAAGATGATCACTGTGAGCGAAGCGACCGACACGACCGACACGACGGACGGAGCGGGAGCGGAGACCCCGGAAGGGGCGGCCGGACCGGGGGCGGGCGCCCCCGCCGCGGATGGTGCACCGGCGGCGGACCCGGTGACCGGCACGGGCACACCGGACGGCCGGGCACGGGGCCCGGCGGAAGGACCGGGGGACGGCCCGGCGGAAGGACCGGGAGACGGCCCGGCGGACGTTCCCGCCGCGCTCTCCGCGCCGCCCGCCGGCTGGGCCAACCCGCTGCGCGATCCGCGCGACCGGCGGCTGCCCAAGGTGGCGGGCCCCTCCGGGCTGGTCATCTTCGGTGTGACCGGCGACCTGTCCCGCCGCAAGCTGATGCCGGCCGTGTACGACCTCGCCAACCGGGGTCTGCTGCCGCCGGGCTTCTCACTGGTGGGTTTCGCCCGCCGGGACTGGGAGGACCAGGACTTCGCCGAGGTGGTGCACGACGCGGTCAAGGAGCACGCGCGCACCCCGTTCCGCGAGGAGGTCTGGCAACAGCTCGCCGAGGGCATGCGGTTCGTCCCCGGCGACTTCGACGACGACCAGGCCTTCGAACAACTGCGCAAGGCCGTCGACGAGCTGGACGCCTCCCGGGGCACCAGCGGCAACTACGCCTTCTACCTCTCCGTACCGCCGAGGTTCTTCCCGAAGGTGGTGCAACAGCTGAAGAAGCACGGTCTGGCCGACGCCCCCGAGGGCTCCTGGCGCCGCGCGGTGATCGAGAAGCCGTTCGGCCACGACCTGAGGTCCGCCAAGGAGCTCAACGCGATCGTGCACGAGGTGTTCGACCCCGACCAGGTCTTCCGGATCGACCACTACCTGGGCAAGGAGACCGTCCAGAACATCCTGGCGCTGCGCTTCGCCAACACCATGTTCGAGCCGATCTGGAACCGGTCGTTCGTCGACCATGTCCAGATCACCATGGCCGAGGACATCGGCATCGGCGGCCGGGCCGGCTACTACGACGGCATCGGCGCCGCCCGTGACGTCATCCAGAACCACCTCCTCCAGCTGATGGCCCTCACCGCGATGGAGGAGCCGGCCTCCTTCGACGCGGCCTCGCTGCTCACCGAGAAGCTGAAGGTGTTCCGGGCCGTGCGGCTCCCGGACGACCTCGGCCGGCACACGGTGCGCGGACAGTACGCGGGCGCCTGGCAGGGCGGTGCCAAGGTGCGCGGCTATCTGGAGGAGGACGGCATCGACCAGACCTCCGCCACCGACACCTACGCCGCGATCAAACTGGGGGTGGACAACCGCCGCTGGGCGGGCGTCCCCTTCTACCTGCGCACCGGCAAGCGGCTGGGCCGCCGGGTCACCGAGATCGCCGTGGTCTTCCAGCGGGCACCGCACTCCCCCTTCGACGCCGGCGCCACCGAGGAACTGGGCCAGAACGCCATCGTGATCCGGGTACAGCCGGACGAGGGCATGACGGTGCGGTTCGGCTCCAAGGTGCCGGGGACCTCGATGGAGCTGCGCGACGTGACCATGGACTTCGCCTACGGCGAGTCGTTCACCGAGTCCAGCCCCGAGGCGTACGAGCGGCTCATCCTGGACGTCCTGCTGGGGGACGCCAACCTGTTCCCCCGCCACCAGGAGGTGGAGGAGTCCTGGAGGATCCTCGATCCGGTCGAGGAGTACTGGGCGTCGCACGGCAGGCCGGCGCAGTACACGTCGGGCAGCTGGGGGCCCGCGGAAGCCGACGAGATGCTCGCACGAGACGGACGGAGCTGGCGCAGGCCATGAAGATCGACCTGACCGACACCACGGCAAGCAAGGTCAACAAGGCGCTGGTGCGGGGCCGCCGCGCCATCGGCACACCGGCCGTGGGCATGGTCCTGACGATGGTGATCGTCACGGACGAGGAGAACGCCTACGACTCGATCAAGGCGGCCGAGGAAGCCTCGCACGAGCACCCCTCGCGCACCCTGGTCGTCATCAAGCGGCACGCCCGCAATCCGCGTGAGCGCACCCACCCCCGGCTGGACGCCGAGGTCCGGGTGGGCTCCGAGGCCGGCACCGGGGAGACGGTGGTGCTGCGGACCTACGGCGAGGTGTCCGAGCACGCCGACTCCGTGGTGCTGCCGCTGCTGCTGCCGGACGCCCCGGTGGTGGTGTGGTGGCCGGCCGACGCGCCCGAGGACCCGGCGCGGGACCCGCTGGGCGCGCTGGGCCGGCGCAGGATCACCGACCTGTACGCGGTCGAGAACCCCATGGCCGTGCTCCGGGCCCGGCAGCGCAGCTACGCGCCCGGCGACACCGACCTCGCCTGGACCCGGCTGACCCTGTGGCGCTCCATGCTGGCGGCGGCCCTGGACCAGGCGCGGGCGGCGGTGACCTCGGCGGCCGTGGAGGCCGAGGCCGACAACCCGGCCGCGGAGCTGCTGGCGCGCTGGCTGGAGGCGCGGCTGCGGGTCCGGGTGGACCGGGTGGTGACCGCGGGACCGGTCGTCACGACGGTCCGGCTGGGCACGGAGGACGGCGAGGTCGTCATCGACCGCCCCGAGGGCCCGCTGGCCACGCTGACCCTGCCGGGCCAGCCCGCGCGCCGGCTGGCACTGAAGGTCCGCCCCACCTCCGAACTCCTCGCCGAGGAGCTCCGGCGCCTCGACGCGGACGAGATGTACGCCGTCGCCCTGCGGGGTGAGGCCACCGAGGAGCCGGCGGCTCATGTCTGACGTCCCCCCGGGCCGGTCCGGTGGCCCCGACCCGTCCACGGCCGCGCCGGCGGCCGCCCCACGCGAACTCAGGAAGTGAACTGACATGCAGATCGGTCTTGTTGGTCTCGGCAAAATGGGCGGCAACATGCGCGAGCGCATCCGCAACGCCGGCCACACCGTCATCGGGTTCGACACCGATCCCGCACGCTCCGACGTCGACCACCTGTCCGACCTCGTCGACCGGCTCGACGGGCCGTGCGTGGTGTGGGTGATGGTTCCGGCGGGCGAGGTCACCCAGCACGTCATCGACCAGCTGGCGAGCCTGCTCAAACCCGGCGACGTCGTCGTCGACGGCGGCAACTCCCGCTGGACGGACGACGAGAAGCACGCCAAGGAGCTGGGCGCCCGGGGCATCGGCTTCGTCGACGCGGGGGTCTCCGGCGGCGTGTGGGGCCTGGAGAACGGGTACGCCCTGATGGTCGGCGGCGACGAGGAGCACGTGGAGCGGCTGAAGCCGATCTTCGACGCGCTCAAGCCGGACGGCCCGTACGGCTACGTCCACGCGGGCGCGGTCGGCGCCGGGCACTTCGCGAAGATGGTCCACAACGGTATCGAGTACGCCATGATGCAGGCCTACGCGGAGGGCTGGGAGCTGCTCGAGAAGGCCGACTCGGTGGACAACGTCCGGGAGGTGTTCCGCTCCTGGCAGCAGGGCACCGTCATCCGTTCCTGGCTGCTGGACCTGGCGGTCAACGCCCTCGACGAGGACGAGCACCTGGAGCGGCTGCGGGGCTACGCCGAGGACTCGGGCGAGGGCCGCTGGACGGTCGAGGCGGCCATCGACAACGCCGTGCCGCTGCCCGCGATCACCGCTGCGCTGTTCTCCCGGTTCGCCTCCCGTCAGGAGGACTCACCGCAGATGAAGATGGTCGCGGCGCTGCGGAACCAGTTCGGCGGGCATGCGGTCGAGTCGGCGAGGAAGGCCTGACGGCGTGGGCGATCTGCTGCTGGCGCGGCACGGGGAGACGGAGTGGAGCAGGACGGGCCGGCACACCGGCCGTACCGATCTGCCGCTGACTCCGCGGGGTGAGGTTCAGGCCGAGTCCCTCGCCCCGCTGCTGGCGGGCCGGAGCTTCGGGCTGGTCCTCACCAGCCCGCTGGTCCGCGCCCGGCGCACCGCCCAACTGGCAGGCCTGACCGGCGCCGAGCCGGAGCCCGGCCTGCGGGAGTGGGACTACGGCGGCTACGAGGGCATCACCACGGCGGACATCCGCCGTACCCGGCCCGGCTGGGATCTGTGGACCGACGGGGTGCCGCCCGGCCGGGAGTTCCCCGGGGAGTCACCCGAAGAGGTCGGCGAACGTGCGGACCGGGTGCTGTCCCGGGTGGCCGGAGCCCTGGACGGGGCGGACGTGATGCTGGTGGCCCACGGCCACCTCCTGCGCGTCCTGACGGCCCGTCGCCTGGGTCTCCCGCCGGCCGCCGGCCGCCTCTTCCGCCTGGAGACGGGCACCCTGAGCCGCCTGTCCCTGGAACACGACAGCCCG
>NZ_NEUB01000675.1 GCF_002910825.1 Streptomyces sp. SM1 | reverse complement strand
CCTCGCGGTGTTCCTCGAAACGTTTGGCCAGGGTGCGGGCGTGCCGGGCGAGTTCGGTGTTCTTGTTCCGGTTGTCCTGGCGGGAGCGGGCCAGTGCTCCTGTGTAGAGCCGGTGGATGGTGCGCAGTTCGTCGGCGGTGAGTTCCTCGCGCCCGGTGTCGCGGGCGGCGGACGCGAGACGGTTGGCTTCCAGGAGGGTGTCGGCCATGGCGCGGGCCCACAGCTGGCCCTGGAGGTCGGCTTCATGGATGCCGCGCAGGTCACGTAGCAGGTGCGCGCCGCACCAGGCGTGCAGGACGTGGTCGAGGTGGGTGTAGCCGGCGTATCCGTCGCGGACCAGGACACCGCTGAGGTGCGGCAGGACCTGGCCGGCGTCGATGGTCGCGGCCGAGCGGTCACCGGTGTGCATCAGGGTGAGGTGCGCGGTGGAGGCCACGTGCAGGAAGACGGTCCTGGCCCGGGTGCGGGTGAAGGTCTCATCGGCGTGCACGACGGGTGCGCCGGAGAGCAGGGCGCGGACCGAGGGCAGGAACCCGGCCTCCAGCAGGCGGGCGGCCCGGCCTCGCAGGGATGCGGCGAAGCCGGTGGAGACCTTCATCCCGCACAGTTCCATCACCAGCAGTGTCGAGCGGTGTACCGGGATGTGGTGTCCCAGGACCGCGTCCGCGACCTTCGCGGTGACATCGGGACCGTACTGGGCCGCCGATTCCACTCCGGCCGGGAAGACTCCGGTGGCCTTCTTTCCGCACCCGGGGCAGCACTTGACGTCCGCGGCGTACTCGATGACCTGCGGCGGAAGCGGGGTGGCCAGGTCAAAGACCTGACGGCGGCGCACCGCGGCCACCGGAACCTTGACCAGCGAGGACGCGCAGCCGGCGCAGGATGCCGGAGCGGGGATGACGATCCGCTCGTTCGGATCCTCTACCTGCCGCAAGGTGGTGCCCGGATCACCTGGCTGCTTGCCCGGTTTGCGTCCCGAGCGGGTACGCGAGGACCCGCCACGGGGCCGCTTGCCCGGCCCGTCCGAGGACGGCGGCTTCGAGGAGGTCGAGGAATCCCTCGACAGCCGCAGTACCAGGGCCTGGACCTGCGTGGTCAACTCCGCGATCTGGACCAGCAGCTGATCGATCCGCTCGTCCTTCGCGGCCGCCTCGGCCCGGGAAGCCGCCAACTCGCCGCGTACCGCGGCCAACTCGGCAAGAAGGTCCTTCGCAGACCAGTCGGGATCCTCCACACCGCCACCCTAGCGATCACGCCGCACGGTCCGCGAACCGATCACACCCTGCTGAATAGCTACCTCACGGCGGTTGCTCATTTTGTTTTCAGTGCGATAGGGGGGTTGGCTCGAACGTTGGGGCCGACGGTTGTTGTGTTAGGGGCAGGGGCGCTCTGGGGGCATGTGCTGAGGGAGAGGCTGAGGCGCGAAGATGAGGATGGCTGACGCCTGTCAGTCAGGAGGGCGTCACTGAGCGGTCTGGATCGGGGGTGCCCTTTCGGTGGCGGCTGTGTTCGTTGCCTGCTCGTATCTTCCTGAGCCGTTCGGCATCGTGCTTTCCGTCGTGTACGCCGTGGGTCTGGGAAGTGCCCTGAGTCGCGGGGCGTGATGCGGGTGACCCGTACACGGGGGCTTGTACGGGCTGTGAGCGGGGGCGGTGCGTAACCCTGCCCGGCTGGCTGCGCGTTGTACGGCTGGAAGGTGTGCCGGTAACGCGACAAGGGGGTCGTCGTCCATGGCGAACGGCAGCACGCTTGAGTCGTCCGACAGTCTCAAGGCATTCGGGGCGGCCTTGAAGACGTTCAGAGAACGTGCCCTGATGACACAGGAGCAGCTCGCCGAGCGGCTCAACTACTCCCATGCCTCCGTCGCTTCGGTCGAGCAGGGGCGGCGCATGCCGACCGCCGTCTTCGTCGAGCGGGCGGAGGAGGAACTGGAGGCGTTCGGGGTGTTGCGGGCCATGGTCCGGCACCTCGGGCGGCAGCGCGGGCTGGCCGTGTGGTTCCGGGAGTGGGCCCAGCTGGAGGAGATGGCGGTCGGGCTGTGTACGTACGAGTGCCGGGTGGTGCCGGGGCTGCTCCAGACCGAGGCGTACACCCGCGCCGTGATGCTCAACGTGCCGCCTCCGCCCAGCGAGGAGCAACTGGAGCAGCGGATCGCGGCCCGGCTGGCGCGGCAGGAACTGCTCCGGCGCCGGCCGCCGATCGCGTTCAGCTTCATCGTCGAGGAGTCGGTGCTGCTGCGGCACACGGGTGGGGAGGAGGTCACACGGGAGCTGATCGATCATCTCCTCGCGTGCACCGAGCTGTGAAATGTGGAGCTGCAAGTTATGCCTCAGCGGCAGCCGTATCACGCCGGTACGGGTGGGCCCATGCAACTCCTGGAGGCGCCAGAGCACCAGTGGTTCGGGTACTCGGAGGGGCAGCAGACCGGCCAGCTGATTTCTGTCCCGAAAGACATCAGCCTGATGCAGATGCGTTATGCCAAGATGCGCTCGCAGGCCCTGTCCCCGGCGGACTCGGCGGAGTTGTTGCAGCGAATGCGAGGAGCCCTGTGAGTGTCAACGGCGAGCTGGACTGGTTCAAGAGCAGTTACAGCGGGTCCCAGGGGGACAGCTGTGTGGAGGTGGCGCACGCACCTGGCGCCGTGCATGTGCGTGACTCCAAGACGCAGGACGGGCCGCGGTTCGCGGTGTCAGCGGCTGCATGGCATGACTTCCTCGGATGTGTGGGTCGCTGATGAGGGGCGCCATGCGTATCCACAGTGAGTTGGACTGGTTCAAGAGCAGCCACAGCGGCTCTGAGGGTGACGACTGCGTGGAGGTGGCCTTCGCGGCCGGGGTCGTGCACGTGCGGGACTCCAAAGAGAGGAGCCGGCCGGGATTCGTGGCCTCCTCGGTCGCCTGGCGTGACTTCCTCCGTCGTGTGGAGCGCTGACCCGCGTCAGGGTGCGGGGCGGACTATGTTGATCGTATGGCGATGACTCCGCTGCTGCCCGACTCCCGTACCGAGTCCGATGGTTCGGCCGTTGTCCGGGTGCTGAGTTACAACATCCGCTCGATGCGGGATGACGTCCATGCGCTGGCCCGGGTGATCAGTGCCTGTGCGCCCGATCTGGTGCTGGTTCAGGAGGCGCCGCGGTTCTTCCGGTGGCGGAAGAAGCTGGCGGCGCTGGCGTCCGAGTCCGGGCTGGTAATGCTGTCCGGGGGTGCCACCGCCGCCGGGCCCGCGCTGCTGTGTTCGCTGCGGGCGACCGTCGAGCGGACCGAGGATGTGCTGCTGCCGCTCACTCCGGGACAGCATCGGCGCGGGTTCGCCACTGCTGTCGTGAGGTTCGGTGGGGCTCGGCTCGGGGTGGTGAGCTGTCATCTGTCCCTGGAGAAGCGCGAGCGGTACGAGCAGGGGGGCATGCTGCTCGACCGGATCGCCGGGATGGGTGTGGAGCATGCCGTGGCGGGCGGGGATCTGAACGAGGGGCCGGGCGGGCGGACCTTCCGGCGGATCGGGGAGACCCTGACGGACTGCCGGGGCGCCGCCCCCTGGGGCGGTGAGCACACCTGGACGCGGAACGAACCGCACCGGCGGATCGACGCCCTGTTCGTCAGCAAGGGCGTCGAGGTGCTGGGGTGCGGGGTGCCGCTCGGGCAGCCGGGGGTGACGGAGAAGGACCTCGCGGCGGCCACCGATCACCTTCCGGTGCTGGCCGCCGTCCGGGTGCCCGCCGCCTGACCGGCCCACCGGCGTCAGACCACCGCGCCGGCGTCAGACCACCGCCCCGCGCCCCGGGTCGTCCTCGTCCTCGTCGTCCGTGCGCATCCGCATCACCAGGGTGGCGAAGCCGCCCAGGAAACCGCCGATGCACAGGGTGGTCATCCACCAGGTCATGTACCAGCCGAAGAGCACCGCCAGCAGCAGGAGCAGCGGGCCGCCCAGGACGCCGAGCCAGGCGAACCGGGAGGTCATGTCCGTCTCCGGGAGCGGCGGGGGCTCCGGCGGGACGAAGTGGCCCTCGTCGGTCTCGTCGAGGTCCTCCTCCGCGGGCTCGGCCACGCTGTAGTCGCGCGGGCCGCCGCCGCCGACGCCGGGGGCGAAGGAGACGGAGCCGCCGAGCGGCTTGGCCGGCTTGTCCTCGGCCTTGCGGGGCGCCGTCTTGGTGTCGCCGTCGTCCTCGTCGTTGGTCTCGGCCTCCAGCAGCGCCAGGTCCTCGATGGACTTGAACGGCTTGGCGCCCGGCGGGTCCGGCGGCTCCTCGCCGTACCCGGTGACGATCGCCTCCCACGCGGCGGCCTCGTCGAAGGGAACACCCTTCTCCTCCGGCTCGCGGCCTTCACGGTCCGAGTCGTTCTCAGCCACCTGTGGTCGTCCCTTCCTTGCCGAGACCGGTCTCCGGCTCCTTGACGGCGCCGGGTGCCAGCCGGCCGATGAACGCGGTGCTCTCACCGAAGATGCGCTCCGCGTCATGGTCCAACGTCGCCACGTGGTAGCTCTGTTCCAGCAGGACCTCCGTCACGTCCGTCGACGACACCCGGCCGAGGATCCGCGCCGAGTCCGCGGGCGGCACCACGTGGTCCTGCGGGCTGTGCATCAGCAGCAGCGGCTGGGTGACCTGGGGCAGCTCGCCGTCGACGAGCCGGAAGAAGTTCCGCAGGGAGTGCGCCGCGTGCAGCGGGACCTTCTCGTAGCCGATCTCCGTGCTGCCCGGCTTGGCGATGTCGCTCGCGATGCCCTTCGTCGTCGGGACGAGGTGGCGGAGTACGGGCAGGGCGTGCGCGGCCACCCCGTGCATCCTGTTCGCCGGGTTGACCACCGCCACCCCGCTCACCGCGTCGCCGTGCCGCGCCGCCAGCCGCAGCGCCAGCGCGCCGCCCATCGACAGGCCGGCCACGAAGAGCCGCTCGGAGCGGTCCCGCAGCAGCCGCAGCTCGCGGTCCACCTGGGCGTACCAGTCCTGCCAGCCGGTGACCCCGAGGTCCTGCCAGCGGGTGCCGTGCCCGGGAAGCAGCGGCAGCGAGACGGTCAGGCCGCGCGCGGCCAGGTGCTCCGCCCAGGGGCGCAGGGACTGCGGTGAACCGGTGAAGCCGTGGCAGAGGAGAACGGCCGTCTCCCCGCCCTCGTGGCGGTACGGCTCGGCTCCGGGCAGGACCGACACCTTCGGCCTCCTGTTCGTATGACGGGTACGTATGAAGGTTCGAGTGAAGCGCAGGGACGGCACACGGATTGCAGGACCTTCACCGTACGCGACGGTACTGACACCGACCAGGGCCGTCGGGGCCATTGACCGTCCTCCGGGATATGGTCTGACCTACACACACAGGAGGCACTCGGTTGTTGTACGGCACGATGAAGGTCGCCATCGGAGGGCCGCTGAAGCTCGCCTTCAGGCCCTGGGTGGAGGGCCTGGAGAACATCCCCGCCGAGGGCCCCGCCATTCTGGCCAGCAACCACCTGTCGTTCTCCGACTCCTTCTTCCTGCCGGCCGTACTGCACCGCAAGGTCACCTTCATCGCCAAGGCGGAGTACTTCACCACGCCGGGGATGAAGGGCCGGCTGACGGCCGCCTTCTTCAAGGGTGCGGGCCAGCTCCCGGTGGACCGCTCCGGCGCGCGCGGCGCCGGTGAGGCCGCGATCAAGAGCGGCATAGAGGTGCTGGAGCGCGGTGAGCTGTTCGGGATCTACCCCGAGGGCACCCGCTCGCCCGACGGCCGGCTCTACCGCGGCAAGCCGGGCGGTCTCGCGCGCGTGGCGCTGGCCACCGGGGCGCCCGTGATCCCGGTCGCGATGATCGACACGGAGAAGATCCAGCCCCCCGGGCAGGTCAGGCCGAAGCTGATGCGGCCCGGTATCCGGATCGGTGAACCGCTGGACTTCACCCGTTACCAGGGCATGGAGCACGACCGCTTCGTCCTCCGCGCGGTGACCGACGAGGTCATGTACGACATCATGAAACTCTCCGGCCAGGAGTACGTCGACATGTACGCCACCGCCATGAAGCGGCAGCTGGCGGAGGCGGCCAAGGCCGAGAAGGAGGCGGAGAAGGCGGCGAAGGCCGCCCTCGCCCGCGCGGAGAAGGAACAGGCCGAGAAGCTGAGGGCCGCCATGGAGCAGGCCGACCAGGAGCAGACCGAGAGACGGTCCGGCCCCTAGCGGGGCCCGGGGCGGGAGCGGGGGGACCATGGCGAAGCGCGAGAGAGTCATGCGCATGTCGGTCGAGCAGCCGTTGTGGCGCGCGCTGGCCGGCTACCGGGTCCTCACCATGATGTACGCGGTCGGCCTGTTCGCCGCCGCCTACGAGAACTTCGCCCGCCCCTGGCCCGCCCTCGGGTTCTTCGCCGTCCTGGTGGTGTGGACCCTCGCCACCCTGCCCAGGGTCGCGAGCGCCGCCGCCTGCACCAAGCGCTTCCTCACCGCCGACCTGACCGTCGCGCTCACCGGCATCCTGCTCACCCCCCTCGTCGACGACCCCGACCGCGTCCACGCCGGCGGCCCCACCCTGCCGTCGATCTGGACCGCCGGGTCCGTGCTCGCCTTCGCCATCAAGGGCGGCTGGCGCTGGGCGGCCCTCGCCTCCACCCCCGTCGCCGCCGCCAACCTCATCGAACGCGGCGGCCCCGCCCGCGACACCGTGCACAACGTGATCCTCGTCTGGGTCGCCTCCATCGCCATCGGCTACGTCGTCGAGGTCGCCCGCGCCTCCGAGCGCACCCTCGCCCGCGCCCTGGAGATCGAGGCCGCGACCCGAGAACGCGAACGGCTCGCCCGGGACATCCACGACAGCGTGCTCCAGGTCCTGGCGATGGTGCAGCGACGCGGCGCCGTGATCGGCGGTGAGGCCGCCGAGCTGGGCCGGATGGCCGGCGAGCAGGAGGTGGCGCTGCGCACGCTCGTCTCCGGCGGCCTCGTACCCGTCTCCCGCGTCTCGGAGGACGCCGCCCAGGGCGCCGTGGTACGGGCCGTGGAGCACGACGGGGACGGGACCGGGGACGACGACGGACCGGTCGACCTGCGTTCCCTGCTCGCCCCCTTCGCCGGAGCCCAGGTCAGCCTCGCCGAACCCGGAGCCCCGGTCCGGCTGGCCCCGGCCGCCGCACGGGAGGTGGCCGCCGCCGTGGGAGCCGCCCTGGACAACGTGCGCGGGCACGCCGGTGAGCGGGCCCGCGCGTGGATCCTGGTGGAGGACGAACCGGACGAGGTGATCGTCACCGTCCGCGACGACGGACCCGGCATCCCCGAGGGCCGGCTCGCCCGGGCCGAGGGCGAGGGGCGGCTCGGGGTGGCCCTGTCCATCCGGGGCCGGCTGCGCGACCTCGGCGGCAGCGCCGACCTGATCTCGGTGCCGGGGCAGGGCACGGAGGTCGAGCTGAAGGTACCCAAGGAGACGAACCACGTGAACGACCCGCGGGGGAAGGCGGAGCAGAGATGACGGACACCACCGGGCAGCACACGGCCCCGACGGTCAGGGTGATGGTGGTCGACGACCACCCCATGTGGCGCGACGCCGTCGCCCGTGACCTCTCCGAGTCGGGCTTCGAGGTCGTCGCCACCGCCGGCGACGGCGAGCAGGCGGTGCGCCGGGCCAGGGCCGCCTCGCCCGACGTGCTCGTCCTCGACCTGAACCTGCCCGGCAAGCCCGGCGTCCAGGTGTGCAAGGAGGTCGTCGCCGCGAACCCCGCCGTCCGCGTGCTCGTCCTGTCCGCCAGCGGTGAGCACGCCGACGTCCTCGAAGCGGTGAAGTCCGGCGCCACCGGCTATCTGCTGAAGTCGGCGTCCACCGAGGACCTCCAGGACGCGGTGCGCCGTACCGCCGCCGGTGACCCGGTGTTCACCCCCGGCCTCGCCGGCCTGGTCCTCGGCGAGTACCGCCGGCTCGCCTCCGAACCGGCCGGCGCCGCCCCCGCCGACGGTGAGCCGGGGACGCCCCGGCTGACCGACCGCGAGACCGAGGTGCTGCGCCTGGTGGCCAAGGGTCTCAGCTACAAGCAGATCGCCGAACGGCTCGTCATCTCCCACCGCACCGTGCAGAACCACGTGCAGAACACCCTCGGCAAGCTCCAGCTGCACAACCGCGTGGAACTCGTCCGCTACGCCATGGAACGCGGCCTGGACGACGAGTAGCGGGGATCAACGCCCCCATTTCTCCCAGGAATTGACTGTCCCGGCCATGTCGATGTGACCCGGATCACCCTTACCGTGCAGGTGGGAACGAACGGCATTTCGGCAACCATGGCGAAGGGACACTTCCACATGCGGGTCGGAGTACTGACCGGAGGCGGCGACTGCCCCGGGCTCAACGCCGTCATCCGGGCCATCGTCCGCAAGGGCGTCCAGGAGTACGGCTACGAATTCACCGGATTCCGGGACGGCTGGCGCGGCCCCCTCGACGGGCGCACGGTCCCCCTCGACATCGCCGCCGTCCGCGGCATCCTGCCCCGCGGCGGCACCGTCCTCGGCTCCTCACGGACGAATCCGCTGAACGAGCAGGACGGCATCCGCCGGATCAAGGACAACCTCGCCGCGCTCGGCGTCGAGGCCCTCATCACCATCGGCGGCGAGGACACCCTCGGCGTCGCCACCCGGCTCGCCGACGAGTACGGCATCCCGTGCGTGGGCGTGCCCAAGACCATCGACAACGACCTCTCCGCCACCGACTACACCTTCGGCTTCGACACCGCCGTCGGGATCGCCACCGAGGCCATCGACCGGCTGCACACCACCGCGGAATCGCACATGCGGGTGCTGGTGGTGGAGGTGATGGGGCGTCACGCCGGGTGGATCGCGCTCCACTCCGGCCTGGCCGGCGGCGCCAACGTCATCCTCATCCCCGAGCAGCCCTTCGACGTCGACCAGGTCTGCGCCTGGGTGACCTCGCGGTTCCGCGCCTCGTACGCGCCGATCGTGGTCGTCGCGGAGGGCGCCGTGCCGAGGGACGGCGACATGGTGCTCAAGGACCAGTCGCTGGACTCCTTCGGACACGTCCGGCTCTCCGGGGTCGGCGAGTGGCTCGCCAAGCAGATCGAGAAACGCACCGGCAACGAGGCCCGTACGACGGTCCTGGGCCATGTACAGCGGGGCGGCACGCCGAGCGCCTTCGACCGGTGGCTCGCCACCCGGTTCGGGCTGCACGCGATCGACTGCGTGCGGGACGGGGACTTCGGCAAGATGGTCGCGCTCAGCGGCACCGCTATCGTCCGCGTGCCGATCGCCGCGGCCACCGCGCGGTTGAAGACGGTGGAGCCCGAACTGTACGAGGAGGTCGGGGTCTTCTTCGGCTGACCCCACCCTCACCCGACCCCCGCTGCCGCTCCCGCTCCCGCTGCCGCGGGCAGTCGTGCCGCGGGGCGGCACGGGTGGGCGCGACGGCACCCCGCAAGCGCCGGGCTGCGCAA
>NZ_NEUB01000674.1 GCF_002910825.1 Streptomyces sp. SM1 | reverse complement strand
CCCCAGGGCCCCGGCACCCCCCGCACCCCGCGTCGCACGACCCACGGTCGACACCACCCCCGGTCCACCCCACAAGCCCGGGTGGCACAACCCACCCCCGCCCACCCCCGATAAGCTGCCCGCATGCGCGATCTAGGGGTGGGTTTCCGGTACCTGATGAGGGGCCAGAAGTGGGTGGGCCGGCACGGCAAACAGTTCGGCTTCGGCCTCCTCCCCGGCCTGATCACCCTCGTCCTGTACGCGGCAGCGCTGATCGCCCTCGCCCTGTGGGGCACCGACTTCGTCACCTGGGCCACCCCCTTCGCCGACGACTGGTCCACCCCCTGGCCGGGACTCTTCCGCGGCTTCCTCACCGCCGTGCTCTTCGCCCTCGCCCTGCTCCTGTCCGTGCTCACCTTCACCGCGACGACCCTGCTCATCGGCCAGCCGTTCTACGAGAGCCTCTCCGAGACGGTCGACCGGGACGTCTCTCCCGACGGCACGGCCCCCGAGTCCGGCCTGCCGCTGCTGCGGGAGCTGTGGATCTCCGCCCGTGACAGCCTCCGTATCGTCGCGCGGGCCCTCGTCTGGGCCGTGCTGCTGTTCGCGCTCGGATTCATCCCGGTGGCCGGCCAGACCGTCGTACCGGTGATCGGCTTCTTCGTCACCGGGTTCTTCCTCACCGAGGAGCTCGCCGCCGTCGCGCTCCAGCGGCGCGGGGTCGAACTGCGCGAGAGGCTCGCCCTGCTGCGGTCCCGCAGGACCCTCGTCTGGGGCTTCGGCACGCCCCTGGCGGTCGCGTTCCTCATCCCGTTCGTCGCCGTGTTCCTGATGCCGGGCGCGGTCGCCGGAGCCACCCTGATGGCACGCGACCTGCTCGGTGAGGAGACCGCCGGGGACGGCAGCGAGGAGCCCGAGCAGGACAGCGTCGCCTCGTGACGGAGGTGCTCGCCGTCGCCGTCATCACCGTGCTGGCCGTGATCGCCCCGGGCGCCGACTTCGCCATGGTGGTCCGGGGCAGTTACCTCCACGGCCGCCGCACCGGACTCCTCGCCGCCCTCGGTGTCGCCGCCGGTGTCCTGGTGCACGTCACCTACACCATGCTCGGCGTGGGGCTGCTGATCGCCTCCTCCGCCTTCCTGTTCACCGTCATCAAGCTGGCCGGCGCCGCCTACCTGGTGTACGTCGGCGTCCGCACCTTCCGCACCCGTGCGGAGCTCACCGTCGACCTGGAGGACAGGCCCGGCCTCACCCCGTTCGCGGCCCTGCGCACCGGATTCCTGACCAACGTCCTCAACCCGAAGACGACCCTGTTCGTCGTCTCGACCTTCGCCCAGGTCGTCAGCCCCGGCACCCCCGTGCCCCAGCAGGTGGGCTACGGCCTGTTCATGTCGCTGGCCCACCTGCTGTGGTTCGGCGTCGTCGCGGTGTTCTTCTCCCACGACCGGATGCGCGGCCTGATGCTGCGCGGCCAGAAGGTCCTCAACAAGGTGATCGGAGCGGCCCTGGCCGGCCTCGGCGTCAGTCTCGCGTTCGCTCCGTCGCACTGACCGCCACGGTCACGATCGACCGCGTCTGGCCGATGATGTCCAGCCGGTTCCGCACGAACTCGGGGTCGGTGATCTCGCTGGTGTTCCCGGTGCCGAACCGCAGCACGGGCGTGTGCACGTGCCCGCCCGGCAGCGTCTCGTGCAGTCCGAGCCGGTCACGGAGCAGCGTCGCCCGGTAGGCGATCTCGTTGGAGAGATAGTCCCCGCCGCCGCCCGCGCGGGCCGTCGACCCGGGTGTCGGCCCCTCCGGCCTGAAGACCGCCTCGGCCCCGCCCGCCGGAATCTCCGTCACGCCCGTGTTGTCGTACACCGGGAACCGCCCGGTCTCCGCGGCGACGATCTCCGCGTACGGCAGCGTGGTCGACGTCCACTGCGGCTGCGAGGCCGGGTCGGTGACCGGGACCGTCTCGGCGCGGCCGGTGTTCTCGTTGTCCCCGAAGCCGCCCCGCCAGGCGCCGTTGGTGCGCTCGATGTCGAAGCGGCCGACCCGGCCCTGGCTCACCGTGGTGAAGAGGTCGACCTCCGGCAGATGCGGCCGCAGCGCCCGCTCCACCGTCCCCTCCGTGAAGTCCCGCCAGCGCACGGGGAACACGGCCGTCTCGATCCGCGCGGGACCGTCCGCCGTCTCGATCACCGTGCCGTCCAGGGCGAGCGCCACGGCGCCGGACGGATTGGAGATACGGATGTCCCGGTCCAGGGTGAACGGGTCGAAGCCGGTCACCAGGACGCGCTTCATCCCCTTGCCGTGCGGATACCGGATGGCGCTCTGTCCGCGCGAGGTACGCTCCAGCTCGTCCAGCAGCCGTGCCCGCTGCCCGTCGCTCAGCCCGAACCCGGCGTCCCAGGACCGTAGTTCACGGGTCATACCGAGCCGTGCCCAGTACAGCGGCCGGTCGTCGTCCCGGCTCAGGTCACCGGCCGCCGGTGCGCGTCCCTGCGCCCGGTCGACGGCGCTGCGCCACAGCCGCGTGCCCTCGCGGACGACGGCACGCCGGGCCTGGGCGTAGGAGTGGGCGCGGTCGAGGGCTCGGGCGAGGTCCGGTGCCGCGGTGTCGAATCCGGAGCGGCGGAGTATCTCCTGCGGGGCCGCCCCGTCGAGGCGGCGTTCCTCGACGGTGGGGCCCGCCGGCGCGTCGGCGGCGGTCGCGGTGGAGGTGGTCATGGGGGCGGTGAGACCGGTCAGCAGGGCCAGACCGAGGACGCCTGTGCGCACGCGTAGCGAGTTCACGTGGGTTGCGGGCCTTCCGTCGTCGTGGGGATACGGGGATGCCGGAGGCCGCAGTATCGCCCGGCCGGTGTCGATCGGGCCATGGGGCGTGTCCGGGCGGCGACCCCCGTCCCCTCCGCCGGAAAGGCGGCACAGGAGCCGTCCGGGCACGGCGTCGCGGGAGGCCGGGACGCGGTCGGGGACGAGGCCGGGAGCCCCGTCATGGTCGGGCCGTCCCCCGAAAGCAGATGTGAAAGGTTCGTACGGGATTGAAGCGGGCAGTCTTATCGAGGGCCACCGGGCCGCGGCAGGGATTACCGTCGGGTCCGGGACACAGGTGAGGTGCCCACATGAGCAGCCCCGGCCCGGGACCCTGACCCCGGACCGGGGCTCATGTGTGCCGGGACCGCGGCCCGGCCGGCGCACCCGTGGCACCCCTGGCGCGCCTAGCGCACCGAGAAGCCGTACACCGTCTCCGAGCGGAACACCTCGCCGGGCCTGAGGACCGTGCTCGGGAACTCCGGGCGGTTCGGTGAGTCGGGGAAGTGCTGGGTCTCCAGCGCGATGCCGTCCCCGGGCGTGAAGGGCTCCGTGATGTGGTCCGCGGTGTAGAGCTGCATCCCGGGCTCGGTCGTCGACACCGTCAGCACCCGGCCGGACGCCGGGTCGTACAGCTCGGCCACCTCCACGGGAGTCTCCGTGACCCCCTTGTCGAGCACGAAGTTGTCGTCGTACCCGGTCCCGGCCTTGCGGGCCTCGCGGAAGTCGAAACGGGTGCCGGAGACGCCGGCGAGCTCGCCGGTCGGGATCAGCTCCGCGTCGGAGGGTGTGTAGCGGGAGGCGGCGAGCCGCAGCTCGTGCCCGGCCGCGCCGCCGGAGCCGGGCTGCGAGCCGGCCAGGTTCCAGTACGAGTGGTTCGTCAGGTTCACGTGCGTCGGGGCGTCCGTCACCGCCTCGTACGCGATACCCAGCGCGCCCCGCTCGTCCAGCGTGTACGTCACCGAGACCTCCAGCCGTCCCGGGAAGCCCTCCTCGCCGTGCGCGGCGACCAGGGAGAGGCGCAGACCGTGCTCGACCGGGCTGACGTCCCACACGCGCTTGTCGAAGCCCCGCTCACCGCCGTGCAGCGAGTTCGGCCCGTTGTTCGGCTCCAGTGCGTACGTGAACCCGTCCAGGGGCAAGCGCGCGCCCCCGATCCGGTTGGCGTACCGGCCGATGAGGGCGCCGAGGAAGGGCTCCGGATGCCGGAGATAGCCGTCCAGGCCGGAGAACCCCAGCACCACGTTCCCGGTCCGCCCGTCCCGGTCCGGCACCTCGACGTCCTGCACGATCCCGCCGTACGACAGAATCCGTACCTGTACGCCCGCCCGCCGCAGGGTCCAGCGGTGCACCGGCGTGCCGTCGGAAAGTGTGCCGAAGAGTTCGTTCATGTGCGAAACAATAGGTCACGGCTTCGTCGCCGTGACCGTCCGGTACGCGATCTCGGCCAGCCGGGCCTGCCCGTCGATACTGGGATGGAACCAGTCCCAGCGGCTCAGCTGCCCGGTGCCGAAACGGTACGCGTGCACCGCGCCGCCGTCGGAGCGGCAGCGGCGGTCCTCGGCGCACACCTCCCGGAGCACCGTGTTGTAGTCCTCCACCCGGTCGTGCACCGTCTCGCGCCGCTGCGTCGCCGCCGCGTCCAGCGCGTCGGGGTCGGCCAGCATCGACGGGCAGATGCCCAGCTTCCACACCTGCTTGCCCATGGCGCTGGTCCGCCCCTGCGACCACAGCCGCTTCAGGTCCGGCACGCTCGCCACGTACACCTGCGTCTTCGGCAGCGCCTCGCGCAGTGTGCGCATCGCCTCCCGGAAGTCGGCGCGGAAGTCCGCCACCGGCGTCATCGCCGACGTGGTCTCCCGGCAGGCGTCGTTCGCCCCCGTCATCACCGCCACCAGCTCCGGGGAGCGCCCCACCGCCCGCGCCATCTGACCCGGCAGATCCGCCATCCGGGCCCCGGTCACCGCGTAGTTCCAGCTCCGCCCGGCCGCCTCCGCCCGCCCCAGCAGCCGTACGGCGAGACTGTCGACCTGCTCGCTGCCGCCGGTCGCCCACGACACCTCGGGGCAGTCCGACAGCACCGCGCAGGCGTCGAACCCGGTGGTGATCGAGTCACCCACGGCGGCGACCGAGTCCGGCGAGGTGTCCCAGACGGACGTGGGCTTCGGGGACGGCCGTCCCTGCTTCGCCGCCGTGCCGGACGGCGCGGGGGAGTCACCGCCCACGGCGTCACAGCCCGCCACGCCGAGCGCGGCCGCCGTCACCACGCCGAGCACGGCCCGTCGGCCACGCCCCCTCCTCCGCGTCCGCTGCTCCACCCGTCGCCTCCCCGCGCCGTGCCGCCGTGTCTGTCTCCCACCCTTACAACGCAGGGGAGTTCCCGCCCGTCCGAAGGAGTCGCACGAGAGCGACGCCCCTCACCCGCACAGGCGTCCTGCCGGGTGAATGACAGGGTTTTCCCGGCACCATGACGGACGGTACGTCACACTCCTTGCCCCGTCGCACGGTAGCCTCGCCATCAACGCGGCCCGCCCGCCGCGGCCGTTCCGCCCGATCCAAGACGACCCGCTCAGCCCGGAGGTTCCGGTGACGACTCGTGGAGTTCTGTACGTGCACTCCGCGCCCCGCGCGCTGTGCCCGCACGTCGAGTGGGCCGTCGCCGGGGTGCTCGGCACGCGCGTCAGCCTGGACTGGATCCGTCAGCCCGCGTCCCCCGGCACCTGGCGCTCCGAGTTCTCCTGGCAGGGCCGGCCCGCCACCGCCTCCCAGCTCGCCTCCGCACTGCGCGGCTGGCAGATGCTGCGCTTCGAGGCCACCGCCGAGCCCAGCACCACCGCCGAGGGCGAGCGGTACAGCTGCACCCCCGACCTCGGCATCTTCCACGCGGTCACCGGCATCCACGGCGACATCCTCATCCCCGAGGACCGCCTGCGCGCCGCCCTGGTCCGCTCCCGGACCGAAGAGACCGACCTGGAATCAGAGATCGCCAAACTCCTCGGCAAGCCCTGGGACGACGAACTCGAACCCTTCCGCCACGCAGGAGAGGGCGCCCCGGTCCGCTGGCTCCACCAGGTGGTCTGACCCCCCCCGAGACCCAAGGGGCGCGGGGAACTGCGCAAAGGGGGTCTGGGGGCGCAGCCCCCAGGGACGGGACGGGAAGGGGCGGCGGGGGCGAAGAACCTCCCGCCCACCCGCCCACCCGCGCCGCACGGCAAAAGGCCCCCACCCCGAAAGGTGAAGGCCCTTCACACAGTCCACGGCGGCTACACCGACCGGAACGCCAGCACCACGTTGTGCCCACCGAACCCGAACGAGTCGTTCAACGCGGCGATCCGCCCGTCCACGGGCAGCTTCCGCGCCTCCCCCCGCACCACGTCCGCCGCCGCCTCGGCCTCGGGGTCGAGGTTCTCGACGTTGATCGTCGGCGGAGCCACCCGGTGGTACAGCGCCAGCACGGTCGCCACCGACTCCACGCCACCCGCGCCACCGAGCAGATGACCGGTCATCGACTTCGTCGCGGAGACCGCGAAGTGGTCCGCGTCGTCCCCGAACACCTTCCGCAGCGCCTTCAGCTCGGCGATGTCGCCGGCCGGCGTCGACGTGGCGTGCGCGTTGACGTGCACGATCTCCGCCGGGTCCAGATCCGTCCGGTCCAGCAGGTTCCGCAGGGCCGCCGAGATGCCGCGCCCCTCCGGCTCCGGCTGCACGATGTCGTGCGCGTCGGCCGAGATGCCCTGGCCGACCGCTTCCGCGTAGACGCGGGCGCCGCGCGCGGCGGCGTGCTCGGCGGACTCCAGGACGACGACACCCGCGCCCTCGCCCAGGACGAAGCCGTCCCGGCCGACGTCGTACGGACGCGACGCGCCCTCGGGGTCGTCGTTGTTCTTGGACATCGCCATCATGTTGCCGAACGCGGCGATCGGCAGCGGGTGGATCGCCGCCTCCGTGCCGCCCGCGACGACCACGTCGGCGCGGCCGCTGCGGATCATCTCGATGGCGTAGCCGATGGCCTCGGCACCCGACGCGCACGCGGAGACCGGGGTGTGCACGCCCGCGCGGGCGCCCACCGCGAGGCCCACGTTCGCGGACGGGCCGTTCGGCATCAGCATGGGGACGGTGTGCGGGGAGACGCGGCGGACGCCCTTCTCCTTCAGCACGTCGTACTGGTCCAGCAGGGTCGTCACGCCGCCGATGCCGGAGGCGATGACCGCGCCCAGCCGGTCCGGGTCGACGTTCGGGTCCTCGCCGGCCTTGGCTTCGAAACCGGCGTCGGCCCACGCCTCCGTGGCCGCGATCAGCGCGAACTGCGCCGAGCGGTCCAGCCGGCGGGCCTGCGGCCGGGGGATGACCTCGGTGGGCTCGACGGCCACGGGTGCCGCGATACGGACCGCCTGGTCGGCGGCCCACTCCTGCTCCAGGGGCTTGACGCCGGAACGTCCGGCGACCAGGCCCTCCCAGGTAGAGGCTGCGTCGCCACCCAGCGGTGTGGTTGCGCCGATACCGGTGACGACCACGGTGCGATTGGTCGGGCTCATCGGAATTCTTTCTCCAACGGATCTACGAGGATTCGTACGGCGCCACCGCCGGGTGGCGGGGCAGGGGCTCCCGGCCCCCGGGCCTCCCGTACCGACGGAAGACAGTCAGGAGACCCGGAAGGCCCGGCAGGGCTCAGCCCTGGTGCTTGAGGATGTAGTCGGTCGCGTCGCCGACCGTCTTGAGGTTCTTGACGTCGTCGTCCGGGATCTTGACGTCGAAGCGCTCTTCGGCGGCGACGACGACCTCGACCATGGACAGCGAGTCGACGTCCAGGTCGTCGGTGAAGGACTTGTCCAGCTGGACGTCCTCAACCGGGATGCCGGCGATCTCGTTCACGATCTCCGCGAGACCGGCGACGATCTCTTCCTGAGTGGCGGCCATGATGGCGCTCCTTCTTTGTCATTCCAGCGGATGAAACGGTGTGTCCTCGCGTACCGGACCGATGATCCGGCACGGAGTGCCTAGGGGAGGGTAACGACCGTTGCGGCGTAGACGAGACCCGCCCCGAAGCCGATGACGAGCGCGGTGTCGCCGCTCTTCGCCTCGCCGGTCGCCAGAAGCCGCTCCATCGCGAGCGGGATCGAGGCGGCCGAGGTGTTGCCGGTGGTGCGGATGTCACGGGCGACCATGACGTGCTCCGGCAGTTTCAGGGTCTTCACCATCGAGTCGATGATCCGCACGTTGGCCTGGTGCGGGATGAAGACGTCCAGGTCGTCCGGGCTGATCCCGGCCGCGTCCAGCGCCTGCTGGGCGACCTTCGCCATCTCGAACACGGCCCAGCGGAACACCGCCTGGCCCTCCTGCGTGATCGCGGGGAACTTCACGTCGCCCGCGCTGTCGAGCGGCAGCCGGGAGACGTCGCCGACGTGGAACTCGTTCCACGGCACGGTCTGCTTGATGGTCTCGGACTTGTCGCCCTCGGAGCCCCACACGGTCGGGCCGATCGCCGGCTCCTGGGACGGGCCGACGACCACGGCGCCCGCGCCGTCACCGAACAGGAAGGCGGTGGCCCGGTCCTCCAGGTCGGTCAGGTCGCTCAGCCGCTCCACGCCGATGACGAGCACGTACTCGGCCGAACCCTCGACCACCATGCCCTTGGCCAGCGTCAGCCCGTAGCCGAAGCCCGCGCAGCCGGCCGAGATGTCGAAGGCCGCGGCCTTGTCCGTGCCCAGCCTGTAGGCGATCTCGGTCGCGACGGCCGGGGTCTGGCTGAAGTGCGACACGGTCGACACGACCACGGCGCCGATCCGCGAGGCGTCGATCCCGGCGTCCGCGATCGCCTTGCCGGAGGCCTCGACCGACATCGCGGCGACGGTCTCCTCGGGCGAGGCCCAGTGCCGGGTCTCGATGCCGGAGCGCGAGCGGATCCACTCGTCGGACGAGTCGATCGTCTCGAGGATCACCTCGTTCGGCACGACCCGGGTGGGGCGGTAGCCGCCCACGCCGAGGACGCGCGCGTACGGGGCGCCCTTACTGGGCTTGATCTTCGCCATGCGGGTCGGCTCCTTAAGGCGATCAGGCGGTGTGCTCGGCGATGAGCTCACGGGCCGCGTCGAGGTCTGCGGGGGTCTTCAGGGCCAGCGTCGTGACGCCGGGCAGGGCACGCTTGGCGAGGCCGGTCAGGGTGCCGCCGGGGCAGACCTCCAGGAGGGCGGTGACGCCGAGCTCCTTGAAGGTCTCCATGCACAGGTCCCAGCGGACCGGGTTGGCGACCTGGCCGACCAGACGCTCCAGCACCTCGCCGCCGGAGGCGACCGCCTGGCCGTCCCTGTTCGACACGTAGGTGAGCTTCGGGTCGCCGGGCGTCAGGGCCTCGGCGGCCTTCGCCAGCGTGTCGACCGCGGGGCCCATGTGGTGCGTGTGGAAGGCGCCGGCCACCTTGAGGGCGACGACCCTGCGCACGCCCTCGGGCTTGTCCGCCTCCAGCGCGGCGATCTGCTCCCTGGTGCCGGCCGCGACGATCTGGCCCGCGCCGTTGATGTTCGCCGGGGTCAGACCCAGCTTCTCCAGATGCGCCAGGGTCACCTCGGGGTCGCCCCCGAGCAGCGCCGCCATGCCGGTCTCGGTGACGGCGGCGGCGGCGGCCATGGCCAGACCCCGCTTGCGCACGAGGGACAGCGCGGCGGTGTCGTCGAGGACACCCGCGAAGGCGGCGGCGGCGATCTCACCGACACTGTGACCGGCGACGGCACCGGGTGCCACGTCCCCGAGCGCGGAGGCGGACAGCAGTCCGGCCGCGACCAGCAGCGGCTGGGCGACGGCCGTGTCGCGGATCGCGTCCGCGTCGGCCTTCGTGCCGTAGTGGACGAGGTCGAGTCCGATGACGTCGGACCACGCGGCGACGCGGTCCGCGGCACCGGGGAGTTCGAGCCATTCAGTCAGGAAGCCGGGCGTCTGGGCGCCTTGGCCGGGAGCGACGAGTACGAGCACTCTCACACTCTCTCTTGGGTACGGGCACGGCCGCCCGTGGGGACAAGGACGAAGAACAACAGGGGGTTTTGTGGAGCCTCCACAAAAGACTAGGACTGAAGATCGCCATCGGCCAGACGCCCCAGGATCAGCGCGATCCGCAGGGTGAACGCAGAGCGTACATCGGAGGGTGACCATCCGGTGACGTCTGTCACACGTCGGAGCCGGTAACGAACGGTGTTGGGGTGAACGAACAGCATCCGCGCGGCGCCTTCGAGACTGCTCGCCTGCTCCAGATAGACACTGAGCGTCTCCAGCAGCGCGGCCCCGGCCTCCTCCAGCGGTCTGTAGATCTCCTCCACCAACTGCTCGCGCGCAGAGGGGTCTCCGGCCATCGCCCGCTCCGGAAGCAGATCGTCCGCCAGCACCGGACGCGGGGCGTCCTGCCAGGCCGAACACGCCTTGAGCCCCGCGGCGGCGGCCTGCGCGGACCGGGTCGCGGCCTGCAGGTCCGGCACCACCGGACCGGCCACCACCGGTCCCGCCGCGTACGGCCCGATCAGTGACTTGGCGACGGCGATCGGATTGTCGCTGCCTCCCGCGATCACCACCAGCCGGTCCCCGAGCACCCCGGTCAGCACCTGCAGCTTGGCGTGCCGGGCGGCCCGCCGGATCGCCTCCACGGTCAGCTCGGAGTCACCGTCCGGCGCGGTGCCCAGGACCACGCACACGTGCTCGGGGGAGTTCCACCCCAGCGCGGCGGCCCGCGACACGGCCCCCTCGTCGGCCTCACCGCTCAGCACCGCGTTCACCACCAGCGACTCCAGCCGCGCGTCCCAGGCACCCCGTGCCTCGGCGGCCTGCGCGTACACCTGGGCGGTGGCGAACGCGATCTCCCGCGCGTACACCAGCAGCGCCTCACGCAGCACGCTCTCGTCCCCGGGCGCCGCCACCTCGTCGATCGCCGACTCCATCACCTCGATGGTGGTGCGCACCATCTCGACGGTCTGGCGCAGCGTGATCGCCCGGGTCAGCTCACGCGGCGCGGTGCCGAACACGTCGGTGGAGATGGCCTGCGGTGCGTCGGGACGCCGGAACCACTCGGTGAACGCGGCGATGCCCGCCTGGGCGACCAGACCGATCCAGGAACGGTTCTCCGGTGGCATGGCCCGGTACCAGGACAGCGTCTCGTCCATCCGCGCGATCGCCTGCGCGGCGAGCGTGCCGGACGACTGCTCCAGCCGCTTCAGCGTCGCAGGATGCGGATGGGCGGGGCCTGCGGCGGCTTCTGGGGTACTGGTTTCGGGTTCGGGCACAGGGACAAGACTGCCTTATCGGGACGGCCGCGCGTGTCGCAGGGCCTACGGTGGACCATGTGATGGACCTACGGCGCGCGGACGAGCGCTACCAGGGCGGCGATCCGGCGGCCGGCATAGAGACCCGCCACGCCTTCTCCTTCGGCCCCCACTACGACCCCGGCAACCTCCGCTTCGGGGCGGTGATCGCCTGCAACGAGGAGCACCTCGGCCCCGGCGCCGGCTTCGGGGAGCACCCCCACAGCCACACGGAGATCGTGACCTGGGTGGTGCGGGGCGAACTCACCCACCGCGACTCCACGGGCCACGAGACGGTGATCCGCCCCGGCGACCTCCAGCGCCTGAGCGCCGCGTCCGGCGTCCGCCACGTGGAACGCAACGCCGGCTCCGGCCCCCTCACCTTCCTCCAGATGTGGCTCGCCCCTCTCACCCCCGGCGGCGACCCCTTCTACGAGGTCGTCCGCGGCATAGCCGACTCCACCCCGTACGCCCTCCCGGAGGCGGGCGCGATGCTCCACGTCCGTCGCCTCTCGGCCGGCGAGCGGACGGCCGTACCGGACGCACCCCACGTCTACCTCCACGTCGTCCGCGGCGACGTCCACCTGGACGGGGAGCACCTGCGCCCGGGCGACGCGGCCCGCCTCACGGACACCGAGGACATCGAGGCGGTCGCCGCGAACGCACCGGCGGAGCTGTTGCTGTGGGAGATGCGGGGAGCGTGACACACAAAACCACCACTGTGGAGCAAGGGGAGAGCAGTCGTCTCCCACGCCGCTGCCCTCGCGACCCATGACCTCGGCACGGCGAACCCCGGCCGTATCCATCTCACCGTCCCCCGCAGATCCCGGCAGAAGTCGGATGCGGTGATCCTTTACCGCGCAGAACTGACGCGGTCGGACATCGAGGACCGGATGGGATACCGGGTGACGACAGCCCGACACCTGGCCCGGCACCAAGGGCTTCGTCGGCGGTACCAATGACAACGAGGCCACCGGCCTGACGCACCTCGGCGCCCGCGAATACGATCCCACCACCGGCCGATTCATCAGCGTCGACCCCCTCCTCGAAACCGGCAAACCTCAATCCCTCATCCTCGATCCACCGCGCGGATAGTTGACCTGGGGACGGAGAAATGAGAAGAGGTGCCCGCTGACCTGGGATGATGGGAGTTCCTACGCCCACACCAGTCCCACGAAGCAAGGCACCTCTGAAGTGAAAGTCTCCCACAGCCCGTCGACGCTGTTCGCCGCGTTTGACGACCCCGACCTGGTCGCGCATGCCGGGCTGGTCCCGACGGTCCGACTGGCCGAGCGATGCGGTCTGCCCGCTCTGGTGGCCGAGAAGGTGAAGCTCACTGGCGCAGCCAACGGTGCCGGTACGGCCCCTGCCGCGAAGGCTCTGTCGATCGTGGGCGGCATGGTCGCCGGGGCGGACAGCATCGACGACCTGGACGTGCTCCGGCACGGCGGCCTGCCGCGCCTGTTCGGCGGTGTGCGCGCCCCGTCGACGCTGGGCACGTTCCTGCGCGCGTTCACCTGGGGGCACGTGCGCCAACTGGAGTCCGCCACACGGGCGTTCACCTGCAATCTCGCCGTGCACGCCGGCCTGGTCCCCACCAGGGACGAGGTGGTGTTCGTCGACATCGACTCCAAGGTCAAGCAGGTCTACGGGCCGGCCAAGCAGGGCGCCTCCTTCGGCTACACCAAACAGCGCGGCCTGCACTTCCAGATCGTCACCGCCAAGACGGGCACCTGCGCGCCGGTGATCGTGGCGACAAGGCTGCGCAAGGGCTCGGCAGGCTCTGGCAAGGGCGCGTCGAGTCTGCTGCGCGAGGCGCTGGCCACCGTGCGGGCGATGGGCATCACCGCGCAGATCATCGTCCGCGCCGACTCCGCGTACTTCTCCCACAAGGTCGTCGAGGTCTGCCGCAAGGCCGGCGCACGGTTCTCGCTCGCGGTCGCGGTCAGGAAGACGATCCGTGAAGTGATCGCGCACATCGCCGAGGACGCCTGGACGCCGATCAAATACGCCGCCGCCGTCTGGGACGACGAGGAGGAACGCTGGATCTCCGACGCCGAGATCGCCGAGGTCCCCTTCACCGCATTCACCAGCAAGAAGAAGCAGTTCCACACCACCGCCCGGCTGATCGTGCGCCGCGTGAAACGCCTCAACCCCTAAGAGCGTGCCCGAGGGGCAGGCCGAGCTGTTCGGCGTCTGGCGCCACCACGTCATCTTCACCGACAGCCCGTTCGTCCTGGCCCAGGCCGAACCCATGCACCGCGAACACGCCCAGGTCGAGCAGGTCTTCGCCGACCTGGAGGACTCCGCGCTCGCCCACCTGCCCTCGGGGAAGTTCACCGCGAACGCCGCCTGGCTCACCCTCGCAGCCACCGCTTACAACCTCACCCGCGCCGCCGGCCACCTCGCCTCCGCCTTCCACGCCAAGGCCCGCACCGGCACCATCCGCCGCCATCTGATCAACATCCCCGCCCGGATCGCCACCGGCGCCCGCCGCCTCACCCTCCACCTGCCACAACTCTGGCGCTGGGCCGACGACTTCACCAACCTGTGGACGGCGACCGGACAGCGCATGGTCACCTGACCCGCCCGACCGCCCTGACCGCCCACGACCCGAAAGACCTCGGAGACCCCGCACCGGACGGCCACCCGGCGATCACCGCTGCCCACGTCCCGAAGAATCACCCGGGACCCGCCCCGTCGGCGGTGACCGCGATGGCCACGTAGACGGGCCGGTTGGCGACGTGCCCGTCACGGATCTTGACGTGGATCGCGTCGATGAAGACGACCGGGTAGACCGAGTCGAGCGGACGGGTGCGCCATTCCGCCATCGACTCCAGTGCCTTGTCCGTGATGGTGGAGACCGTCTCCTTCGTCGTCATCCCGTACACCTCGGCGAGATGCGCGACGATCTCACCGGACGTCAGGCCCTTCGCGGTCAGCGAGAGGACCATCTCGTCCAGCGCTCCGGTCCGCCGTGCGTACTTGGGCAGCAGACGTGGGCTGAAGGTGCCCAGCCGGTCCCTGGGGACCTGCACGGTGACCGGGCCGACCTCCGTCATCACCTTCTTGGCCCGAGAGCCGTTGCGGGTGTTGCCGCCCGAACGCGACCCCCGCCCGCCGGCCTGTCCGGCCTCGACGGCCAGGTGCTGGTCCATCTCGGCCTCCAGCGCGGCCTGCATCAGATGCTGGGCCAGCTCGGGCAGCAGCCCGCCCTCGCCCATCAGCCGCAGCCCGCCCTCGGCGGTTCGCTCCGCCGCGAGCATGGCCAGCTCCTCCAGCAACTCGGCGGACAGACCGTTCACGGATACCGGCATCGACTTCACGTCGGCACCCTGAACACTCTCACCGGCCTCGGCAAGCGACACGCCCTGGACGGTCTCGATCAGGTGATCAGTGCTCGTACTCATCAGGTGACTCCTTCGTGGAG
>NZ_NEUB01000673.1 GCF_002910825.1 Streptomyces sp. SM1 | reverse complement strand
AACCGGCGAACCCGACCTGCGCGCCCGGCAGCGCCAGCACGACGTCCGCGCCCGCGCCCAGGGTGGCCCACCCGCCGCCCGTCGTCGGGTCCCGCACCACCGCGATCTGCGGCAGCCCGGCCTCCCGGGTGAGCACCGACTCCCGGGCCACCCGCTGGAGCTGGGTGAGGGCGAGCATGCCCTCCTGCATCCGGCTGCCGCCGGTGGCGACCAGCGAGACCACCGGCAGCCGGTGCGCGCGGGCATGGACGTACGCCGACTCCAGGCGGTCGCCGGTGCGTTCGCCGAGGGAACCGCCGAGGAAGCCGAACTCGAACGCGATGACGACCACGTCGGTGCCCCCGGTCCGGGCCGTGCCGCAGATCACCGACTCCCGCTCGCCGGTGCGTTCGGCGGCGCGGGCGTGGGCGGCGTCGTAGCCGGGCCAGTGGAGTGGACCGTCCGGGGCCGACTCCCGTATCCGGTCGGGGAGTTCGGTGAAGTCGTCGGTGAGGGCGGTGACGGCCTCGCGGGCCGGGAGACGGTCAGCCACGGGACAGCGCCCGCTTCATGATCTTGCCCATGTCGTTGCGGGGGAGGGCGTCGAGGTGGTGGAGGACGCGCGGGCGCTTGTGCGGGGCGAGGCGCCCGGCGACATGATCGGCCAGCTCGTCGAGCCCGGGCGGGGCGTGCGGGTCCGCCGGCACCACCCACGCCACGATCCGCTCGCCCAGATCGGCGTCCGGCTCCCCGGTGACCGCGGCCTCCCGCACCCCCGGATGCTCCAGCAGCACGTTCTCGATCTCCCCCGCGCCGATCTTGTAACCGCCGCTCTTGATCAGGTCGGTGGCCTTGCGGCCGACGATCCGGACATGGCCGTCCGGGTCGCGCACCGCCATGTCCCCGGTGCGGAACCAGCCGGTGGCGGTGTACGCGGCGGCCGTGGCGTCCGGCCGGTTCAGGTACCCGGTGAACAGGTTCGTCCCGCGCACCTGGATCTCGCCGACCGTCTCGCCGTCGTACGCCGCCACCGGTGAGCCGTCCTCCTCCACCAGCCGCAGTTCCACCCCCGGCAGCGGCACGCCCACCGTGCCGGGGCGGGCCCCGCCGTCCGCGCGGACGGCGGGCGGGGGGTCCGGGGGCGTCCACCGGGACGAGCACAGCATCAGCGTCTCCGTCATGCCGTACCGCTCGACGACCCGCCGTCCGGTCGCCGCCGCGATCCGCTCGTGGTCGTGCACGGGCAGCGCCGCCGAACCCGACACCAGCAGCCGGGCCCCGGCCAGCGCCTCGGCCAGCTCCGGCTCGGCGGGCAGCGCCTCCGCGATCCGGTGGTACATCGTCGGCACGCCGAACAGCATCGTCGCACCGGCGTTCAGCTCGCGCGCCACGCCCTCGGTGGTGAAGGCGCCGAGGTGGCGCACGGAGCCGCCGCGGCGCAGCGGGCCCAGCGTGCCGAGGACCAGGCCGTGCACATGGAAGAGCGGGAGCCCGTGCACCAGCACGTCGTCACCGGTCCACCGCCAGGCGTCGGCGAGGGCGTCCAGCGTCGCGGCGATCGCGCGACGGGGGAGGACGGCGCCCTTGGGCGGGCCGGTGGTGCCGGAGGTGTAGACGATCAGGGCGGGGTCCTGCGGGCTGTGCGCGCGGTCGTCGGGGAGCGCGCCCCTCGCGGTCGTGTCCACGTCGACCCGGGGGAGAGCGGCCAGGAGCGCGGGAAGCGGGGTTCCGGGTGCGGTGAGCACCAGGTCCGGGGCGCTGTCGGTCAGGATGTGGCCGAGTTCCTTCTCGCCCGACCTGGGGTTGAGCGGCACGACAGCCACCCCGGCGAGCAGCGCCGCGGTGACCGCGACCGCGGTCTCCATCGTCGGCGTGGCCCAGACGGCGACCCGGCGCACCCGGGTCAGGCCCCCGGCGACCGCGGCGGCCGTCCCGGCGAGTTCCGCGTACGTCAGTGAGCGCTCGCCGAAGCGGAGGGCGGGGCGGTCGGCGGCGGGGGTGGCGGTGAGGGCGGCCGTGAGGGCAGGGAAGAGAGGGGGCACGCGGCGTACTCCTTGGCTCACTGGTGATCGGGGGTGGCCGCTGTGTGGGCGGTACCCGGTCGGTCCAGGGTGACCTACCCCGATGGGGGTGCGTGCGCGCACGTGGTTCGGGGAGCGGGGCGGGCGGTGTGGAGGGGCCGTCCGGGACCCGGTCCGGAGGTGTGCTGCATGCGGCGCCCGGCGTGGGTGGGGGCCGGGGGTGGATCGCGCGGCCCGGCGCTTGCGGGGTGCCTCCCCCACTCTCGGCTTCGCTCGAGCGGGGGGACCCCCATCGCCCACCCGTGCCGCCCTGGGGGTACCCCCTCTGGGGGAGGCACGACTGCCCGCGGTGGCCGGTAGCCCCAGCGGCACGACTGCCCGCGGTGGGGTGGGGTGGGGATCCCCATCGTTCCTGTGGCGCCGCGGTGGGGTGGGGGCCCCTTCGGCCCTGCGGCACCGCTGTCCGTGGGGGCGAAGGGGGTGGCGTGGGGTCGGGGCCAGGTGGGGCAGTGGTGGATGTCTGCCACCACGCAGGTGACGTTGTCCGGGCCGCCGGAGTCGTTGGCCGCGGTGATCAGGGTGTGTACCGCCTCCTCCGGGGTCGGGGCGGTGGTGAGGAGGTCCCTGATCGTGTCGTCGGGGACGACCGTCGGGAGGCCGTCGGAGCAGAGGAGGTACCGGTCGCCCGGGTGGGCGTCGTGCAGGCGGAGGTCGGGGGAGGACGTGGTCGCCTCCGTGCCCGTGAGGGCCCTCAGGAGAAGGGTGCGCTGGGGGTGGGAGACCGCTTCCTCCGGGGTCAGCCGGCCCTCGTCGAGCATCGACTGGACCACCGTGTGGTCGTGGGTGACCCGGAACAGCTCGCCGTCACGCAGCAGGTACGCGCGGGAGTCGCCGATGTGGACCAGGGCCAGGCGGGAGCCCGTCCAGAGCAGGGCCGTCAGCGTGGTGCCCGCCTCCTCCGCGCCGTCGGCCGCGTCGCGCACCGCCTGCGCGGCGCCCTGCACCGCGTCCTCCAGCACGTTCAGGATCCCGCCCGCCGGTATCTCCCGTGTGTCCAGGAATCGCAGCGCCTCCACGGCCGCGCTGCTCGCCGGCGCCCCTGCCGGACCGAAGCCGTCGGCCACGGCCAGCAGCCGCGAGCCCGCGTACGCCGTGTCCTGGTTGGCGGTGCGGACCCGGCCCCGGTCGGAGTGGGCGCAGTAGCGCAGTTCCAGTGTGTTCACAGTGGTGTCCCTTCTCGACTCTTCCGTGAGGTGATCGACCAGGAACGCGGCGAGGTCCCGCCGCGGCGCCGTCTCCGCCTCCACCCGGGCCCAGTAGGCCCGGATCTCCACGGCGGCGGCACCGTCGTCCAGCGAGCGGACGCGACGGATCTCGGCCAGCGGCATGCCCAGGCGGCGCAGCCACGCCACCAGCCGGGCCTGCTCGAGCTGCTCCGCCGCGTAGTAGCGGTAACCCGTGTCCGGGTCCACCCGGGCGGGGCGCAGCAGGTCCAGCTCGTCGTACAGGCGCAGTGCCTTCGGGGACAGCCGGCACGCCTTCGCGAAGGCGCCGATCGCCAGCATGTCCATCGCCTTTCCCCCTCTTTCCGTACCGCGTTTCCGCGTTCCGCCACCGATGCTGGGGCTTCCCCGAAGGTGAAGGTCAAGCGCGGTCGTCCGTTGGTTCGTGCGTCGGGAGGAGGACACGGAACGTGGCACCCCCGCCCGGGGCCGTGCGGAGCTCCACCCGGCCGTGGTGGGCCGTCACCAGGGACCTGACGATCGCCAGGCCGAGACCCGCGCCCCCGTCCCCGGTGCGGCCACGGGCGGCGTCGGCGCGGTAGAACCGGTCGAAGGCGCGGGCGGCCTGGTCGGCGGACATGCCCGGGCCCTCGTCGTGGAGTCCCAGGACGGCCATCCCGTCGTGCGTGCCGACGCCGATGCCCCCGCCGACGGTGGCGGTCCCGGAGGTGGCGGCGTCCAGGACGAGGACCATCCTGAGCGTGGTCGACTTCCCTGCCCCGTTGGGACCGAGGAACCCGGTCACCTCCCCCGGGCGGACGGCGAACGTCAGGTCGTCGACGGCCAGGACCTCGCCGTAGCGCTTGGTCAGTCCGCGGACTTCGATCATCGGGGCTCCCTGGTCGGTCGGGGTGCGCGGTCGCCTCCGGCCGTCACGGCGCCGCGTCCGCCTCACGGTGCCGGGGGATTCTGGGCCGGTCCGGGGCGAGCCTGAACGTCCTCTGTGGGCCGCTGCGCCGGTGCTGTCGGAAACCGCAGGTCAGAGAGGTCAGGCGAGTCGGGGGCGGACGGGGATTCCCATGGAACTTCCAGAAACGGGCTGTTAGCCTGCTCGTCGATCAGCTGCCCGTACGAGGAGTGAGCCGCCGTGCCCCGTATCGCGCTCGTCACCTGCGCACCCGGACCCGGCATCGCCGAGGACCGCGACCTGCCGGCGCTGGTGCGGGCGCTGGCGGAGGCCGGCGCCGGGGCGTCCGCCGAGGTGTGGGACGACGGCGGGGTGGACTGGGCGGGCTTCGACCTCGCCGTGATCCGCTCGACCTGGGACTACAGCTGGCGGGCGGACGAGTTCACCGCGTGGGCCGCCCGGTGCGCCGCGGTGACCCGGCTGGCCAATCCGGTGGACGTGGTGCGGTGGAACACCGACAAGCGGTACCTGGGCGATCTCGCCGCCGCCGGGGTGCCGGTGGTGGACACCCGGTACCTCGCCCCCGGGAACGCCCCCGGCCTCCCCGGCGACCACGAGTACGTCGTCAAGCCCACCTCCGGCGCCGGCGCCCGGCTCGCCGCCCGCTACACCCCCGACGAGCACGACACGGCCGTCCGGCACCTCCGGCACCTGCACGCCGAGGGCCTCACCGCGATGGTGCAGCCCTATGTGCGCGGTATCGACACCGCCGGCGAGCGGGCCCTGCAGTTCTTCGGCGGGAGCCTCCTCCACGCCAGCCGCAAGGGGCCCGTACTCGCTCCCGGCACGCCCTACGACCAGCGCAAGGTCGCCCATCCCGGACTGACGGAATGGACCCCGGGCACCGCCGAACTGGCCGTCGCCGAACGCGCCCTGGCCGCCGTATCCGGAGCGCCCGAGCTGCTGTACGCGCGGGTCGACCTGGTGGACGGGGAGGACGGCCGGCCCCGGGTCATGGAGCTGGAACTCGTCGAACCGAACCTGTTCCTGTGGCTGCACCCGGAGTCGGTGCCGCGCGTGGTGGAGGAGATCCTCAGGGCCGCGGCCCGCTGACCGCCGTACGCTGCAGCAGGCCCCAGGTGAACTCCGCGACCACCTCGCGCCGTACGCCGGCCGCGTCCGGGGCCGTGAAGGCGAGCCCCCACCGGGTGGGGGCGGTGCCCTCCAGAGGGCGGGCGGGCGCGAAGGCGCGGGCGGCCTCGTCCACCGTGCACGACCAGGGGGTCAGGTCCTCCACCGTGCGCAGGGCGGGCGGCTCGGCGTCCGGCGCGCGGACCAGCCACTCGTTCCACACCGCGCCACCGCCCGCCGGGACCAGCACCTCGAAGCGCAGGGAGGGCCAGAGCGGGAGCGGCCACCGCCACGCCTCGCAGTCCAGGTCGCCGATCCTGCGCGGGGTGCGGGCCTCCGGCTCGCCGAGCACGGACCTGTACCGCGACAGGGCCGGGCGGGAGCGCGGTGAGCGGACCATGGCCTGCCAGCGCCTGTTGGCCTCGCGCATGTCCGCGAGGGAGGCGCCCAGTTCCCGCCGGGCGTCCTCCACCGGGCCGGGACTGTGGTCGGCCATGCGGCGCAGCAGCACGAGCTGGAAGTCGCGCGGGGTGAACGGGCCGGTGGGGTTTCGTCCGGTGGGCACGGGAACCATCGTCGCCCACCGCGGGCGTCCCGCGCTTCAGGGGGCCGGTGGTCACAGGTCCCCGACGGCCCCCGTCCGCGCGAACGTGACGACGCAGCGCCCGAGGTGATCGAGGAACTGCGGCAGGCCGTCGGCGATCCGGTCGAACTCCCCCTCGTCCGGGGAGGCGGACCGGGACCGGTGGATCGCGCCGCCCCGGTCGGCGACGTAGCGCAGGCCCTCGCCGTTCGAGGCGATCACCATGCCGTGGGGGTCGTCGGCCAGGGGGACGAAGACCGGCCCCCGTTCCGCGAGCCCGTGCAGGACGTCCCGCGCCGAGTGGACGAAGCAGCCCTTGCCCGCGTCGGGCAGGACGACCTCCCCGATCGACTCGTAGAACGTGATCCCGTCCCCGAACGCCAGGAACTCCCGGCCGTAGGCGCGGGCGGCCCGGAGGTCCTCCTCGCCGGCCACCCGCACCTCGTTCGTGCCCGGCCGGTGACCGTGGGCCGCCTCGAACGCAGGCAGCAGGCCGTTCACCGCGTCCATGACCTCGGCACGCCACCGGGACAGCCACGCGGCGGAGCAGGGGAACCGGTCCATGGCCCGGATCATGCCACGGCCGCCTCACCGCGCGAGCGCATCGGTCTCCCGTCCGGATCCGGGGCGGCGGCCGTCCGGGAGGAAGAGCACGGAGTTGATGTAGCGCGGGCCCCGGAGCGCGTCGTGGGGCAGGACCCGGCGCAGCAGGCCGCGGGTGACGACGTACGCGTTGCGGGCCTGGTGGGATTCCAGCGGGAAGCGGGACAGCGGGATCCAGGCGCGGTCGGGCAGCACCCAGCCGTCGTAGCCCAGCATGGACAGGTACGTCACCACCGGCGCGATCGGCTGGATACGGGACTCCAGTTCCACGAACAGGGCCGGGCGGTCGCGGGCGAGGATCCCGGTGGCGCCGCGCAGCACCGCGGGCTCGTTGCCGTCCACGTCCACCTTGATGAAGCCCACGTCGCGCAGGCCGAGTTCGTCCAGGGCGACGCAGGTGACGTCGAGGGCGTGGCCGTGGATGTCCCGGCG
>NZ_NEUB01000672.1 GCF_002910825.1 Streptomyces sp. SM1 | reverse complement strand
GCTGCAGGCGCAGCTCGACGCCATGCCACCGTTCCGGCGCATCACCGGCCAGCACCTGGGCCATCCCGCGCAGCAGCTGCGCCAGAATCGTCCCGGAGTTCCCGCGGGCGCCGATCAGCGCTCCGTGCGCCATCGCGTGTACCGCGTCCGCCAGGGTCGGCCCGGCTTCCGGCCGCGGGCCCGGGCCCCCGCCGGCCTCGTGGCCCTCGAACACCGCCTCCACCGCGGCGGCCGCCGATTCGACGGTCAGGTAGAGATTGGTGCCGGTGTCTCCGTCCGCCACGGGATAGACATTGATCGCGTCGATCTCCTCCCGGGCCCGCCCCAGCGCATCGAGCGCGAGACCGCACCAGGCACGCACCGCGAGAGCATCGAAGAATGTCTGCGGCACCTGCGCCACCTGCGCCTCCCTGAGCTGCCGACCGTGGCACGCAGCGTAGACCTTGGGGCCCTGTCCACCGGAAGAGGGCCGCAGGCGGGCCCCTGAGCTGCCATGGTAGTTTCGTTCTACGGGTGCAGCCGTTGTATGCTGCTCCGGTTGCCCGATCCGATCGGGCCTCTCCCCCTGGCAGTGCCACTCAGATTCCGCAGGGCTCCTGGAGCCTGGATTCTGATCCCGGCATGCCGGGATCAACCGTAAGTGCATCTGAAGTCTTTGGAGTGACCCGTGGCTGCCAACTGCGACGTCTGCGGCAAGGGGCCGGGCTTCGGCAACAACATCTCGCACTCGCACCGCCGTACGTCCCGCCGCTGGAACCCGAACATCCAGCGTGTACGTACCGTGGTCGGCGGGACGCCGAAGCGCGTGAACGCCTGCACCTCGTGCATCAAGGCCGGCAAGGTCTCGCGCTGACGCATTCGCTGAGCGCGCGGCCATATCCGGTTTCGCCGCAACGGCCGGTCCACCTCGGTGGGCCGGCTTTTTGCTGTGCGGCGGTGTGTTTGCGGTGCCCCTGCCCGCGGTGGCGGCAGGGGAGCCGTGGGAGCGTGGCGCCCGAACGCCGCAGGAGCGGGAGCCGCGCGGGCAGCGGGACGCGCGGGCACCGGGTCAGGGGGATGCGGGGCGCAGGTTCCAGGTGTGGTGCACCGGGCCTATGCCGGCGCCCAGGGGAAAGCCGGTGGCGATCGCTCCGGTGACGTACGCCTTGGCCGCCGTCACCGCCTCCGGCACGGTGCGGCCCTTCGCCAGTTCCGACGCGATCGCCGACGCCAGTGTGCAGCCCGTGCCGTGGGTGTGGCGGTTGTCGTGCCGGGGGGCGCGCAGCCAGTGCTCCTCGCCTCCGTCGGTGAGCAGATCCACCGCGTCACCGGACAGATGGCCGCCCTTGATCACCACCCAGCGCGGGCCGAACTCCAGCACCGCCCGCGCCGCCCGGCGCAGGTCGCCCTCGGTCGTGGCCCGTACGCCCGTGAGTTGCGCCACCTCGTCCAGGTTGGGCGTGGCCACGGTCGCCACCGGCAGCAGCCTGGTCCGTACGGAGTCCAGTGCGGAGGCCGCCAGCAGCGGGTCCCCGTGCTTGGAGACCCCCACCGGGTCGACCACCGCCGGCGCGTCCGTACCGGCGATCAAGTCGGCCACCGCCTCGACGAGTTCGGCGGAGGACAGCATGCCGGTCTTGACCGCCCGCACCCCGATGTCGTCGACGACGCTGCGGTACTGGGCCCGCACCGCCTCCACCGGCAGTTCCCAGGCGCCCTGCACGCCCAGGGAGTTCTGCGCGGTCACCGCGGTGAGCACGCTCATGCCGTGCACGCCGAGCGCGAGCATCGTCTTCAGGTCGGCCTGGACGCCGGCGCCGCCGCCCGAGTCGGAGCCGGCCACGGTGAGGACCCCGGGCGGGGCGGTGCGGCCGCTCACGACTCGATGTCCCCGAAGTGGTCCCAGCCGCCCTGACTGGTCCAGGGCGCCCCGTCGACCGTCACCTGGGGCAGCGCCGAGGGGTTGAGCACCTCGCCGATCACCTTCCAGCGGGCGGGCAGTTTCACGTCCGGCGGGAAGGTGGCCACGATCGCGTGGTCCTCTCCCCCGGTCAGCACCCACTGCATCGGGTCGACGCCGACGGCCTGGCCGATGTCGTTCATCTGCGAGGGGATGTCCATGACTCCCGAACGGATGTCGATGCGCACCTTGCTGGCCTCGGCGATGTGCCCCAGGTCGGCGATCAGCCCGTCGCTCACGTCGCACATCGCGGTCGCACCGAGCCCGGCGGCGGCCGGTCCGGCGTGGTAGGGCGGCTCGGGGCGCCGGTGCGCCTCGACGAAGGCGCGCGGCGAGCGGAACCCGCGTGAGAGCACCGCGTGTCCGGCCGCGGACCAGCCCAGCCAGCCGGTCACGGCGACGAGGTCACCGGGCTGCGCGCCGCCGCGGGTGACGGGCTCCTGGTTGCGCAGATCGCCGAGCGCGGTGATCGACACCATGATCGTGTCTCCGCGTACGACGTCCCCGCCGACGACCGCGGCGCCGGCCACCTGGCACTCGTCGCGCAGGCCGTCCATCAGCTCACTGGGCCAGGTCACCGGCAGTTCCGCCGGGACGACGAGGCCGAGCAGCAGCGCGGTCGGCACGGCGCCCATGGCGGCGATGTCGGCCAGGTTCTGCGCGGCGGCCTTGCGTCCGACGTCGTAGGCCGTGGACCAGTCGCGCCGGAAGTGCCGGCCCTCCAGCAGAATGTCGGTGCTGGCCACGACCCTCCGGTCGGGCGCGGAGACCACCGCGGCGTCGTCGCCGGGGCCGACCCGGACCGCCGGGGTGGTGGTGAGACGGGAGGTGAGCTCCCTGATGAGCCCGAACTCCCCGAGCTCACCAACAGTGCCCTTCATTTCCCTTTCGCCCCTTCCGTCCCTGTCCGTGCCCGGTCGCGAGGCGTCCGAGTCCTCGCTACGGTCGATATGACCGTCAACTTCTCCGGTGTCTGTACCCCGGCGCGCAAGGCCCGGTCCCCGCAGGTCTCCCCGCGACGACCGGCGACGCGATACCGTGGCGTTCCTTTTCCCCACATGATCCTCGTGGCCGCCCTGGAGGTTCCGTGGTACAGGCGTACATCCTGATCCAGACCGAGGTCGGCAAGGCGTCGACCGTCGCCGAGCTGATCGGCAAGATTCCTGGAGTCATCCAGGCCGAGGACGTGACCGGACCCTATGACGTGATCGTGCGCGCCCAGGCCGACACCGTCGACGGGCTGGGCCGCATGGTGGTTGCCAAAGTCCAGCAGGTGGACGGCATCACCCGCACCCTGACCTGCCCGGTCGTCCATCTGTAGCCCCCGTCTACCCTGTGCCGGTGAACAACTTCCGTCACCGGCGAACCGTACTGTCCGCCCTGTCCGCGCTCGCGGTGCTCGTCACCGCCGCGGGCTGCTCCTCAGCAGACGACGGCGTGTCCGCGGCGGTTCCCAGCCCGGACGCGAAGGTCACCAAGCTGTGTCAGGACCTGGACAAGGCCCTGCCGGCGAAGGTGGACGGTGAGAGCCGCGACGATCCCGAACCCGCGTCCGAACTGACCGCGGGCTGGGGCGGCGTGGCGATCATACTGCGGTGCGGCGTCGAACGGCCCCCGAAGATGGCCGATCCCGACGTCGCCAACGGGGGCGACGCCGACGCGGTGCCGGGCGGAGTCGACGGCGTGGACTGGCTCATGGAGAAGCGGGACGACGACACGTACCGCTTCACCACCGCCAACCGCGAGGCGTACGTGGAGGTCCGGGTGACCGACGGACGGGACAGCACGGGGACACTGATCGATCTCGCCCCGGCCGTCAAGGAGGCGATCCCCGAGGGGATCGCCTCCTGAGACGCGCCCATCACGCGCGGGGACCGTGAGCGCGCGTCCGCCGCTCAGCGCAGTCCGGTCGACCGGCGCAGCGCCGCCTGCACCAGCCGGTCCACCAGCTCCGGGTAACTCACCCCGGTGGCCTGCCACATCTGCGGGTACATCGAGATGGGGGTGAAGCCGGGCATGGTGTTGATCTCGTTGATCACGAACTCGCCGTCCTCGGTGAGGAAGAAGTCCGCGCGGACCAGCCCCTCGCAGGACGCGGCGTCGAAGGCCTCGACCGCGAGCCGGCGGACCTCGGCCGTCTCCTCCCCGGTGAGCGGCGCGGGCACGAGGCCGGGCGTGGAGTCGATGTACTTGGCCTCGAAGTCGTAGTACGCGTGCGCGTCGGGCGGCGGGATCTCGGCGGGCACCGAGGCGCGCGGGCCGTCCTCGAACTCCAGCACGCCGCACTCGATCTCGCGGCCCCGCAGCGCCGCCTCCACCAGGATCTTCGGGTCGTGCCGCTGGGCCTCGGCGATCGCCTCGTCCAGGCCGGAGAGGTCGTCGACCTTGGTGATGCCGATCGACGAACCCGCGCGGGCGGGCTTCACGAAGAGCGGCCAGCCGTGTTCCCCGGCGAAACCGATGATCTTCTTGCGGGCCGCGGACTCGTCCCGCTCCCATTCGCGCGGCCGGATCACCAGATACGGGCCCACCTTGAGCCCGAAGGAGGTGAACACCCGCTTCATGTACTCCTTGTCCTGGCCGACGGCGGAGGCGAGCACGCCCGAGCCGACGTAGGGGACGCCGGAGAGTTCCAGGAGGCCCTGGAGGGTGCCGTCCTCGCCGTAGGGGCCGTGCAGCACCGGGAAAACCACGTCGACCTCGCCCAGGGCCTTGGGCACCGAGCCCGGCTCACTGTGCACGACCTCACGGTCGGCCGGGTCGACGGGGAGCACCACGGCGCCTTCCGTGGACTCGGCGATCTCGTCCACGCTCGGGGTGCGGCGGTCGGTGATCGCCATGCGTTCCGGCTCGTCGGCGGTGAGCGCCCAGCGGCCGTCCTGGGTGATGCCGATCGGCAGGACGTCGTACTTGGTCCGGTCGATGGCGTTGAGGACGGCGCCGGCGGTGACCACGGAGATCCCGTGCTCGGAGCTGCGCCCGCCGAACACGACGGCCACACGCGGCTTGCGGGGCGGCTGCTGGCCGGGGCTCTGGGGGAGGTTCTCGGTGCTCATATCGCGATGAGAGTACCCGCTGGCAGAGCCGGGAGTCAGCGCCCGCAACGCCGTGCGTGGGCCGAACGGCAGAGGTCCTCGCTCAGCGTCGTTCGGGCTTCGCGCTGCGCGACATGAGCTCCTTCACGGCGACCACCGGGGGCTTGCCCTCGTGCACGATGGCGACGACCGTCTCGGTGAGCGGCATGTCGACGCCGTGCCGGCGGGCCAGATCCAGCACCGACTCGCAGGACTTGACGCCCTCGGCGGTCTGCTTGGTGACCGCGATGGTCTCCTGCAGCGTCAGTCCCCTGCCGAGGTTGGTGCCGAAGGTGTGGTTGCGGGAGAGGGGCGAGGAGCAGGTGGCCACCAGGTCGCCCAGGCCCGCGAGTCCGGAGAAGGTGAGCGGGTCGGCGCCGAGCGCGACGCCGAGCCGGGTGGTCTCGGCGAGGCCGCGGGTGATGAGCGAGCCCTTGGTGTTGTCGCCGAGTCCCATGCCGTCCGCGATGCCGACGGCCAGCCCGATCACGTTCTTCACCGCGCCGCCCAGCTCGCAGCCGATGACGTCGGTGTTGGTGTACGGACGGAAGTACGGGGTGTGGCAGGCGGTCTGGAGCCGCCGGGCCACCGCTTCGTCGGTGCAGGCGACCACGGAGGCGGCCGGCATACGGGCGGCGATCTCCCGGGCCAGGTTGGGGCCGGTGACCACGGCGATGCGGTCGGCGCCGACCTTGGCGACGTCGTCGATCACCTCGCTCATCCGCATGGCGGAGCCGAGTTCGACGCCCTTCATCAGGGACACCAGGACCGTGCCGGGCGCGAGCAGCGGCGCCCACTCGGCGAGGTTGCCGCGCAGCGTCTGCGAGGGGACGGCGAGGACGGTGAAGTCGGCGCCCCGCGCGGCCTCGGCGGCGTCCGCGGTGGCCCGCAGGTTCTCCGGGAGTTCGACGCCCGGCAGGTAGTCGGGGTTGGTGCGGGTGGAGTTGACCGCTTCGGCGATCTCGGGGCGCCGTCCCCACAGCACGACGTCGCAGCCCGCGTCCGCGAGGACCATGCCGAAGGCCGTCCCCCACGATCCGGTGCCGAATACGGCCGCCCTGACCGGCTTGCTCACGTGCCCAGCCCTTCTTCCCGTGCGGAGTGCGCGGCGCCCCGCGTCCGGTCCTGCCGCGTCTGCGTGTGTGTCTTGCGGCGCTGCTCGATCCGCTCCCGGCGCGGGTCGTAGGGCGTCTCGGGGGCCTTCTCGCCACGGATCAGCTCGAGCTGGCGGGTGACGGCCGCCATGATGGCCTCGGTCGTCTCCTTGAGCAGTTCCGGGGTCATCTCCCGGTCGTAGAAGCGGTCGAGGTCCACCGGTGGTCCGGCCAGCACCCGGCTGGTCTTGCGCGGCAGCAGACTGGGCTTCCTGGAGTACGGCGGCAGCAACTCGTTGGCGCCCCACTGGGCGACCGGGATCACGGGGCACCTGGTCTGCAGCGCGACGCGCGCGGCACCGGTCTTGCCGGTCATGGGCCAGCCGTCCGGGTCGCGGGTGAGGGTGCCCTCGGGGTAGAAGGCGACGCATTCGCCGCGCTCCACGGCGTCGATCGCGGCGCGGAAGGCGCTGAGCGCGTCCGAGCTCTCGCGGTAGACGGGGATCTGGCCGGTGCCGCGCATCATGACGCCGACGAATCCCTTGTTGAAAAGCCCGCTCTTCGCCAGGAATCGCGGAACGCGTCCGGTGTTGTACTGAAAGTGCCCGTAGGCGAAGGGATCGATGTGCGAATTGTGGTTCACCGCGGTGATAAATCCACCCTCGGCCGGAATGTTCTCCATTCCGCGCCAGTCCCGCTTGAACAGAACCACCAGCGGCGGTTTGGAGATCACCGCGGCGATGCGGTACCAGAAGCCGATTCTGCGGCGCGGCACGAGTACACCTTCCTCTTCCCGATGTGGCCCGGGGCCCGGACCCGCAGGCCCGGACGGGCCGCACAAGTGTCGCCCCGAGCCGCCGGTCTGTCGAGAACACCGTACGCCCGCCCGTCTCCCACCACCGCCCTTGCAAGGAGCTTCGCACCCATCCCCCGGCCCCGTTGCCACCCCGTGCTCCGGGTGACAATGACCGTGACAAGAGAGGGACGTAACACTCGTGCAGTGGATCTTGGTGGTACCCCTGAAGCCGCTGGCCCAGGCCAAGAGCAGGCTCTCGGACACCGCGGACGACGGCCTGCGCCCGGGCCTCGCGCTCGCCTTCGCCCAGGACACGGTGGCGGCCGCGCTGGAGTGCCCGGCGGTACGGGATGTGGTGGTCGTCACCAACGACGCCCTGGCCGCGCGTGAGCTGGCGGCGCTGGGCGCCGGAATCGTCCCCGACCAGCCGCGTGACGGACTGAACGCGGCGCTCGCGCATGCCGCGGCGGCGGTGGGCTCCTCCCGGACCGCGGCATCCGTCGCGGCCCTCAACGCCGATCTGCCCGCCCTTCGTCCACCGGAACTGGCCCGTGTCCTCGATTCGGCGGCCGCATTCCCGCGTGCGTTTCTCGCCGATGCCGCCGCGCGCGGCACGACTTTGCTGACCGCGAGCCGGGGGCGGGAATTGCGCCCGTTCTTCGGACCCGGTTCCCGGGCCCGGCACCGGGCTTCCGGAGCGGTGGAACTGTTCCCGGGCGCGGTGGATTCCGTACGGCAGGACGTGGACACCGGGGACGATCTGCGGGCGGCGCTCGCGCTGGGGGTGGGTCCCCGCACGGCCGCGGTCACCGCGCGGCTGCTGATAACGGAGCAGTAGGCTGCCGCCATGCAGGCCACCGCGTACACCTACGACCCCGACAGCCGCAGCGGTCAGGTGCTTCTGGACGACGGCACCCCGGTGCCCTTCGACGCCCCGGCGTTCGACGCGGGGGGCCTGCGGCTCCTGCGTCCCGGGCAGCGGGTGCGGATCGAGACCGCGGGCGAGGGCGAGTCCCGGCGGATCACGCTGGTGACGCTGCAGACGTTCTGACCGCCGGCCGGCCGCTCCTCCTTCCGGTCGCGGACACACCGCGGGCCGGACTCCCCGGGGGAGTCCGGCCCGGCGCGTGAGAACCGCTTGCCCGAAGGGGCCGGGGCGTCGGCTCGGCGGGAGGGTCCACCGTCTACTTCTTGCGGGCGGTGGTCTTCTTGGCCGTGGTCTTGCGCGCGGTCGACTTCTTGGCGGGGGCCTTCTTCGCCGTCGCCTTCTTCGCCGGGGCGCTCTTGGCGGTCGTCTTCTTCGCGGCGGTGGTCTTCGCGGTCGCCGCGGTCTTGGCGGGCGCCTTCTTGGCCGTGGTCTTCTTCGCGGCCGTCTTGGTGGCGGCCTTCTTCGCCGTCGTCTTCTTCGCCGCGGCCTTCTTCGCGGTGGCGGCCTTCTTGGCCGTGGTCTTCTTCGCGGCAGCCTTCTTCACCGTCGCCGAAGCACCGCCGGTCAGGCTGCCCTTGGGCGCCTTCTTGACCGAGACCTCGCCACCGCGCGGCAGCTTCTTGGAGCCGCTCACCAGGTCCTTGAAACCCTGGCCCGCGCGGAAGCGCGGAACGGAGGTCTTCTTGACCCGAACCCGCTCGCCGGTCTGGGGGTTGCGGGCGTAACGGGCCGGACGGTCGACCTTCTCGAACGAACCGAAGCCGGTGACGGAGACCCGCTCCCCCGAGACGACCGCGCGGACGATGGCGTCCAGTACGTGGTCGACGGCCTCGGCGGCCTGCTGGCGGCCGCCCACCTTGTCGGCAATCGCTTCTACGAGCTGCGCCTTGTTCACGTCTTCCCCTTCGGAGACATCGCCAGAACGAATGTGTTCAAGCTTTTTCGCACGTTAGGCAGATATATACCGCAAATCAAACACGAAACGGGCTAATCACCCTTGTGCCGCAACGAACTCGGCTGTCTCGACCGGCTCAGCGTTCCTCTTCGGGGAATCGACCCGCGTCGAGGTCCGCGGTGAACCGCTCCAGACGCCTTGCCGCACCGGCGAGATCGTGTTTGGCCGCGGCCGTAATGACCAGCAGCTTCCGGGCCAGCGCCATCCGTACGCCCTCCGGGACTTGCAGTGCGCGCACTTTTGCATGCGCTTCTTTGAGCTGAACCGCGACCGCCGTATAGAGCTCGAGTTGGCCGTCGCGTTCCATGCACAGATTGTGCCATCTGGGGCGAGTTGTCGCCTGCCCAGGGGGCAACTGCCGCCTCGGACGGCCCTCCGCCCACACTCCGGGATCACGCGCACGTGACACGTGTACCCCGGCAACCACCTTCATAACGTCGCAAGTTGAGGGCGCTCAAGGCGACGCGCGGGGCCGAACGGGTGCAGACACGGCCGTACCCCCGATCGGACCGATCGGGGGTACGGGAGGGGTGATCCGGTGGCCGAAAGTCGACCTCACGCGAGGACTTCGGCCGTGGTGCGGGTCAGACGTTGAGCGTCCTCGGCTTGAACGACGGGCGCTTCGCCTCGTACGCGGCGATGTCCGCCTCGTTCCGCAGCGTGATGGAGATGTCGTCAAGACCGTTGAGCAGCCGCCAGCGGGAGTTCTCGTCGAGCTCGAAGGGGGCGGTGACGCCCTCGGCGCGTACCTCGCGGGCCTCGAGGTCGACGGTGATCTCGGCGATGGGGTCCGCTTCCGTGAGCTCCCACAGCGCGTCCACGGTCCGCTGGTCGAGGACCACCGTCAGCAGCCCGTTCTTCAGCGAGTTGCCGCGGAAGATGTCGGCGAAGCGGGAGGAGATCACGGCCTTGAAGCCGTAGTTCTGCAGAGCCCAGACGGCGTGCTCGCGGGAGGAGCCGGTGCCGAAGTCGGGGCCGGCGACCAGCACCGTGGCGCCCTCGCGCTCGGGGCGGTTGAGCACGAACTCCGGGTCCTTGCGCCAGGCCTCGAAGAGCCCGTCCTCGAAGCCGTCCCGGGTCACCTTCTTGAGCCAGTGGGCGGGGATGATCTGGTCGGTGTCGACGTTGCTGCGGCGCAGCGGGACGGCCCGGCCGGTGTGCGTGGTGAATGCTTCCATGGCTGATCAGACTCCAGCGGGCGTACGGGCGTCGGCTGCGGCGAGGTCGGCCGGGGAGGCCAGGTGGCCGAGGACCGCGGTGGCGGCGGCGACCTGCGGGGACACCAGGTGGGTACGGCCGCCCTTGCCCTGCCGGCCCTCGAAGTTGCGGTTGGAGGTGGAGGCGGAGCGCTCACCGGGGGCGAGCTGGTCGGGGTTCATGCCCAGGCACATGGAGCAGCCCGCGTGCCGCCATTCGGCGCCGGCCTCCTTGAAGACCACGTCCAGCCCCTCGGAGACGGCCTGCAGACCCACCCGCGCGGAGCCCGGGACGACCAGCATCCGTACGCCGTCGGCGACTTTGCGGCCGCCGATGATGTCGGCGGCCGCACGCAGGTCCTCGATGCGGCCGTTGGTGCAGGACCCTACGAAGACGGTGTCCACGCTGATGGAGCGCAGCTCCTGGCCGGCCTCCAACCCCATGTACTCCAGGGCCTTTTCGGCGGCGAACCGCTCCGAGGGGTCTTCGTACGAAGCCGGGTCGGGGACGGACGCCGAGAGCGGGGCGCCCTGGCCCGGGTTGGTGCCCCAGGTGACGAACGGCGACAGTTCGGCGGCCTCGATGACCACCTCGGCGTCGAACTCGGCGTCCTCGTCGGACCTGAGCGTCTTCCAGTAGGCGACGGCCGCGTCCCAGTCCTCGCCCTTGGGGGCGTGCGGGCGGCCCTCGAGGTAGGCGAACGTCGTCTCGTCGGGGGCGATCATGCCCGCGCGGGCGCCGGCCTCGATCGACATGTTGCAGATGGTCATCCGGGCTTCCATCGAGAGCTTCTCGACGGCCTCGCCGCGGTACTCCAGGACATAGCCCTGGCCGCCGCCCGTACCGATCTTCGCGATGATCGCCAGGATCAGGTCCTTGGCGGTGACGCCGTCGGGCAGTTCGCCGTTGACCGTGATCGCCATGGTCCTGGGGCGGGCCATCGGCAGCGTCTGGGTGGCCAGGACGTGCTCCACCTGGGAGGTGCCGATGCCGAACGCCAGTCCGCCGAAGGCGCCGTGCGTGGAGGTGTGCGAGTCACCGCAGACGACGGTCATACCGGGCTGGGTCAGACCCAGCTGCGGGCCGACGACGTGGACGACACCCTGCTCGACGTCGCCCAGCGGGTGCAGCCGGACACCGAAGTCCGCGCAGTTCTTGCGCAGCGTCTCCAGCTGGACCCGGGAGACCGGGTCGGCGATCGGCTTGTCGATGTCGAGGGTGGGGGTGTTGTGGTCCTCGGTGGCGATGGTGAGGTCGAGACGGCGCACCGGGCGGCCGTTCTTGCGGAGGCCGTCGAAGGCCTGGGGGCTGGTCACCTCGTGCAGCAGGTGCAGATCGATGAAGAGGAGGTCGGGCTCGCCCTCGGCGCGCCGGACGACGTGGTCGTCCCAGACCTTCTCCGCGAGTGTCCTACCCATCGCTTTCCCTCCGGCCGGCGAGTGGTGCGCCGGCCCAACTAGATATGTGCGGAGACGGCGCCCTCCCCCCAGGTCCCGGGCGTCCGCCGCCAGGCCCGGTGGTCCACGGGCCTCGTTGCTTCCGTGCTTCAAGAGTGGCGTGTTCCACGGAAAATTGAACTTGCGTTTCACAGAGTGAGACGCGAGTATCGTTTCATGGACAACAGTAGCGGCGTCGGCGTTCTGGACAAGGCGGCCCTCGTCCTGAGCGCTCTGGAGTCCGGTCCGGCCACCCTCGCGGGGTTGGTCGGGGCCACCGGACTGGCACGACCCACGGCCCACCGCCTGGCCGTGGCGCTGGAACACCACCGCATGGTGGCGCGCGACATGCAGGGCCGGTTCATTCTCGGCCCGCGCCTGGCCGAACTGGCCGCGGCGGCGGGCGAGGACCGGCTGCTCGCCACGGCGGGCCCGGTGCTCACCCATCTCCGGGACGTGACCGGCGAGAGCGCCCAGCTCTACCGCCGCCAGGGCGACATGCGCATCTGCGTCGCCGCGGCGGAGCGGCTGTCGGGGCTCAGGGACACAGTCCCGGTGGGTTCCACGCTCACGATGAAGGCCGGTTCCTCGGCGCAGATCCTGATGGCCTGGGAGGAGCCCGAGCGGCTGCACCGCGGGCTGCAGGGCGCCCGTTTCACGGCGACCGCCCTCTCCGGTGTACGGCGCAGGGGCTGGGCCCAGTCGATCGGCGAGCGTGAGCCCGGCGTGGCGTCCGTCTCGGCACCGGTGCGCGGTCCCTCGAACCGCGTGGTGGCCGCCGTCTCGGTCTCCGGCCCCATCGAGCGGCTGAGCCGCCACCCGGGCCGGATGCACGCCCAGGCCATCATCGACGCCGCCGGCCGCCTCTCCGAGGCGCTGCGCCGCTCCTGACCACCGTCCGCACACTGCTGGGAGACCGGGCCCGCCTCAACGCCGCGGCGGGCCCGCTCCCCCGCCCGGTACAACTCCCGGAACGGGAAAGGCCCTCCACCGAAGTGGAGGGCCTTCCTTCCTACGTACCCCCGACCGGATTCGAACCGGCGCTACCGCCTTGAGAGGGCGGCGTGCTAGGCCGCTACACAACGGGGGCCCTAGCGATCCTGCGTTTCCGCAGATCCTGCTGGTCTACCTGGACTCGAACCAAGACTAACTGAACCAGAATCAGCCGTGCTGCCAATTACACCATAGACCAATGATGGTTTAGACCAGTCAGTACCCCCGACCGGATTCGAACCGGCGCTACCGCCTTGAGAGGGCGGCGTGCTAGGCCGCTACACAACGGGGGCCCTAGCGATCCTGCGTCAAGAAGAGAGGGTGCGACCCGATCTCTCCTCGCGGGAAGGATCTGTACCCCCGACCGGATTCGAACCGGCGCTACCGCCTTGAGAGGGCGGCGTGCTAGGCCGCTACACAACGGGGGCCTGCGGATATGATCCGCGGTTTGCAGATGAGCTCTGCGAGCTGGCCTACCTGGACTCGAACCAAGACTAACTGAACCAGAATCAGTCGTGCTGCCAATTACACCATAGGCCACTGGAACGCAAGCCTCTGAAGGCTTCTTGTTCTAGCTGTACGCTTCGGGGCTCCGGCCTTCCGGCCCGCTCCCCGCGGCGCAGGAAGAACATTACCCGAAGGTCGACGGGGCTCCAAAACGAGTATCGGCGCGCAGCAACGACGGAAGTTCGGCGAGCGAGGCGATACGGCGCGGCCCCACCGGCGGCTCGACCGTGGCGTACGCGCCCCCGCGGTCGATCCAGACCGACAGCAGACCGGCGTCGGCGGCGCCCCGGCCGTCGATCTCCGGGTGGTCCCCGACGTACGCGACCTGGTCCGGCAAGAGCGCCAGGGCGTCGCAGGCGGCGAGGAACGCGCCGGCCTCGGGTTTGGAGACGCCCAGTTCGGCGGCGCACAGGATGGCCTCGAACCGGTCGTGCACGCCGAGGAGGCGCAGCTTGCGGTCCTGGACGTGGAGGCTGGAGTTGGAGAGCACCGCGTGGCGGTGGGTGGGGGCGAGGGCGTCGAGCACGGGCAGCACGTCCGGGAAGAGGCTCCACGCGGACTCGTAGTGCGTGACGTACCGCCGGAACCAGTCCTCCGCCTCGGTGTCGGTCATCTCACGTCCGAGGAAGACCCGGGTGCGGTCGCGCCGCTGCGTCTCGAAGTCCACCTCTCCGGCGGCGAACCGCGCCCACTGCTGCTCGGTGATCTCCCGCCACCGCCTCAGCGCCCCCTCGACGGTGGGATACCCGGCGAGCAGCCCCTCGGCGGCCAGGTGCGCCCGCATGCCCTCACGGTCGGCGGTGGTGTAGTCGAAGAGCGTGTCGTCGACGTCCCAGACCACGGCTTTGATCGGCATGACATCCAGCTTAGGCAGCAAGGGTCGTGGGCTGGGCCCTCCGCTCCAGTTCCTTGAAGATGACCTTGATGCGTTCGAGTTCGTCACCCGTGAACAGATCGTCCGGACCACCGGGGGCGAGGTCGGAGAACGCGTCCTCGTAGAGGTCCCCGAGACTCAGGATTCCGCGCCTGACGACCGTGTCGATGATCAGCGTCAGGAAGTCGAGCTGGCGAGCGCTGAGCTGCTTGCCCGTGCAGAAGACCTCGAACGCCTTCTGTGCGGCCTGCCGGTCCAGTCCGCACAGTGAACTTTCCCCGTGATGCTGGACACTCCATACTTACGCCGCGAGGGCGTGTCCTTGCTCGTGTCGCTGCCTGATCTCCAGCGGGGTCAGGTAGCCCCAGTGCGGGTGTTTCCGCAGCCGCCTGCGGTTGTAGAAGGTCTCGATGAAGGCGAAAGTCTCGGCGCGGGCGGTGGCCCGGTCGGGCCAGCGGCGGGTCCCGATCTCCTCCTTCAGGACCGCGAAGAAGGACTCGGCGGCGGCGTTGTCGAAACAGGACCCTGTCCTTCCCATGCTCTGCCGCAGTCCCAACCTGCTTATTTCTCCCCGTAGTTCTTCGGATGTGTACTCCGAGCCGCGGTCGGAGTGTGCGATGCAGCCGGGCTGGAGCCGGCCGCGGCCGGCGGCCATCGCCAGCGCGTCGACGACCAGGCTCGCCCGGTGGTGGTCGGCCATCGAGTAGCCGACGATCTCGCGGGTGGCCAGGTCCAGCCAGGTGGCCAGGTAGAGCCAGCCCTCGTCGGTGGCGATGAACGTGATGTCGCCGGCCAGCCGCGTGCCGGGCTCGGGTGCGGTGAAGTCGCGGCCGAGCAGGTCGACCGCCGGCACGGCCCGCTTCGCCGGACGGGTCAGACTCCGGCGCCTGCGCCGGGTGACTCCGGTGATACCGCGCTCGCGCATGACCCGCTCCACCCGCTTGCGGTTGACCCGGCGGCCGAGCCGGCGCAGGTCGGCGTGGATCCGGGGGACACCGTAGGTGTGCCGGGAGGCGATGTGCAGCACGGTGATCTCGTGGGCCAGGGCGTCGTCAGCGGCCTGCCTCGCCCGGCGGGCCTGTTCGCCGGACCGCCAGGCGTAGAACGAGGACCGGGCCACCTTCAGCAGCCGGCACAGCAGAGCGATGGTGTGGGTGGTCTTCTCCGCCTCGATGAACGCGTACACCGCGGTCATCGATCGCTCTCCTTCGCGAAGAAGACCGCCGCCTTTCGCAGCACCTCGATCGTCTCGGCCTACTCACGGTTCTGCCGACGCAGTCGGCGCAGTTCCTCCCGCTCGGCCGTCGTCAGCTCGCCCGGCGCCCCCTGACCGCGGTCGGCCTGGTCCTGCCGGACCCAGTTCCGCAGCCCTTCGGCGCTGACCCCGAGTTCCCGGGCCACCTCGGTGACGGTCCTGCCGGAGGAGCGGACGAGGGCGACCGCGTCCCGCTTGAACTCCTCCGTGTACCGCCTGCTGCGGTTGCTCTTGCTTCCCACCTGGCACTACTTCCTCTGGAACCTCACGTCCCAGTCTCCAGGTGTCCAGCATCAAGGGGAAGCTTCACGCGGCACCACCGCCCAGCGGCTCGCCAGCGTCGACACCAGGCACAGCCCACGGCCCGACTCCACGTCCGGCTCGGGCGGCGCAAGGGGCGGCACCGACGGCATGCGGTCGTCCCATGTGTCGGTGACCTCCACGCGTACGAGTCCTGCGGCCGGATCCAGCGACAGGCGGAGCCTGAAGTCCCGGCCGGGCACGCGGCCGTGCGTCACCGCGTTGGAGGTGAGCTCGGCAACGATCAGGGTCACCGTGGTGTTGGTGTCGGACTCATACGGGTAGCCCCAGGCGTCGAGGCGGTGGGAGGCGAGCCTGCGGGCCAGTCGAGCTCCGCGCGGTGTCGACGTGAACGACATGCAGAAGTCCCGCGTCGGCTGCGTAAGTCCGGAGATGTCATCGGAAGAGTGTGTTTCTGTGGTCATGGGCACGAGCCTGGTCCGGCGTACGTACCGTCACCAGTGACGACTCCCTTACACAGCGCGTCCGTGCTGCTGCTGTGGGTGCTCTGTCGGGGTCGGAGGTGAGCCAGGTGCGAGAGGAAGAGGGCAATGACGCAGATTCCGGAGCAAGCCGATGCACAGCGGGGGCAGGACCCAGCCGACGAACTGCTGAGGTCGTTCGGTCGGCAGATCAAGATTCTTCGGCAGCGCGCCGGACACACCCAAGCCGACTTGGGGCAACTTCTCGGGTACAGCGAGGCACAGGTCGCGGCCATCGAGCAGGGACGGCGCATCCCGCGGCCCGACACCATCGACAAGCTCGATCAGCTACTGGAAGCCGAGGGCATGCTGCTCGTCATGAAGCGGCCCGTGGCGCTGACCCGGTATCCGGCGTTCTTCCGGGACGCGGCCCGGATCGAGGAGACGGCGGCCGAGTTCCACCAGTACGCCCCGCTGATCGTGCCCGGCATGCTCCAGACCGAGGACTACGCCAGGACCATGTTCACCGTCTGGCGCCCACGGCGGAGCGAAGCCGAGATCGAGCAAATGGTCTCGGCGCGGCTTGAACGGCACAAGCTCTTCGACCGCAAACCGGCGCCTGTACTCAGTTTCGTGCTGGAGGAAGCAGTCCTTCAACGGCCCATCGGCGGGGTGGACGTCCTCCGAGGACAGCTGGAGCATCTACACCTGGCTGGGCAGAACCCCAACGTGGAGATCCAGGTGATGCCGACCCGAAAGACCGACCACGCCTGCGTGGACGGCCCCTTCACCTTGATGGTGCCGGAGGGAGGGGAACAAGTGGCTTACCTGGAGAGTCAGGGAAGCGGTCGCGTCCTCAGCCATCGGGAAACCGTCCGGGGCATCGCCGCTCGGTATGGAATCATCCGGGCACAGGCGCTGTCCCCTCGGGAGTCTCAGCGCTTCCTCGAAACCTCGCTGCAAGGAGACCTATGAACACCGTGCAGTCCAAGGCTCTACAGCTCCACTGGATCAAGAGCAGCTACAGCGGAGGCTCTGGCGGCGACTGCATCGAGACCGCCCCCACTCCCTCCGCCATACACGTCCGCGACTCCAAGGACACTGGACAGGGCACCTTCGCCGTCACCCCGGCCGCCTGGACCGCGTTTCTCGGCCTCGCCCGTCAAGGTTGACCGAAACCCGCACCACCTAGCGTGCCGCCGACTTGACCGACCGTAGCCGCCCTCGGCAGGATCGGACTCAGCAAGCAAAACATCGCGCATATGGCTGCGCAGACCCTGTGGCCGTCCCTTCGGGGGCGGCCACAGACGTGTTCAGGGGAGGTTCGGTGCATCTCTGCTACATCGACGAGGCGGGCAACGGGCAGACGCTCGATCCCGTGCGGCCCGACGCGCCTCCCGTCCTCGTCGTCGGCGGGTTCACCGTGCCCCGTGCTCAGGTCAAGACCCTCACCTGGGCCTTCCTCGACGTCAAGAAGCATTACCGGCCGCAGTTACGAAACGCGGAGCAGCCCTCCGAGGTGATCCAGCACGAGATCAAGGGCGCGGACGTCCGCAAGAACCTCCGCGCCGGCAACCACAACTGGCGGCGTGCGGCCATGGAGCTGGTGTCCTCGCTGCTCGACATACTGGAGAGCCACGACACCCGCCTCCTCGCCCGTGTGTGGGTCAAGGAGGAGGGGCTGGCCTTCGACGAGTCCGGCGTCTACCCGGCGCCTCCGTCGCCGCGCTGAACGAGACCTTCCAGGCACAGCTCGCCCACGAGCACTCGCGCGGCATGATGGTCCTCGACAGCCGCACGAAGGTGAAGAACGCTCCCAACGTGCACTGTGTGACCACCCGCAAGTACCGCACGGGCGGTGACAGCCTCCGCGGAGTCATCGAGTCGCCGGTCTTCGGCCACAGCGACACCCACACGCTCCTCCAGCTCGCCGATCTCATCGTCTCCTCCCTGCTGTTCCCCATTGCCTGCCACGCCTACCTGAGCGACGTGACGTGGAACGTGCACTGCGACGACGCCTACCAGCCACTGCGGGAGCAGTTCGGGCGGCGGCTGAAGAAACTGCAGTTCCGCTACCAGGACCCCGTGGGGAAGTGGCGAGGTGGGATCGTCGTGTCCGACCGGCGGACACAGCAGCCGTCGAGCCTGATGTTCGGCCCGCTCAAGGCCCCCGCCACCGCCTCGGGTCTCGTCCCGGGCCAGCCGAGGACGACGGAACGCAGGAACGTACTGCCTGGCGCCGGGACAGGTGAGAGCCTGCCGTTGACGCCCTGAAGATCGACGGTCAGGAGGTAACTCGGAGCGTCAGTTCGCGAAGCCGGCGGCCGGTGGCAGTGATGTCGTAGCGGCGCGCGTTATGGAGAGCCGCCTTGGTCAGGGCCTCGCGCCGATGAACGTCCCGGCCCCTATCGTCCAGGGCCACGGCCAGCGAGCGCGGGTCGCCGGGAGTGCAGGGAACGCCGGCGCTCCCGAGAATTTCCCTCACACCGGGAAGATTGGAGTAGAAAACCGGAAGTCCGTGGGCTTGGGCCTCGATGAGGACGAGTCCGAAAGCCTCCAGACCCTTGGTGGTGAAGACGAAGGCGTCGAAGCTCGGCAGGCGGCGCCACAGTTCGGCACGGGGCAGGAACGGAACAAAATGAACCCGGTCCCGCAGCCCGAGTTCGATGGCCCGCTGCGCGTTCACCAGGTCCATGTGGAAGGCGTTGTACCCGATGCCACTGGACTTGCCGGGGTCCTTGTCGACCTTGACCCCGATGTCCTTCCACAGGGGCCACCGCGGGAAGGGCGAGAAGGGAACCGCCACCTCGGCGGCGAAGGCGGTCACCAGCCGCAGGAACCGGCCATCGTCGGTCCCCAGGGCCTTGGCGAGGTTTCCCAGACGCAGCACGGCGTATCCGCCGCCCTCCCCGTTCAGCGCGTGACGCAGGATCGTGGCGGTTTCCTCGAATCGCGGGATGGCCGTCAGCTCGGTCCGGTAGCGCTTCATGGTGGACTGCGCCAGGAACGAGCCGTCCCGTTCCCAGGGCGGGGGAGAACAGTCGATCAGAGCGGCTTCGAGTTCACTCGGAATGTCGATGAACACGCGGGGGCTTCCTTCTCTCTCGGAGTTCTCGGTGGGGATCAGGCGGGACCAGGGGCAGGCGGACAACGTCCGCTTGCCGCCGACAACCATCTCGAATCGTGACCGAAAGTAAGGGACTCATCACGTAGGGGTGTCCATCGTCGTGAACCCAAGGACCCCGAGCCGACGACGCGCCGCCGGAGGGAGCGTTCATCCACGCAGCAACGCGCTCAGTCGCCTACGGAGACTCCACGGAGGTATGTACGGCAAGACGGGCGTCACCGCACCCCGGCCTGCTCGGCCAGATTCCGCACCGCTGTGGCCTGGACGGTGTCGGTGGTACGGACGGCGAGGGCGGCGATTAGTTCCCGGGCGAAGGGGTCCAACCGCAGCCGCTGCGGCGCCGCAGCGTCGGCCTCGACGAGGAGGGCAGCGGCCTGATCGGCGCGGTCCTGGCGGGCTTCGGCCGCGGCGGCGACCGTCAGCAGGCGGGACCGCTGAGCTCCGTCGAGTGCGGACAGATCCGCCGCGCGGGCATGGCCGGCGGCCTCCTCGACGCCACCGTGCTCGGCAGCGACGACAGCACGGGTAGCGACCACCATGGCCGACTCCCTTGCGTCGGTGGCCCGCCCGGCAGCCGTGGCGAGGAGCTGATCGGCATGTCGGCGGCGTCCGGCCATGGCCTGGGCGACTGCGGCCAGCACCGACAGTTCCCACCCGGATCCGGCCTCCTCGGCCCGTTCGACGCGGGCCAGCGCGTACTCCGGCAGGCCTAGGTCGATCAGCAGCCGCACCTCCTCGACCAGCACCGGCAGCAGTTCATGGGTGCCGGGGCGAGCCCGGCGCAACAGTATCCAGGCCAGGTCCTTGTAGCCCAGGCGCCGCAGCAGCCCGGCGCCCAGCGCATGCACCTGAACCCGAACCGCTTCCGCCCGCCCAGGCGCCGAGGCAGCGGCGACGGCGCGGTCCGCGCCGTCGATCAGCTTCGGCAGCGCATGCGCGAGGCCGGCCTCATCCCCCGCCGCATCGGCCTGTGCGGCGGCCCCGGTCCGCTCCTCCAGCTCATCCATCATCAGACCAGTGGCCATGTCCGGGTGCGGGCGAGCGATGCGGCGTCGCAGGTGGAAGGCGACCGCCCGTACCGCCGCGTGCTCCTCCCCGCGCGGCGGGTAGGGCTGTCCGGTCAGGTCCGCGGCATCCAACCGCAAGGCGGTGGCCAGGGCCGCCAAACGGCCGCGGCGGTCCACCCACTCCCCACCCGTCTCCAGCCCGACAACGTAATCGAGCGGCAGCCCGGCGCCGGAGGCCAGATCCTCGTGGGTCAGTCCGCGGCGAAGGCGCCAGGCACCCAGGCGGGCCCCGATCGGGCCGCCGGCAGCCGTCTCGTCCAACTCGCGCATCACCGGATTGCTCGCATACCACTCGCTCCCTCGACCTGGCCGGTCAGATCGATGTACCCAGGTGCGTGACGATGGTGCGCCACCTCGAACCAGAGCTGTCGTGACATGTACGTACTCACGGTGGGCGTCGGTGAACCACGCGAACGACTCCGAGCCGTCAGCCGAAGCCCTGCCACTGGTCACCGACCCTGTTTGCGAATCCCGAATGATGGCCCGCCAACACCCCCGCCCTCACGTTGGCCACCTTCCGTAGCAAGCAGGGGTCATGCGACCGACCGTACCCGGGGACGGACAGGGGCGGCGCCCGGATGATTCCGGGCGCCGCACCCTGTCAGGCCCGTATAAAAGGCTAAGCGGCGAGCTTCGCCAGGGCCGCGTCGATCCGGGCCAGTGTCTTCTCCTTGCCCAGGACCTCCAGGGACTCGAAGAGCGGCAGGCCGACGGTGCGGCCGGTGACGGCGACGCGGACCGGGGCCTGCGCCTTGCCGAGCTTGAGGCCGTGGGCCTCGCCGGCCGCCAGGACGGCCTCCTTCAGGGAGTCCGGGGACGTCCAGTCGGCGGCCTCCAGCTTCTCCCGGGCGGTACGGAGGAGGGCGTCGCTGCCCTCCTTCATCGCCTTGTTCCAGCTCGCCTCGTCGAAGACCGGCTCCGGGAGGAAGAGGAAGTCGACGTTGTCCGTGATCTCCGACAGGACCTTCAGGCGGGTCTGCGCGTGCGGGGCGACGGCGTGCCACTTGGCCTCGTCGAAGGCCTCCGGGGCCCAGGGGGCGACGGGGGCCTTGAGCCAGGGGGCGCAGCGCTCGGTGAAGTCCTTCACATCGAGAAGGCGGATGTGGTCGGCGTTGATCGCCTCGCACTTCTTCAGGTCGAAGCGGGCCGGGTTCGGCTGCACGTCGGAGACGTCGAAGGCGGCGACCATCTCGTCGATCGTGAAGACGTCCTGGTCGGCGGAGAGCGACCAGCCGAGCAGGGAGAGGTAGTTGAGCAGGCCCTCGGGGAGGAAGCCGCGCTCGCGGTAGAGGTTCAGGGACGACTGCGGGTCGCGCTTGGAGAGCTTCTTGTTGCCCTCCCCCATGACGTACGGCAGGTGGCCGAAGGCCGGGGTCCGCTTCGCGATGCCCAGCTCGGTCAGCGCCTTGTAGAGGGCGACCTGGCGCGGGGTGGAGGAGAGCAGGTCCTCGCCGCGCAGGACGTGGGTGATCTCCATCAGGGCGTCGTCGACCGGGTTGACCAGCGTGTACAGCGGGGCGCCGTTGGCACGCACGATGCCGTAGTCCGGGACGTTCTCCGGGGTGAAGGTCAGCTCGCCGCGGACCAGGTCGGTGAAGGTGATCGTCTCGTCGGGCATCCGGAAGCGGACGATCGGCTCGCGGCCCTGGGCCCGGTAGTCCTCGACCTGCGCGTCGGTGAGCTCGCGGCAGTGGCCGTCGTAGCCGGAGGGCTTTCCGGCGGCGCGGGCGGCCTCGCGGCGGGTGTCCAGCTCCTCCTGGGAGCAGTAGCAGCGGTAGGCGTGGCCGGCGTCGAGGAGCTTCTGCGCGACGTCCTTGTAGAGGTCCATGCGCTGCGACTGGCGGTACGGCGCGTGCGGGCCGCCGGTCTCGGGGCCCTCGTCCCAGTCGAAGCCCAGCCACCGCATGGAGTCGAGGAGCTGCTCGTAGGACTCCTCGGAGTCGCGGGCCGCGTCGGTGTCCTCGATGCGGAAGACCAGGGTGCCGCCGTGGTGCCTGGCGAACGCCCAGTTGAACAGGGCGGTGCGGACCAGGCCCACATGGGGGTTACCGGTGGGCGACGGACAGAAACGGACGCGTACGGGGGAGCCGGGTGCGCTAGCCACGCTTGACAACCTTGTTGGTGAGAGTGCCGATGCCTTCGATGGTGACGGCGACCTCGTCGCCGACGTTGAGGGGGCCGACCCCCGCCGGGGTGCCCGTGAGGACGACGTCGCCGGGGAGCAGTGTCATGGCCTCGGAGATGTTGACGATCAGGTCCTCGATGCTGTGGATCATCTCGCTGGTGCGGCCGAGCTGACGCTGGGCGCCGTTGACGGTGAGCTGGACCGTCAGGTCGTTCGCCGTGGCGAGGTCGAGGTCCGTCTCCACCCAGGGCCCGAGCGGGCAGGAGGTGTCGAAGCCCTTGGCGCGGGCCCACTGCTTCTCGCGCTTCTGGACGTCCCGGGCGGTGACGTCGTTGGCGCAGGTGTAGCCGAAGATCACGTCCTTGACGCGTTCACGCGGTACCTCGCGGCACATCCGTCCGATCACGACGGCCAACTCGGCCTCGTGGTGGACCTCCTGGGAGAAGGAGGGGTACTGGATCGCGTCCCCGGGGCCGATCACCGAGGTGGCGGGCTTGAAGAAGGCGAAGGGGACGTCGGGTACGTCGTTGCCCATCTCCTTCGCGTGGTCCGCGTAGTTGCGGCCGAAGGCGACCACCTTGTTGGGGAGCACCGGGGGCAGCAGCCTGACCTTGCTCAGCGGGACCTTGGTGCCGGAGAGCTCGAAGTCCGCGAACGGGATGCCCTTGATGATGTCCAGGACGAGTTCGTCCTGCTTCTCACCCTCGACCGCGCCGAAGGCGACGTTCCCGTCGATGGAGAATCTGGCGATGCGCACGGGATGCTTGTCCCCTTGACCGATCGGCTGGAGTCTGACGCTCCAGGCTAACGCGCGGGGCCCCCGGCCTCGCGCAACGGCAAAGGGCGCCACGGCGGGCGCCCCTCGTCGTCGCGGCGGCGGCCGTGAGCGTTTCGCGGCCGCCGCGCGTATGGATCGGTGTCAGACCGCGGCACCTGCCGCGACCGGGATCTCCATGAGGACGGTGCGCTTGGGATTGGCAGTCTGGGCCGGGAGTTCGACGGTGTGCTCCTGCTGGAGGGGCGTCTGCAGATCGTCGGCGCCGTCGAGGTGGGCCAGCGTCGTACGCCGCGGGTTGGCGATCTTGTGGAACATCGTCGTCGTCATCACTGTTTACTTGACCCTGTCCTGTTCACGGGCGCCCGGAGGGGTTTGTGACGGTGTGGGCGCGGGGTTGTCGGTTCTGCCGTCCCTGTAAAGCGTCAGGCTAAACATCCCATTCCCGGCCGACCGGGCCCGGTGCACATGATCTAGGTGTGAGTTTGCTCACTGAGTGAGGGATAAAACGGCCATTCCGGCACCCTTCCCCGATCGGCGGAATCGGACATTCGCCCCCTGAAGCCACCATTCCGCTCCTGATCACGCCGACTGGGACACCCTGACCCCCCGGGTGAATCGCCCTTATCCGCCCGTTATGCACGAGATCACTTTCCACCCCCGGTGATCCGCCACTCACGCCGTGTCACGTATCTCACCTGTAAGGCCACGGGCCTTGTTGGAGGTCCTGCACTGTGCTGGAATTCCACGGACCGCCGCAGGGATCGAGCCGGCGCACAGGCGGCGCACAGACGCGCCGAGTGGCGGGCGAGAAGGGGGAACCGGCGCCGGTCACTCACGACACACGGGGGCGTATTCAGGGCGCCCCTATGACGCCGACACCGTGCCTCGCCGTTCACGCGGAGAGGTGCCTGGTTCAGAGGTTGCGACGCTAGTGCAGGGACGTTTCAAGAGGGATGGCAGCGCTTCGGCAGGGCCGGAGCCGCAGGGCGGGACTGGCCCCAAGGCCGTCAGCTCCTCGCCCCAGCACGCCCAGAACCAGGGCCCGACCACGCCCGGGAGCAACGGCGAACACCCCGGCGGCTCCGCGCCGCCGACCCAGCCGGCCCCGGCACCGGCCGCCCCCAAGGGCCCGACCGGCCCCGGGCCGCGCATAGCACTGCGCAACTGGCGCATCTCGACGCGTCTGGTGTCGCTGCTCGCCCTGCCGGTGGTCGCGGCCACCTCGCTGGGCGCCCTGCGTATCCAGCAGTCCATGGACGACATCCAGCAGCTCGACAACATGAAGCTGCTGACGGACATGACCCAGCAGGCGACCGAACTGGCCCACGCGCTCCAGGAGGAGCGCGACCAGTCGGCCGGCCCGCTGGCGCACGGCGGCAAGGGCACCGACTTCTCGGTCAAGGGCCACCGCGAGAAGACCGACCGCGCGCGGAGCAACTTCCTCGACAGCTCCGAGGCGATCGACGCCGCGAGCAAGGACGGCGACCTCAAGGGCGTCCGCGACAACCTGGTGCAGCTCGCCGGCGACCTGGGCGAGCTGGAGAAGATCCGCAGCACGGCCTTCCAGACGGAGAAGAACTCCACCCAGACCGTCGAGGGCTACCACCGTCTGATCGAGAACCTGATCGACCTCTCGCAGGACATGGCGGAGGCGACCAGCAACCCCGACATGATCCAGCGCACGCGCGCCCTGGCCTCCTTCTCCTCCGCCAAGGAGTACGCGTCGATCCAGCGCGCGGTCCTCGCCGCGGCGCTGCCCGCGAGCAACACCACCAAGGGCGAGCTCTCCGAGAACGACCGGCTCTACGCCGAGTCCGCCCTGGCGAGCCAGAAGTCCGAGATCCGCAGCTTCAAGAGCATCTACGGCGAGGCCGCGGCCTCCGACCTGATGCTGCCGATCGAAGAGGGCAACACCACGATCAAGGCCACCGACGAGTACGCCGGCCGTGCGCTGGCCTCGGAGTTCGGTCTCGCCTCGGTCGGCGCCCGCTCCTACCGGGACTGGCTGGACGACAGCTCCACCAAGATCCAGCAGATGAAGAACATCGAGCTCTCGCTGCTCGAGGAGATGGAACAGAAGGCCCGTGAGCTGCGCAGCGCCACCGAGCGCGACGCGATCATCTCCGGTGCGCTGATCCTGCTCGTGCTCGGTGTGTCGCTGGTCGGCGCCTTCGTCGTGGCCCGCTCCATGATCCGCTCGCTGCGCCGGCTGGAGGAGACCGCGACCAGGGTCGCCCAGGAGCGTCTGCCCGACCTGGTCAAGCAGCTCTCCGAGACGGACCCGCAGGACGTCGACACGTCCGTGGAATCCGTCGGTGTGCACTCCCGGGACGAGATCGGCCGCGTGGCCGCGGCCTTCGACGACGTGCACCGCGAGGCGGTCCGCCTCGCCGCCGAGCAGGCCCTGCTGCGAGGGAACGTCAACGCGATGTTCACCAACCTCTCGCGCCGCTCCCAGGGCCTGATCCAGCGCCAGCTGTCGCTGATCTCCGAGCTGGAGTCCCGCGAGGCCGACCCGGACCAGCTGTCCTCGCTGTTCAAGCTCGACCACCTCGCCACGCGTATGCGCCGTAACGGTGAGAACCTCCTCGTCCTCGCGGGTGAGGAGCCCGGCCGCCGGTGGACCCGCCCGGTCCCGCTGGTCGACGTGCTCCGCGCCGCGGCCTCCGAGGTGGAGCAGTACGAGCGCATCGAACTGGCCTCCGTGCCGACCACCGAAGTGGCCGGCCGGGTCGTCAACGACCTCGTGCACCTCCTCGCCGAGCTGCTGGAGAACGCGACCTCGTTCTCCTCCCCGCAGACCAAGGTCAAGGTCACCGGTCACGCGCTGCCCGACGGCCGGGTGCTGATCGAGATCCACGACACCGGTATCGGTCTGTCGCCGGAGGACCTGGCGGCGATCAACGAGCGGCTCGCCTCGCCGCCCACCGTGGACGTCTCCGTCTCCCGCCGCATGGGTCTGTTCGTGGTCGGCCGGCTGTCCCAGCGTCACGGCATCCGCATCCAGCTCCGCCCGTCCGACTCCGGTGGTACGACCGCGCTGGTCATGCTGCCCGTCGACGTCGCCCAGGGCGGCAAGAAGCCGCAGGGCAAGCCCGGTCAGCCGGGTGCCGGCGGCG
>NZ_NEUB01000671.1:1964-4922 GCF_002910825.1 Streptomyces sp. SM1 | reverse complement strand
CCTCCGGACGACTTCACCATCGGCTTATACGTCCGGTCTCTTGCCCGATGCCAGGCGTGGTCAGACGGGTCTCTCCTGTTCCGGCCCAGACTGTGCACACGTGCCGCCCCCCATACCCCGGGAGAACCCCGAAGGCTGACCCCGGAACAGGGCCCTCGGGACGTGGCCTTCGCCCGGACATGAGGGGCTCGGCTTCTCCGCTGTACGTGTGACGAGGCTGCAAGGTTCGCTTCACGCTACGGCCCGCGTGCTTGCTCCCTCCAAAGAGGCACTCGACATCCCGCTCAGCCCGCCGCGTCTCCACGACGAACCGGGACCTGCTACCGGGCACTCCGGTGTCTACCCGGACGGGACTTCCACCCGCGAGCCTGGACCAGCTTTCAGGACGCAACATGCCCACGACGCTACCCGACCCGGCGGGCGCGGTTCAGGCCAGCAGAGCCGCCAGCTCCGCCTCGCGTTCGGTCACCTGCGTCCGCAGCTGACCGGCGATCTCCTCGAGCAGCCGGTCGGGGTCGTCCGGGGCGAGGCGGAGCATCGAGCCGATGGCGCTCTCCTCGAGCTCCCTGGCGACCAGCGTGAGCAGTTCCTTGCGCCGGGAGAGCCATTCGAGGCGGGCGTAGAGCTCCTCACCGGCGCTCGGTACACGCTTCAGCTCCGGTCCGGCGGCCCATTCCCCGGCGAGTTCGCGCAGCTCGGCCTCGCTGCCACGGGCGTAGGCGGCGTTGACGCGGGTGATGAACTCCTCACGGCGGGCGCGCTCCTTGTCCTCCTGAGCCAGGTCCGGGTGGGCCTTGCGGGCGAGGTCGCGGTAGAGCTTGCGGGCCTCCTCGCTGGGCCGCACCCGCTGCGGGGGCCGCACCGGCTGGTCCGTGAGCATGGCACCGGCCTCCGGGAACAGTCCGCCCCCGTCCATCCAGCCGTTCATCAGCTGCTCGACGCCGGGGATCGGCATGAGCCCTGCGCGCGCCTCGTCGGCCCGGCGCCGGTCCTCCGGGTCGTCGCTGCGGGCGGCCTTCGCCTCCAGGATCCGGGCGTCCAGCTCCTCGAGCCGGGCGTACACCGGGCCGAGCTTCTGTTCGTGCAGCCGGGAGAAGTTCTCGACCTCGACGCGGAAGGTCTCCACGGCGATCTCGAACTCGATCAGCGCCTGCTCGGCCGCCCGTACCGCCTGTTCCAGCCGGTCCTCGGGCCGCACCGCACCACCGTCGCCGGGCGCACGCTCCGCGCCGCCGCCACCCTGCTCACCTTCCGAGGTCGTCACCCGGACAGCGTAGGCCACCCGGCCGGGCGCCACGCCCCGCTCCTGCGGCGCACGTCCCGGCCGGCCGTGCACGCCCGGCCGGGACGCCCCCTCACACTCCCGTCTCCGCAGCGATCCGTCCCGACCTCACCGCCCTCACCAGGTCCGTGTGGTCCGCCTCCGTGCGGTCGGCGTAGGCGACGGCGAAGGCGGCCACCGCCTCGTCCAGCTCGTCGTTCTTTCCGCAGTAGCCGGCGATCAGGCGCGGGTCGGCGCTGTGCGAGTGGGCGCGGGCCAGCAGGGCGCCGGTCATCCGGGCGTAGTCGTCGACCTGGTCGGCGGCGAGTGCCGCGGGGTCCACGCTGCCCTTGCGGTTGCGGAACTGGCGCACCTGGTAGTCGCGGCCGTCGACCGTCGTCCAGCCGAGCAGGCTGTCGCTTATCACCTGCATCCGCTTCTGGCCGTGGACCACGCGCCGGCCCTCGTGCCCGGGCTCGGGGGCGTCGAATCCGGCCGTCCGCAGATGCGGCACCAGCGCCGAGGGGCGGGCCTCCTTCACCTGGAGGACCAGGGGCTCGCCCCGGTGGTCGAGGAGGAGCACGACATAGGACCGCGTGCCCACGCTGCCGGTGCCGACGACGCGGAACGCCACGTCGTGCACGGCGTGCCGGGCGAGCAGCGGATGGCGGTCCGGCGGCAGTGTGCCGAGGTACTCCTCCAGGGAGGCGGCCACCCGGGCCGCCTCGGCGTCCGGTATCCGGCTCAGCACCGGAGGCGCGGCGACGAAGCGGCGTCCGCCGTCCCCGGCCGGCTCGGTGGACTTGGCGGCGAACCGGCCGCTGGTGTTGGAGCGGGCCTTCTCGGAGACCCGCTCCAGGGTGCCGAGCAGATCGTGGGCGTCGGCGTGCGAGACCAGTTCCTCGTCGGCGATGGCGTTCCACGCGTCCAGCGCGGGCAGTCTGGAGAGGAGCCGCATCGTGCGCCGGTAGGCGCCCACGGCGTCGTGGGCGGCCGCGCGGCAGGTGTCCTCGTCCGCGCCCGCCTCCCGCCCGGCGAGCACCAGTGAGGCGGCGAGCCGCTTGAGGTCCCACTCCCAGGGGCCGCGCACGGTCTCGTCGAAGTCGTTCAGGTCGATGACCAGTCCCCCGCGCGCGTCCCCGTAGAGACCGAAGTTCGCCGCGTGGGCGTCACCGCAGATCTGGGCGCCGATCCGGGTCATGGGGGTGCGGGCCAGGTCGTACGCCATGAGACCGGCCGATCCGCGCAGGAAGGCGAACGGCGTCGCCGCCATCCTGCCCACCCGGATCGGGGCCAGCCCGGGCAGCCTGCCGTGGCTGGACTCCTCCACGGCGCTCACCGCGTCGGGGCGGGAGCCGTCCGGGTCGAGCACGGCGTGTGCGCCGCGCGGGACCTCCGCGCGCAGCGCCTTGCCCTCCTGCTTGGGTGCGCCCGCGGCCGGCCACTCGGCGAACCCGGGCACCCGCGGAAGCCGCCGCGCCTGCTCCGCACCGCCGGCCGGGCGGGCCCCCGCCCCCTCGGCGACGCCTTCGGCCCCGGGCATCCCGGCAGCGAACTCGGTCACGGCGACCGCCTCCCCGTGCACATGCGTGCCGTACACACGCGTCGACATTGATCGTGCCGACCGTACAACCGGTGGCCGAAAAGCGTCAGGCCCCTGTGGACAACTCCCGACCTGTGGACAATCAACCCGCACC
>NZ_NEUB01000671.1:0-1794 GCF_002910825.1 Streptomyces sp. SM1 | reverse complement strand
CCCCGCCGCCGTGACCGCCGTGACCGCCGGCCTCCTGATCACCGGCGTGACGGGCTTCATCGGCAGCCGGCCCGCCGCGGCGGCCCGCGTGCGCGCGGATGTCCCTGTCCGGCCGGCCCGTCGGTGTCCCCGACGCCCCCGGCCCCGCCTGTCCGTCCGCGTGCGCCCGGCCGGATCAGGCCCGCAGATACGCCAGTACGGCCAGCACCCGACGGTGTGTCCCGTCCGTCGGCGGCAGGTCGAGCTTGGCGAAGATGCTGCCGATGTGCTTGCCGACGGCCGCCTCCGACACCACCAGCCCACGTGCGATCGCGCCGTTGGACCGGCCCTCCGCGATCAGCGCCAGCACCTCGCGCTCCCGGGGGGACAGCCTCTGCAGCGGGTCACGGCGGCGCCGCAGCAACTGCCGTACGACCTCGGGGTCCACCACCGTGCCACCGGCCGCGACGTCGTCCACCGCGGTCACGAACTCCTCGACCTGGCCGACCCGGTCCTTCAGCAGATAGCCGACGCCCGTGCCGTCGCCCGAGTCCAGCAGATCGGCCGCGTAACGCTGCTGGACGTACTGGCTGAGGACGAGGACGGGCAGCGTGGGCCGCTCGGCGCGCAGCCGCACGGCCGCGTGCAGGCCCTCGTCCTGGAAACCCGGCGGCATCCGGACGTCCGTCACCACGACGTCCGGGCCGTGCTCCCCGACGGCGGCGGCCAGCGCCTCGGCGTCTCCGACCGCCGCGACGACCTCGTGCCCGAACCGCTGGAGCAGACCGGTCAGGCCCTCCCGCAGCAGCACGCCGTCCTCGGCCAGCACGACCCGCAGCGCCCGGCCGTTCGTCAGGGGGAGCAGGGGGCGCAAGGGATCTCCACACGCAGCAGGGTCGGTCCGCCCACCGGACTGGACAGCGTGAGTCTGCCATCGAGCACCGACACCCGGTCGGCCAGTCCGGTGAGCCCGCTGCCCGCCCCGGCCCGTGCCCCGCCCCGTCCGTCGTCACCGATCTCCAGCAGCAGCCGCCCGTCGCGGTGCCCGCCCACCACCCGCGCGCAGCTCGCCCCACTGTGCCGGGCGACGTTGGCGAGCGCCTCGCACACCACGAAGTACGCGGCGGCCTCCACGGACGCGGGCAGCCGGCCGGTGAGGCTCAGCTCCACGTCCACGGGTACGGCGGACCGGTCGGCGGCGTCGGCGACCGCCGCCCCGAGCCCGTAGTCGGCGAGAACCCGGGGGTGGATGCCGCGGATCAGCTCCCGCAGTTCCCCAAGGGCCCGCCCCGACTCCTCGTGGGCCCCCGCGAGCCGGTCGGCGAGCGGGCCGGGCGGTGCGTCCAGGCGGGCCAGGCCGAGCATCATCGTCAGCGCGACCAGGCGCTGTTGGGCCCCGTCGTGAAGATCGCGTTCGATACGCCGTCGTTCCGCCTCGAAGGCGTCCACCATCCGGACCCGGGAACGGGTCAGCTCGCTCACCCGGGCGTCGAGGTGGGCCTCGTGCGGGCTGAGGAGCAGCCGCGTCAGTCCCGCGCGGGCGCCGGCCGCGACGCCCAGCAGGTAGGCGCCCAGGGCGAACAGGAGGACGCCGAGCAGGGCGACCCCGGCCGCCGCCGGCCAGCTGGTGACCGTCCACAGTTTGAGGATCTTCGCCTCCCGGCCGTCCCCGGTCGTGGCCATCAACAGCGGAGTGGCGGTCACGGCGGCCGGCAGGAGCAGGCCGGCCGTGAGGGCGAGGGCGTCGACGGGCCACAGCAGGACCGCGAACAGCAGGGTGTGACCGAGCTCCCGCCAGGTGGCCCGCTCCCGCAG
>NZ_NEUB01000670.1 GCF_002910825.1 Streptomyces sp. SM1 | reverse complement strand
GCCGGTCCCCGTCCGGGGCGTCCCAGGGGCGGGCCTGCGCGAGCAGCCGGACCGCGCCGGCCGACCAGTCGACCCGGCTCGACGCCTCCTGGGCGTGCAGGGTGCGGGGCAGGACGCCGTGGCGGAGGGCGAGGACGGTCTTGATGACCCCGGCGACCCCGGCGGCGGCCTGGGTGTGCCCGATGTTCGACTTCAGCGACCCCAGCCACACCGGCCGCCCCTCGGGCCGGTCCTGACCGTACGTGGCCAGCAGGGCCTGGGCCTCGATGGGGTCGCCGAGTACGGTGCCGGTGCCGTGGGCCTCGACCAGGTCGATGTCGGTACCGGCCAGTCCGGCGGTGGCGAGCGCGGCTTTGATGACCCGCTGCTGGGAGGGGCCGCTGGGGGCGGTCAGGCCGTTGCTGGCGCCGTCCTGGTTGGCCGCGGTGCCACGGACGAGGGCGAGGACCGGGTGCCCGAGGCGGCGCGCGTCGGAGAGGCGTTCCACGAGCAGCACGCCCACGCCCTCGCCCCAGCCGGTGCCGTTCGCGCCTTCGGCGAAGGAGCGGCAGCGGCCGTCGGGCGAGAGCCCCTGCTGACGGCTGAACTCGACGAAGACGTCCGGGCTCGCCATCACCGCGGCGCCGCCGACCAGCGCGAACGAGCAGTCCCCGGCGCGCAGCGCCTGCCCGGCCAGGTGCAGGGCGACCAGCGAGGACGAGCAGGCCGTCTCGACGGTCACGGCCGGGCCGCCGAGTCCGAGGGTGTAGGAGATGCGGCCGGACGCGACGCTGGTGACGGTACCGCTGAGCAGGTGCCCCTCGACCTCGTCGGACGGGTTCTGCGGGCCGGTTCCGTAGCCCTGGGTGGCGACGCCGACGTAGACGCCGCCCTCGCTGCCGCGTACCGACGCGGGGTCGAGTCCGGCCCGCTCCAGCGCCTCCCAGCTGGTCTCCAGCAGCAGCCGCTGCTGCGGGTCCATGGCGAGGGCTTCGCGCGGCGAGACGCCGAAGAACTCCGCGTCGAACTCGGCCGCCCCGTCCAGGAATCCGCCGCCGGTGGTGTAGAAGGTCCCGGGGTGCAGGGGGTCGGGGTCGTAAAGGGTGTCCAGCGACCAGCCGCGGTCGGCGGGCAGCGCGGCGACCGCGTCCACCCCGTCGTCCACCAGCCGCCACAGGTCCTCGGGCGAGCGGACGCCGCCGGGGAAGCGGCAGGCCATCGAGACGATGGCCAGCGGCTCGTCGTCCGCCGCGGGCCCGGCCGGGCCGCCGACGGCCGCGGCTGCGGTGTCGCCGCCGCTCAGTCCGTCGAAGAGGTGTGCGGCGAGGGCGGCTGCCGTCGGGTGGTCGAAGACGGAGGTGAGGGCGAGCGGCAGGCCGGTGACCTCGACCAGCCGGTTGCGGAGTTCGACGGCGGTGAGCGAG
>NZ_NEUB01000669.1 GCF_002910825.1 Streptomyces sp. SM1 | reverse complement strand
GGAGCCGGCCGGGCGGGGCACGGCGGACCCGGCGGCGCTGTTGCTCGCCGAACTCACGCTTCCCGAGGACGTACGGCTTCCGGCCCTTCCCGTCCCGCCGGCGGGCGGCCGGACGGACGGACCGGATCCGGCCCCGGTGCCGCTGGTGTCGTACGCGCCCTTCTACGGTGGCCCGTACGTGCCGGTGCCGGCGGTGGACCGGCACCGGACACGCGTCAAATCCTGACCCCGCCCGCCCGCAGGTAGGCGACGGGGTCGACGTCCGACCCGAAGCCGGGCCCCGTCCGCACCTCGAAGTGCAGATGCGGGCCCGAGCTGTTTCCGGTCGAACCGGAGCGCCCGATGCGCTGTCCCGCGCCGACGGACTGGCCGTTCCTCACCGAGATCGCCGACAGGTGCGCGTACTGGCTGAAGCGTCCGTCCGCGTGCCGGACCACGACCTGATAGCCGAACGAGCCTTCCCAGCCCGCGCTCACCACGGTGCCGGCCGCGACCGACTTCACGGACGTGCCCGTGGGAACGGGGAAGTCCACGCCGGTGTGGTAGCCCTTCGACCAGGCGGAACCCGCCTTGTGGTACGGCGTGCCGAGGCCGGCGCTGACGGGTGCGACGCGTTCGCCGCTGCTCTTGGTGGTGCGGTCGGCACGGTCCTCGGTGCGCTGCGGAGGAGCCTTCTTCTCGGCCTTCCGCGACTTCTGGGCCGTCTCGGCCTTCTTCGTGCCGGTTTCCCTGTCCGCCTTCTTGTCCGACCGCTCCTCGGCCCGCTCGGCCGGCTTCTTCTGTGTCGGCTTCGTGGGACGCGCGGGGGCCTTGGCCGCGCCGTCGGGCAGGGCGAGGCGCTGGCCGGGGACGATCAGGTCGGGATCGGCGCCGACGGTCGAGCGGTTGGCCTCGTAGAGCCCCCGCCAGCCGGCCCGGAGCCGCTCCTCCTCGGCGATGGCGGAGAGGGTGTCGCCGCGGACCACGGTGTACATCTCGGCGCGGCCCGCGCGGGACTGGGGCGTGGTGTGCGGTTTGACCTCCTCGACGGAGGGCCGGCCGGACTTCTCGCCGGCGGCCGGCCGGATGTCGGGGGTGTCGCCACCCGGTGTCAGTCCGGCCCGTACCGAACAGAGCGGCCAGGCGCCGGGACCCTGGCCGTCGAGGACCTTCTCGGCGACGGCGATCTGCTGGTCCCTGGTGGCCAGATCCGCACGCGGCGCGTACCGGGCGCCGCCGAACGCCTCCCAGGTGGACTGCGTGAACTGCAGCCCGCCGTAGTAGCCGTTGCCCGTGTTGATGTCCCAGTTGCTGGTGGACTCGCAGGCGGCGACCTTGTCCCAGGTCTCCACATCGGCGGCCTGGGCGGCGCCGGTGCCCATGAGCGGGAGCGCCATCCCGGCACCGCCCGCGGTGACGGTGAGCGAGGCCCGGTTGATCCTGTTCGGCTGATACCGGCGGTGCCGGCCGCGCACGGCCATGGAATCCCCCTCGACAATGCGTCAGGAGGGGCAAAAGTAAGCGCTGCGAACCAGCCGTGACAAGGCGGCTATCGGCCGCACGGATGCGCCAAGTGGCCGGGATTTTTTCGCCCGTTGCGCCCCCGTTGATCCGGGGAAGCGCGTGTGCGCGGGCGGGTGCCTCCGTCCGCGGGGCATGCGGGAGCGTGCGCCGGGCGGGTGCGGCGGGCCGGGGGCGCCGGGTACGGCGGCTGAGTACGGCGGGGGCCTTCGCCCGTATGTGCCTGCGCGGGTGCGGGCGCCCCGCGCGTGCGCCCGCGAGTACGGCACGTCAGGATGGTCGGCGTAGGACTGGCGTGCGTCGACCGGCAGCACCGTCACACCGGCAGTACCGACAGCAAGGTCACTAGGAGCCATCCATATGAGCAGTTCAGCGCAGATCGGCGTCACCGGGCTCGCGGTCATGGGCCGCAACCTCGCGCGCAACTTCGCCCGCAACGGCTACACGGTCGCGGTGCACAACCGGACCGCGGCGCGCACCCACGCGCTGGTGAAGGAGTTCGGGAGCGAGGGCCGGTTCGTGGCGGCCGGGACGGCCAAGGAGTTCGTGGCGGCGCTGGAGCGTCCGCGGCGGCTGGTCGTGATGGTGAAGGCCGGTGAGCCGACGGACGCGGTGATCGAGGAGTTCGCCCCGCTGCTGGAGCCCGGCGACATGATCATCGACGGCGGCAACGCGCACTTCGCCGACACCCGCCGACGGGAGAAGGCGCTGCGCGAGCAGGGCATCCACTTCGTCGGCATGGGTGTCTCCGGCGGCGAGGAGGGCGCGCTGCACGGCCCGAGCATCATGCCCGGCGGCCCGAAGGAGTCGTACGACTCGCTCGGCCCCATGCTGGAGAAGGTCTCCGCCAAGGCGGCCGACGGCGCGCCCTGTGTGACGCACGTGGGTCCGGACGGTGCCGGGCACTTCGTGAAGATGGTGCACAACGGCATCGAGTACGCCGACATGCAGCTGATCGGCGAGGCGTACCAGCTGCTGCGCGATGTGGCCGGGTACTCCCCCGGGCAGATCGCGGAGATCTTCCGCACCTGGAACACCGGCCGGCTGGACTCGTATCTGATCGAGATCACGGCCGAGGTGCTGTCGCACGTGGACGCGGCGACGGGCCGGCCGTTCGTGGACGTGGTGGTGGACCAGGCGGAGCAGAAGGGCACGGGCCGCTGGACCGTGCAGATCGCCCTCGACCTGGGCGTGCCGGTGTCCGGCATCGCCGAGGCGGTGTTCGCCCGCTCGCTGTCCGGCCACGCGGCGCTGCGCGAGGCCTCGCGCGGGCTGGCCGGGCCGACCGCCGCGCCGATGGGCGAGGCGGAGGCGGCGGCGTTCGCGGACCGGGTGGAGCAGGCGCTGTACGCGTCGAAGATCGTGTCGTACACGCAGGGCTTCCACGAGATCGCCGCGGGCAGCGAGGAGTACGGCTGGGACATCGACCTCGGCGCGGTCTCGGCGATCTGGCGCGGCGGCTGCATCATCCGGGCGGCCTTCCTCGACCGGATCCGCGCCGCCTACGACGCGCGGGCGGACCTGCCGAGCCTGCTGTCCGACGAGACGTTCGCGCGGGAGATCGCGGACGCCCAGGACGACTGGCGCGAGGTACTGGTCGCGGCGACCCGCCAGGGCGTGCCGACTCCCGGTTTCGCGGCCGCTCTCGCCTACTACGACGCGCTGCGCGCGGAGCGCCTGCCGGCCGCCCTCACCCAGGGGCAGCGCGACTACTTCGGGGCGCACACCTACCGCCGCACGGACCGCGACGGCTCGTTCCACACGCTGTGGGGCGGTGACCGGTCGGAGGTGTCCGCGTAGCAGGGCCTGTCCGGGGCGGCTCCGTCCCGCCGGCGCCGCGTGCCAGCGATGTGCCAGCGGGACGCAGCCGAACGGTGAGCGCGGGGCGCTGGAATGGGTTCCCGGCACACCGGGGCCGCCGGCCGCGGCGGTCCGAGACCCACGGGAGACACCATGGACAAGAACCTGAGCACCCTCGCCGACGAGATCCTCGAGCTGGAGGCCGAGACCTTCGAGATCTCCGACTACTCGGACGCCAGCGAGGTCGTGCTGGCCGGCTGCACCAGCACCAGCTCCACCTCGACCTCCAGCTCCACCTGCAGCACCACGTCCTGCTCGGCCTGACCCACCGGGCCGGCGGGACACCGGCCCGGCCTGCGCTCCCCAGGGGGCGCCGGCCGGGTCTTCGGCGTGCCCGGAACCGGTGCGGCGGACACCGTGAACGGCGGACGGCCCACGGCGCAGCCGTCATGGACGGGTCGGCACGGACACCGCCTCCCCGGGTGACCGCGGACGGGCCCTCGGTCCAGCAACAGTCGTGGCTGGTAAGAGGTTTGACGGAGCACCAGTACACCTCGGCCGACCCTCGGCGCCGTCGCTGTCTTCCCTTGACACGCCCATATCTACGCCGGTAGACACTCGCCAGAGCCACGAGGCCGATGAGTGACCACACATCGGCTTCATCCACGTTTGTCCTGCCCCCGTCACCTCGGGGGAGGAAGACGGCGACGGCCCAGTCCGGCGCGTGACCGCGGTTCGGGGGAGCCCATGCGATTCCAGTTGCTCGGACCACTCGGCATCACCGACGGAACGGAAGCGGTCGTCCTCCCGGCCGCCAAACCCACCTCGCTGCTGGCGGCGCTGCTGCTGCGCCCCGGCGAGGTGGTGCCGACCGGCCGGCTCCGGCAGGCCGTCTGGGGGGAGGCACAGCCCGCGACGGCCAAGGCGGCGCTGCAGAGCTGTGTGCTGCGGCTGCGCCGGCTCTTCGCGAAGTACGACATCGAACAGCACGCGGTGGTCGCGGTCGCCGGTGGCTACCGCCTCCCGGTGGACGAGGACTCCCTGGACCTGCTGCACTTCCGCGCCCTGGTGTCCCGGGCCGTCGGTGCCGGGCCGACCGAACTGACGCTGCTGCGTACCGCGCTCGGTCTGTGGCGGGGTCCGCTGCTGGCCAACGTGCCCTCGGATCTGCTGCACCGTGACGAGGTCCCCCGGCTGACCGAGGAACGGCTGCGGGTCCTGGAACGGGTCGGCGAGATCCAGTTGGCCCAGGGGCGGTGCCGCGAGGTCCTGGTGGACCTCTGGGAGGCCACCCGGACCCATCCCCAGCACGAGGGACTCACCGCTCAGTTGATGCGGGCGCTGTACCAAGCGGGGCGGCAGAACGAGGCGTTGGCCGAGTACCGGCGGATCCGGGCGCATCTGCGGGACGAGTTCGGCGTCGATCCGGGCGCGGAGCTGCAGCGGCTGGAACTGGCCATCCTGCGCGGCGACGCACCCCGTACCACCGGGGCCGCCGGAGTCGACGTCACCCGGCTCTCCGGACCCGAGCCGCCGCCGGACGCGAAGGGTGGCCGCGG
>NZ_NEUB01000668.1 GCF_002910825.1 Streptomyces sp. SM1 | reverse complement strand
TTTGTCCTGACTTGGGGAAAGGTTCAACCAGCTCTGGCGCCAAGGGTGTTCGCCCCGGAAGAAGGCGGTTACCGTCCCGGAAGTGTTCAGGACACCCACGCCTCCGGGGTGACGGCGCACCCCGGCGCCCGCACACACCACACGGACCGCACACACCACACGCACGGCACACGTCGCATGCATCCGCGCACATCACCGCACCGCGCACGCAGCACACGCACCGCACCACACGCCCCACAGCACGCGCACCACATGTCTTCGCACCTGTTCCGTACGGCCCCACCCCGTTCCCGGAGGGACTTCGTGCACAGAAGCAGACTCACATCCACCAACGCCCCGAGGCGTCGATCCGGGCTGCGCACCGGCCTCGCCCTGTTCACCGGACTGCTGCTGGCCGTGGGCACCCCGGCGACCGTCGCCGGCGCCCACCCCGGCCACCCGGAACACGACGAACCGGCGGCGGCCGAGGGACAGTTCCAGCAGGTGCCGCTCGCCAAGGGCGAGCCCGAGACGGGTGAGCCCATGTCGCTCACCGTGCTCCCGGACCGCAGCGTCCTGCACACCTCGCGCGACGGCACACTGCGCCTCACCGACCAGGGCGGCGTCACCAAGGTCGCCGGCAGGATCCCCGTCTACAGCCACGACGAGGAGGGCCTCCAGGGCGTCGGCGTCGACCCGGACTTCGAGAACAACCGGGCGATCTACCTCTACTACGCCCCGCCGCTCGACACCCCGGCCGGTGACGCCCCGGAGAACGGCACCGCCGCCGACTTCGCGAAGTTCGACGGCGTCAACCGGCTCTCCCGGTTCGTCCTCAACGCCAACGGCACGCTGAACATGGCCAGCGAGAAGAAGGTGCTGGACGTCGCGGCCTCCCGCGGCATCTGCTGCCACGTCGGCGGCGACATCGACTTCGATGCCGAGGGCAACCTCTACCTGTCCACCGGCGACGACACCAACCCCTTCGCCTCCGACGGCTACACGCCGATCGACGAACGGGCGGACCGCAACCCGGCCTTCGACGCCCGCCGCAGCTCCGGCAACACCAACGACCTGCGCGGCAAGATCCTCCGTATCAAGGTCGCCGAGGACGGCTCGTACACCGTCCCGGACGGCAACCTCTTCGCTCCCGGCACCGAGAAGACCCGCCCCGAGATCTACGCGATGGGCTTCCGCAACCCGTTCCGGATGAGCGTCGACGACAAGACCGGCATCGTCTACGTCGGCGACTACGGCCCCGACGCCGGCGCCGCCGACCCCGACCGGGGACCGGCCGGGCAGGTGGAGTTCGCCAAGGTCACCGAGGCCGCCAACTTCGGCTGGCCGTTCTGCACCGGCGACAACGACGCCTACAGCGACTACGACTTCGCGACCGGCGCCTCCGGCGGGAAGTTCGACTGCTCCGCCCTGAAGAACACCTCCCCGCACAACACCGGTCTCACCGATCTGCCGCCCGCGCGGGCCGCCTGGATCCCGTACGACGGCGGTTCCCTGCCCGAGTTCGGCAGCGGCTCCGAGTCCCCGATGGCAGGCCCCGTCTACCGCTACGACCCCGACCTCGAGTCCTCGGTGAAGTTCCCGGAGGCCTACGACGGGGACTTCTTCGCGGGCGAGTTCGGCCGCCGCTGGATCAAGCGGATCGAGCAGAACGAGGACGGTTCCGTCGCGAAGATCAACGACTTCCCGTGGACCGGCACCCAGATCATGGACATGGAGTTCGGCCCCGACGGCGCGCTCTACGTCCTCGACTACGGCGTCTCCTGGTTCCAGGGCGACGAGAACTCCGCGCTGTACCGGATCGAGAACGCCGAGGACGGCTTCTCCCCGATCGCCGAGGTGAGCGCGGACAAGACCTCCGGCGCGGCCGGCCTGAAGGTCAGGTTCACCGCCACCGCGAACGACGCCGACTCCCCGGACCTCACCTACAGCTGGGACTTCGGCGACGGCACCACGGGCGAGGGGCTCACCCCCACCCACAAGTACAAGAAGGCCGGCACCTACACCGCGACCTTCACCGCGAAGGACCCCGAGGGCAACACCGGGAACGCCAGCGCACGGATCGTGGTCGGCAACACCGAGCCGACGGTGAAGATCACCGTGCCGGGCAACGGCAGCCTGGCGGCCTTCGGAGAGCCCGTCCCGTTCAAGGTGACCGTCACCGACCCCGAGGAGACCGTCGACTGCTCCAGGGTCAAGGTCGCCTACAGCCTCGGTCACGACTCCCACGCCCACGAACTGACCAGCGAGACGGGCTGTGAGGGCACCCTCAAGCCGCCCGCCGGGGACGGCGGTCACGACCCGAACGCCAACATCTACGGTGTAGTCGGCGCCAGTTACACCGACGGCGGAGCGAACGGCCAGGAGGCCCTGACCGGTACCGCCCGCACCGTGCTCCAGCCGCTGCACCGCCAGGCCGAGCACTTCACCAGCCAGTCGGGGGTGAACACCTTCGACAAGGAGGGCGCCAACGGCGGCAAGACCGTCGGCGACATCAACGACGGCGACTGGATCTCCTTCAGTCCCTACCGGTTCGACGGGCAGAGGAGGATGACCGTACGGGCCTCCTCCGGCGGCTCCGGCGGCTTCATCGAACTGCGCACCGGCTCGCCCGACGGCAAGCTGCACGGCTCGGCGTACATCCCGCCGACCGGGAGCTGGGAGACGTTCCAGAACGTCGACGTGCCGCTGCGGTCGCTGCCGAAGAAGACCTCGGAGATCTACCTGGTCTTCCGGGGCGGTGACGGCGCGCTGTACGACGTGGACGACTTCGAGTTCTCCAAGGAGCCCTTCAAGAAGGGCAAGAAGGTCCTGGTCTTCTCCAAGACGGCCGGCTTCCGTCACGACTCCATCGGGGAGGGTGTCGCCGCCCTGAAGGAGCTGGGAGCCCCGGCCGGCATCTCGGTCACCGCGACCGAGGAGGCCCGGCAGTTCACCACCGCCAACCTCGCCAAGTACGACGCGGTGGCCTTCCTGTCGACCACCGGAGACGTCCTCGACGCCGAGCAGCAGCAGGCGTTCGAGAACTACGTCAGGAACGGCGGCGGCTACATGGGCATCCACGCCGCGGCCGACACCGAGTACGACTGGGAGTTCTACGGCGGACTCGTCGGCGCCTACTTCGACTCGCACCCGGCCATCCAGAAGGCCACCGTGCGCGTCCACGACCACGACCACCCGTCCACCGCGCACCTCGAGGACACCTGGGAGCGCACCGACGAGTGGTACAACTACCGCACCAACCCGCGTGAGCAGGCCAAGGTCCTCGCCACCCTCGACGAGACCACCTACTCCGGCGGCACCATGAAGGGCGACCACCCGATCGCCTGGTGCCAGAGCTACGGAGGCGGCCGCTCCTTCTACACCGGCGGCGGCCACACCAAGGAGTCGTACGCCGACGAGGCGTTCCGCACCCATCTGCTCGGCGGCATGCAGTACGCCACCGGCCAGGTGAAGGCGGACTGCAAGCCGGACAAGGGCTACCGGGAGATCTTCAACGGCCAGACCCTGGACGGCTGGAAGCAGGCCGGCCCCGGCACCTTCAACGTCAAGGACGGCACCCTGGAATCCGAGGGCGGCATGGGGCTGCTCTGGTACCAGGCCAAGGAGCTGAAGTCGTACTCCCTCAAGCTCGACTGGAAGATGCGGGGCGACGACAACTCCGGGATCTTCGTGGGCTTCCCGGCCTCCGACGACCCCTGGTCCGCGGTGGACAGGGGTTACGAGATCCAGATCGACGCCACGGACGCCGCCGACCGCACCACGGGCTCCGTCTACTCGTTCAAGTCGGCGAACATCAAGGCCCGTGACCAGGTTCTGCGTCCGCCCGGCCAGTGGAACTCCTACGAGATCAAGGTCCGGGGCGAACGCCTCCAGGTGTTCCTCAACGGAGTCAAGATCAACGACTTCACCAACAAGGACCCCCAGCGGAGCCTGACCGACGGCTACATCGGTCTCCAGAACCACGGCTCCGCCGACCAGGTCTCCTTCCGCGACATCCAGCTGAAGGAGCTGCCCTCCTAGGGCGACCGGAACGGCGGCGGGCGGAGGACG
>NZ_NEUB01000667.1 GCF_002910825.1 Streptomyces sp. SM1 | reverse complement strand
GACGTCCCAGGAGTACGGACATGACCAGCACCACCGCCGCCGAGGCACCGGCCGGCGCCGAGCAGCCGGCGGCCTCGGAGGTCGAGCTGCTCATCGGCGGGATGACCTGCGCCTCCTGCGCGGCCCGCGTCGAGAAGAAGCTCAACCGCATGGACGGCGTCACCGCCACGGTGAACTACGCGACGGAGAAGGCCCGGATCAGCTACCCGCCGGGCGTCGAGGTCGCCGACCTGATCACCACGGTGGTGCGGACCGGCTACACCGCCGAGGAACCGGCGCCCGCGCGGGAGGAGAACGACGGGGCACCCGCGGCCGGGGCCGACCCCGAACCGGCCGCCCTGCGCGGGCGGCTGACCGTCTCCGCGCTCCTCGCCCTGCCCGTCGTCCTGCTGGCGATGATCCCGCCCCTGCAGTTCGACAACTGGCAGTGGCTCTCGCTGACCCTCGCCGCGCCCGTCGTGGTGTGGGGCGCCGCCCCCTTCCACCGGGCCGCCTGGACCAACCTCCGGCACGGCGCGGCCACCATGGACACGCTGGTCTCCGTCGGCACGCTCGCGGCGTTCGGCTGGTCGCTGTGGGCGCTGTTCCTCGGCGACGCGGGCATGCCCGGCATGCGGCACCCCTTCGAGTTCACCGTCTCCCGCGCCGACGGCGCCTCCACGATCTACCTGGAGGTGGCCGCGGGCGTCACCGCGTTCATCCTGCTCGGCCGCTACCTGGAGGCCCGCTCCAAGCGCCGCGCGGGAGCGGCCCTGCGGGCGCTGATGGAGCTGGGCGCCAAGGACGTGGCGGTACTGCGTGACGGGCGTGAGGTGCGGATTCCGGCGGACCGGCTGGCCGTGGGCGACCGGTTCGTCGTACGGCCCGGGGAGAAGATCGCCACCGACGGCACGGTCCTGGAGGGCTTCTCCGCCGTGGACGCGTCCATGCTGACCGGCGAGTCCGTGCCGGTGGACGTCACCGTCGGCGACACCGTCACCGGTGCCACGGTCAACGCGGGCGGCCGGCTCGTCGTCGAGGCGACCCGGATCGGCGCCGACACCCGGCTCGCGCGGATGGCGAAGCTGGTGGAGGACGCGCAGAACGGCAAGGCCGAGGTGCAGCGCCTCGCCGACCGGATCTCCGGGGTCTTCGTCCCCGTGGTGCTGCTGATCGCGGCCGGCACCTTCGGACTGTGGCTCGGCTCCACCGGCGACACGGTCGCCGCCTTCACGGCGGCCGTCGCCGTCCTGATCATCGCCTGCCCCTGCGCCCTGGGGCTCGCCACGCCGACCGCGCTGATGGTCGGCACCGGGCGCGGCGCCCAGCTCGGCATCCTCATCAAGGGCCCCGAGGTCCTGGAGTCCACGCGCCGGGTCGACACCGTCGTACTGGACAAGACCGGCACCGTCACCACCGGACGGATGTCCCTCCAGGAGGTGCACACCGCCGAGGGCACGGACGAGACACTGCTGCTGCGGCTCGCGGGCGCCCTGGAGCACGCCTCCGAACACCCCGTCGCGCGGGCCGTCGCCGCGGGCGCCGAGGAGAGGGCCGGTGCGCTGCCGGAGACCGAGCACTTCGAGAACGTCCCCGGGCGGGGCGTACGGGGGCGTGTGGAGGGCCATGAGGTGGCCGTGGGCCGGCTCTCCGAGCTCTTCGGGGAACTGCCGCCCGAGCTGGCCCGCGCGAAGGACGAGGCCGAGCGTGCCGGGCGTACGGCCGTGGTGGCCGGCTGGGACGGGGCGGCACGCGGTGTCCTCGCGGTCGCCGACACCGTGAAGGAGACCAGCGCCGAGGCCGTGCGCGGACTGCGCGCCCTCGGACTCACGCCGGTCCTGCTCACCGGCGACAACCGGGCCGTGGCCGAGGCGGTGGCGAAGACCGTGGGCATCGACCGGGTGATCGCCGAGGTGCTGCCCGAGGACAAGGCCGAGGTCGTACGGCGGCTCCAGGCCGAGGGGCGCAGCGTCGCCATGGTCGGTGACGGCGTCAACGACGCGGCCGCGCTGGCCGTCGCTGATCTGGGTCTGGCCATGGGCACCGGCACGGACGCGGCGATCGAGGCGGGCGACCTGACCCTGGTGCGCGGCGATCTGCGGGTGGCGGCGGACGCGATACGGCTGTCCCGCCGGACCCTGTCGACCATCAAGGGCAATCTCGTCTGGGCCTTCGGCTACAACGTGGCCGCGCTGCCCCTGGCCGCGGCGGGACTGCTGAACCCGATGATCGCCGGTGCCGCCATGGCCTTCTCCTCGGTGTTCGTGGTGACGAACAGTCTGCGTCTACGGGCGTTTCATTGAGGTCTCAAGTTGGGCTGTACCCCTGGAGTCCGGTAGGACCCTCACATAAGCTCTTCACACGGCTCGCGCATCTTCCTTACGCTTGGGTCCCGTGAGAGCTTTGCGGGCTCTTGCGCAGCTTGGGAAGATACGCAAGAGACGCAGATCACAGTGATCTGAACGTAACCATCGAAGGGGTTCGAAGGTCTAAGTTGGCGATGTCAGGCAAGCGTCTTGGGGGGCGTTTCCTGGCACTGGGGATGTCTTGGGGGACTTTCCCAGAGATTGCGTTGCCGGGGCACGTACCAGCCGGGGAGCTTTGAGCGGCCCTCCCGAACGGACGTTGTCCCGGCAGACCGCACACCGACGAGTACGGGCGGGTTCAGGTCCGCCCGTACTCACACAGCGATTCAGGCGCTGTTCTCACAGGCGCCCGGCCGGATCCCGTGGGGGGAATCCGCACCGGGACATGGGAAGGCGCCCCGGTACGTCGGCCCGTGGGGGGACCGGCGGCCGGGGCGCCTTTTCTTTACTGCCGTACATCTCACCGATGGGGGCGCGGTCTTCCGTGCGGCGTGCGGCCCGCGGCTCGGCAGCATGCCTGAAGGGGCGCGGGGAACCGCGCGACCGGCCAGAGACCGGCCGGCAGTCGCCCACACCCCTTCAGCGACGAGCTGTCAGGCGCACGGCGCACGCCTCACCGGTACGGTGTCAGCGCTCCTCGACCGGGACGAAGTCACGCTCGACGACGCCCGTGTAGATCTGGCGCGGGCGGCCGATGCGGGAACCCGGCTCCTTGATCATCTCGTGCCACTGGGCGATCCAGCCCGGGAGACGGCCGAGGGCGAACAGGACCGTGAACATCTCGGTCGGGAAGCCCATGGCCCGGTAGATCAGGCCGGTGTAGAAGTCGACGTTCGGGTAGAGGCTGCGCGAGACGAAGTAGTCGTCGGAGAGCGCGTGCTCCTCCAGCTTCAGCGCGATGTCCAGCAGCTCGTCGGACTTGCCGAGAGCGGACAGCACGTCGTGCGCGGCGGCCTTGATGATCTGGGCGCGCGGGTCGAAGTTCTTGTAGACCCGGTGGCCGAAGCCCATCAGCCGGACGCCGTCCTCCTTGTTCTTCACCTTGCGGATGAAGGAGTCGACGTCACCGCCCTCGGCCTTGATGCCCTCGAGCATCTCCAGCACCGACTGGTTGGCGCCGCCGTGCAGCGGGCCCCACAGGGCGGAGATGCCGGCGGAGATCGAGGCGAACATGTTGGCCTGCGAGGAGCCGACCAGACGCACGGTGGAGGTCGAGCAGTTCTGCTCGTGGTCCGCGTGCAGGATGAGCAGCTTGTCCAGCGCCGCCACGACGACCGGGTCGAGGTCGTAGTCCTGCGCCGGGACCGAGAACGTCATGCGCAGGAAGTTCTCGACGTAGCCGAGGTCGTTGCGCGGGTAGACGAACGGGTGGCCGACGGACTTCTTGTACGCGTACGCCGCGATCGTCGGAAGCTTGGCGAGCAGGCGGATGGTGGAGAGGTTGCGCTGCTGCTCGTCGAAGGGATTGTGGCTGTCCTGGTAGAACGTCGACAGCGCGGAGACCACCGAGGACAGCATCGCCATCGGGTGGGCGTCGCGCGGGAAGCCCTTGTAGAAGTTCTTGACGTCCTCGTGCAGCAGGGTGTGCTGCGTGATGTCGCCCTTGAACGTGGCCAGCTCGTCGACGGTCGGCAGTTCGCCGTTGATCAGCAGGTAGGCGACCTCCAGGAAGGTGGAGCGCTCCGCCAGCTGCTCGATCGGGTAGCCGCGGTACCGGAGGATGCCGGACTCGCCGTCGAGATAGGTGACCCCGGATTTATAGGCGGCGGTGTTGCCGTAGCCGCTGTCCAGCGTCACCAGACCGGTCTGGGCGCGGAGCTTCCCGATGTCGAAGCCCTTGTCACCGACCGTACTGTCGATCACCGGGTAGGTGTACTCGCTGCCGTCGTACCGCAGTACTACAGAGTTGTCGTCGCTCACGTCTTCCCTCACCGACGTTGTGCCTCATCTTCGAGGTGCCCTGACTGTCTCTACCATCCCCCACTTGGCTCAGGAGAGTGCACTCGGGGTCGACCATCGGGCCTATTGACGGCACTGAGTGCCGCCAACTTGCCCATCCTGCCCCCTGTGTTCCACTTCCGGAAGGCCTCTGTGACCTTCGTGACTCATTTGATCGATCATTTTTTGGTGACGGACCACTCACGGCGGCGATTCACCCGTCCGTGAGGCGGGAACCGGCGAGCCGGAAGTCCAGCGCCGTGCACCGGCGGCCCGCCGACACCGTGCGCACCGCCTGTCCGATCGCCTTGCGGGAACCGACGAGGACGACCAGCTGTCTGGCCCGGGTGACGGCCGTGTAGATCAGATTGCGCTGGAGCATCATCCAGGCACTCGTCGTCACCGGGATGACGACCGCCGGGTACTCGCTGCCCTGGGAACGGTGGATGGTCACGGCGTAGGCGTGCGCCAGTTCGTCCAGCTCGTCGAAGTCGTACGGCACCTCCTCGTCCTCGTCCGTCAGTACCGTCAGGCGCTGGTCGACCTGATCGAGCGAGGTGACCACGCCCACGGTGCCGTTGAAGACCCCGTTCTCGCCCTTCTCGTAGTTGTTGCGGATCTGGGTCACCTTGTCGCCGACCCGGAAGACCCGGCCGCCGAACCGCTTCTCGGCGAGGTCGGGGCGGCCGGGCGTGATGGCCTGCTGGAGCAGCCCGTTGAGCGTGCCCGCGCCGGCCGGTCCCCGGTGCATGGGGGCGAGGACCTGCACGTCACGGCGCGGATCGAGGCCGAACTTCGCCGGGATGCGCCGCGCCGCGACATCCACGGTGAGCCGGCCGACCTCCTCGGTGTCGTCCTCGACGAAGAGGAAGAAGTCCTTCATCCCGTCGGTGACCGGGTGCTGCCCGGCGTTGATCCGGTGCGCGTTGGTGACCACGCCGGACTGCTGGGCCTGGCGGAAGACCCGGGTGAGCCGGACGGCGGGGACGGGGCCGCCGTCGGCGAGCAGGTCCCGCAGCACCTCCCCGGCGCCGACGCTGGGCAACTGGTCGACGTCCCCGACGAAGAGCAGGTGGGCGCCCGGCGGCACGGCCTTGACCAGCTTGTTGGCGAGCAGCAGGTCCAGCATGGACGCCTCGTCGACCACCACCAGGTCGGCGTCCAGCGGCCGTTCCCGGTCGTAGGCGGCGTCACCGCCGGGCTTGAGCTCCAGCAGACGGTGCACGGTCGAGGCCTCGGCGCCGGTCAGCTCGGCGAGCCGCTTGGCGGCGCGGCCGGTGGGGGCCGCCAGCACCACCTTGGCCTTCTTCGCGCGGGCCAGCTCCACGATCGAGCGGACCGTGAACGACTTGCCGCAGCCGGGTCCGCCGGTCAGGACGGCGACCTTCTCCGTCAGCGCCAGCCTGACGGCGGCCTCCTGCTCGGGGGCGAGGTCGGTTCCGGTACGCGCCTTCAGCCAGCCGAGCGCCTTCTCCCAGGCCACGTCCCGGAACCCCGGCATCCGGTCCTCGCCCGCGCGCAGGAGGCGCAGCAGCTGGGCGGAGAGGGCCAGTTCGGCCCGGTGGAAGGGGACCAGGTAGACGGCGGTGACGGGGTCGCCGCCCCGGGGGTCGGGGACCTTCTCCCGTACGACACCGGGGTCCTCCCCTTCCGCGGGTTCGGCGGCCAGCTCGGCGAGGCACTCGATGACCAGTCCGGTGTCCACCTGGAGCAGCTTCACCGCGTCGGCGATCAGCTTCTCCTCGGGGAGATAGCAGTGCCCCTGGTCGGTGGCCTGCGACAGCGCGTACTGCAGGCCGGCCTTCACCCGGTCGGGACTGTCGTGCGGGATGCCGACGGACTGGGCGATCCTGTCGGCGGTGAGGAACCCGATGCCCCAGACGTCGGAGGCGAGGCGGTAGGGCTGGTTCCTCACGACGGAGATCGAGGCGTCGCCGTACTTCTTGTAGATGCGCACGGCGATGGAGGTGGACACCTCGACGGTCTGGAGGAAGAGCATGACCTCCTTGATCGCCTTCTGCTCCTCCCAGGCGTCGGCGATCTTCTTGGTCCGCTTCGGCCCGAGCCCCGGCACCTCGATGAGCCGCTTGGGCTCCTCCTCGATGACGGTGAGGGTGTCGGCGCCGAAGTGCTGCGTGATGCGGTCGGCGAAGACCGGCCCGATGCCCTTGACGAGCCCGGACCCGAGATAGCGCCGGATGCCCTGGACGGTGGCCGGCAGCACGGTCGTGTAGTTCTCCACGTGGAACTGCTTCCCGTACTGCGGATGCGACCCCCACCGCCCCTCCATCCGCAGGGACTCCCCCACCTGCGCGCCGAGCAGCGCGCCGACGACGGTGAGCAGATCACCGGCGCCTCTGCCGGTGTCGACCCGGGCGACCGTGTACCCGTTCTCCTCGTTGGCGTACGTGACGCGCTCCAGCACACCTTCGAGCGTGGCGAGCCGTCGCTCACCGGGGGCCGCGGCGCCGGATCCGGCTGCGGCTGCGGACTGGTTGGGCATGATCCCACGGTACCGGTGGGGTGTGACAGGGGTGTGCGGTCCCGCCGGGCGGGCGGTGCGGGCGGGCGGCCGCGGTGCGGGCCGGCG
>NZ_NEUB01000666.1 GCF_002910825.1 Streptomyces sp. SM1 | reverse complement strand
ACGGCCTCACGGTCAGCGGCGCCCGGCCGTCCCTCGGCGCGTACGTGCGTCAGCTCTGGGGGCGGCGGCACTTCATCGTCGCCTTCTCGCAGGCGAAGCTCACCGCCCAGTACAGCCAGGCCAAGCTCGGCCAGTTGTGGCAGGTGGCGACGCCGCTGCTGAACGCGGCGGTGTACTTCTTCATCTTCGGTCTGCTGCTGGGCGCCAACCGGGGCATTCCGAGTGATGTGTACGTGCCGTTCCTGGTGACGGGCGTGTTCGTGTTCACGTTCACGCAGAGCTCGGTGCTGGCCGGTGTGCGGGCCATCTCCGGCAACCTGGGCCTGGTGCGGGCGCTGCACTTCCCGCGGGCCTCGCTGCCGATCTCGTTCGCGCTCCAGCAGCTCCAGCAGCTGCTGTTCTCCATGATCGTGCTGGTCGTCATCATGCTGGCCTTCGGTAACCTCCCGGGCCTGTCGTGGCTGCTGGTGGTGCCCGCGCTGACGCTGCAGTTCGTGTTCAACACCGGTCTCGCGCTGGTCTTCGCGCGGATGGGCAGCAAGACGCCCGACCTGGCGCAGCTGATGCCGTTCGTGCTGCGTACCTGGATGTACGCCTCGGGCGTGATGTTCAGCATCCCGGCGATGCTGCGCGACAAGGACGTCCCCGGCCGGCTGGCCGACGTGCTGCAGTGGAACCCGGCGGCGGTCTACATGGACCTGGTCCGCTTCGCGCTGATCGACGACTACGGAACCTCCTACCTGCCCCCGCACGTGTGGGCGTTCGCGGTGGGCTGGGCACTGCTGGCCGGCGCGGCCGGTTTCGTCTACTTCTGGAAGTCCGAGGAGAGGTACGGCCGTGGCTGACACCACCGACCGGAAGGTCCCCACCGTCATCGCCGACGGCGTCGACATCGTCTACCGGGTCAACGGCACCGGCGCCGGGCGCGGCACCGCGACCGCCGCCCTCAACCGCATGCTGCGCCGCAAGCACACCGAGAAGGTCTCCGGCGTGCGCCGGGTGCACGCCGTGCGGAACGTGTCCTTCGTCGCCCACCGGGGCGAGGCCATCGGCCTGATCGGCACCAACGGCAGCGGCAAGTCGACCCTGCTCAAGGCCGTCGCCGGCCTGCTCCCGGTGGAGAAGGGCCGCATCTACACCGACGGCCAGCCCTCCCTGCTCGGCGTCAACGCGGCTCTGATGCGCGACCTGACCGGCGAGCGGAACGTCATGCTGGGCGGGCTCGCGATGGGCATGTCCCGCGAGGAGATCAAGGCCCGCTACCAGGAGATCGTCGACTTCTCCGGCATCAACGAGAAGGGTGACTTCATCACCCTGCCGATGCGCACCTACTCCTCCGGCATGGCCGCCCGGCTGCGCTTCTCCATCGCCGCCGCCAAGGACCACGACGTCCTCCTCGTCGACGAGGCGCTGGCCACCGGCGACCGCTCCTTCCAGAGGCGTTCCGAGGCGCGCATCCGCGAGCTGCGGGGACATGCCGGGACGGTGTTCCTGGTCAGCCACAACAACAAGTCGATCCGCGACACCTGCGACCGCGTGCTCTGGCTGGAGCGCGGTGAGCTGCGCATGGACGGGCCGACCGACGAGGTGCTCAAGGAGTACGAGGCGTTCACCGGGGAGAACACCGCCCGGCCGGGGCAGGCCCCGAAACCCCGGGCCGCCGCCGCGAAGACGGACCCCGCGCCGGACGGAACCAGGGTTCCGCTTCCCTCGTGAGGCCTACGCCCCGTGTCCACTTCGTCGCATTGATGACAATATGACCGAAGAGGACCGTCCGGAGCGACGAGCAGCCGAAGGAGCCCCGCGATGCCCGAGCTCAGCGTCATCGTCCACGGGCCGAACACCCAGGACCACCTGACCGGCCTCCTCGGCTCGCTCACCGCCCACCCCCTGCCGGACACCGAGGTCGTCGTCGCCGCCGTCGGCGACTGGGCCCGCGAGAC
>NZ_NEUB01000665.1 GCF_002910825.1 Streptomyces sp. SM1 | reverse complement strand
CAGGAGCAGCGATACGACTCCCGCCCACACCACGGCCGCGGTCCACCGCCACAGCCGTGCCAGCCAGGCACCGCCCTCGGCCCGCCCCCGCTCGGCGACGGCCTCCGCGGCCTGCGTCAGCTCCTCGGACACCCACTGCCGGGAGGCGGAGGGGGAGTACGCCACCGCGGCCGGCACCCCCTGCCCGGCCGCGAGCCCGTCCCGCTTCAGCAGGAACGCGGCGACCGCGCGCCGATGCCCCTCACGCGCCCCGTGCGGGCAGTCGCCGCAGGTGCAGCCGCCCTCGTGCGCGCCCGCGTCCATGCCGCCCTGCCTCGCCTCGTGCACCGCCACGCCCGGAGCCCGCCTTCCCCACCGTCGACCACCACGACACCCACCACGACACCACCACGTCACCACGACGTGACCACCAGAACCCAACCACGGTCACTGCCGACGACCACGACACAAGTCCCCCGTGACGAGAGCGAATTGTGCCCTACCGCACGCCCTCTCCGTCCGGCAGGCCCGCTCCGTGCGAGTGGACTTCGAGGCGCCGGGTTGACCGCCCTCGCTCAGCCCAGCAGCTCCGGCTCGCTCCGGGTGATCTCCTGCCACATCGGCTGGTAGTTGATCCACGCCACGAGGTCCCCGCCGAGCTGCTCGCGTGTGGTGACCGCCTGCCGGTGGTCGATGAGCACCGGCCGGCCCGCCGCCCGCGCGGTGAGCTGCACCCGGCAGGACCGTTCCATGGTCACGAACCACCAGGCCGCCGCGTCCACCGAGTCGCCCACGGTCAGCAGCCCGTGGTTGCGCAGCACCAGCGCCTTGCCGGACCCGAGCACACCCGCGATGCGCCGCCCCTCCTCGGCGTCGACGGTGACGCCGCTGTAGGCGTCGTAGAGGGCGTGGTCCTCGTAGAAGGCACAGCTCTCCTGGGTGATCGGGTCCAGCAGGTCGCCGAGGGCGGCGAGGGCCCGCCCGTGCACGGAATGGCAGTGGGCGACGGCGACGACGTCGGGGCGGGCCGCGTGCACCTGGGCGTGCACGGTGAACGCGGCCTGGTTGACGTGGTGGCCTCCCTCGACGACCTGGCCGTCCCGGTTGGCGAGGACCAGGTCGCTGACCGTGACGTGCCGGAAGGGCATGCCGAACGGGTTGACCCAGAAGCAGTCGCTGAACTCCGGGTCGCGTGCCGTGATGTGTCCCGAGACACCGTCCTCGAAGCCGAGCCGTCCGAAGATCCGCAGCGCGCCCGCGAGGCGTTCCTTGCGGTGCCGGCGCTCGTCCTCCACGGATTCGTGCATGGGCGGCATGGCGAAGCGCAGCTTGTCGGTGGGCAGCGGCAGGGGCGGCGTGGGCCCGTGCATAAGTCCTCCCGCGGGGGGTTTGCCTACGGGGCGGAAGTTACCGGTGGGCCGCCCCGTACGACAGCTCTGTTCCGTAACGCCGGATACCCGACACAGGATGTCGGGTATCCGCGCCACACTCGGCCCATGAGCACAGACACGAGCGCGAACTGGGCGGCCTTCACCGCGGCCGAACCCGAGCTGGCGAAGACGGTCGAGGAGCGCTTCGCCGCGTACACGCACCATGTTCTCGCGTCCCTGCGCAGGGACGGCTCGCCGCGTACCACCGGCCTGGAGGTCCGTTTCCTGGGCGGGGAGCTCTGGCTGGGCATGATGCCGGACTCGCTCAAGGCGCTGGACCTGCGCCGCGACCCGCGATTCGCGCTCCAGGCGAACCCGGGCGAGGGCACCGGTATGGGCGGCGGTGACGTGCGCGTCGCCGGCCGGGCGGTGGAGATCCCCGCGGAGGACACGGAGGCACGGGCCGGGTACGCCGAAGAGGTGGAACCGCCGGAGCCGTTCCACCTCTTCCGCACCGAGCTGACGGAGGTCGTGAGGACCTACGTGGAGGACGAGAAGTACCTGGTCGTCCAGGTCTGGAAGCCCGGGGCGCCGGTACGGACCCTCAGGCGGTCCTGAGGCTCCCGGACTACTCCCACTCGATGGTCCCCGGCGGCTTGGAGGTGACGTCGAGGACGACCCGGTTGACGTCGCGCACCTCGTTGGTGATCCGGGTGGAGATCTTCGCGAGGACGTCGTACGGCAGCCGGGACCAGTCGGCGGTCATGGCGTCCTCGCTGGAGACGGGGCGCAGCACGATCGGGTGACCGTAGGTACGGCCGTCGCCCTGGACGCCCACCGACCGCACATCCGCCAGCAGGACGACCGGGCACTGCCAGATGTCCCGGTCCAGGCCGGCCGCGGTGAGCTCCGCACGGGCGATGGCGTCGGCCTCGCGGAGCAGGTCGAGTCGCTCCTTGGTGACCTCTCCGACGATCCGGATGCCGAGGCCGGGGCCGGGGAACGGCTGGCGCTGGACGATCTCGTCCGGCAGGCCGAGCTCCTGGCCGACCATCCGCACCTCGTCCTTGAACAGCTGGCGCAGCGGCTCGATCAGCTGGAACTCGAGGTCCTCGGGGAGACCGCCCACGTTGTGGTGGGACTTGATGTTGGCGGTGCCGGTGCCGCCGCCGGACTCCACGACGTCCGGGTAGAGCGTGCCCTGGACCAGGAACTCCACGGCCGGGCCCGCGTCCGCGATGATCTCGGCCTGGGCCTGCTCGAAGACCCGGATGAACTCGCGGCCGATGATCTTCCGCTTCTCCTCGGGGTCGGAGACCCCGGCCAGCGCCTTCAGGAACCGCTCCTCGGCGTCCACGACCTTCAGCTGCACGCCGGTCGCGGCCACGAAGTCCTTCTCGACCTGCTCGGTCTCGCCCTTGCGCATCAGGCCGTGGTCGACGTAGACGCAGGTCAGCTGGGAGCCGATGGCCTTCTGGACGAGGGCGGCGGCGACCGCGGAGTCGACTCCGCCGGACAGACCGCAGATGGCGCGCCGGTCGCCGACCAGCTCGCGGATCGAGGCGACCTGCTCCTCGATGACGCTGCCGGTGGTCCAGTCGGGGCTCAGGCCCGCGCCCCGGTACAGGAAGTGTTCCAGCACCTGCTGGCCGTGCGTCGAGTGCATCACCTCGGGGTGGTACTGGACGCCGTAGAGCTTCTTCTCGTCGTTCTCGAAGGCGGCGACCGGGACGACGTCCGTGGAGGCCGTGACGGTGAAGCCCTCGGGGGCGGCGGAGCAGGCGTCGCCGTGCGACATCCAGACGGCCTGCTCGCCCGGGGTGCCCTCGAAGAGGGTGGAGGAGTTCCTGGAGACGTGCAGATCCGTACGGCCGTACTCACGGGAGCCGGTGTTGTCCACCTGGCCGCCCAGGCTCCGGGCCATGAGCTGGAAGCCGTAGCACATGCCGAAGACGGGGACGCCGGCCTCGAAGATCTCGCGGTCGAGACGAGGGGCGCCCTCCTCGTACACGGACGAGGGGCCGCCGGAGAGGATGATCGCCGCCGGGTTCCTGGCGAGCATCTCCGTGACCGGCATGGTGCTCGGCACGATCTCGCTGTAGACCCGCGCCTCGCGGACGCGACGGGCGATGAGCTGGGCGTACTGCGCGCCGAAGTCGACGACCAGAACGGTGTCGGGCGCGTTGGCAGCGGGAGACGCTGATGACACGAGGTGCCTTCCGGCGGTGGGGCGGGAGTCTTGTGCCTCCCGATTCTACCGAGGCGGCGACGGGTCACGTCCCGGGCCGGACGGGGAGCGGCGCGGGGACCGCGGAACACGGACCGGCCGGTGTCCTCGTCTCACCATGCGGCCGGTGCTGGACAGCCGCGGTCCGCCGGGCATACTTGCCACCATGCTCACGCACCCGACCTTCCTCTTTACCTATGGCACCCGGCCCGCCGGCTGCCATGGTCGTGCTGCTTGAGCAACTGACAAGCGACTTCCCAGGCGCCCCGGGCCGACAAGGTCCGGGGCGCCTGTCGTTTCTCCCGGACCCCGCCGCTCCGGGGCACCCCGGTCACCCACCCGCCGAGGAGCCCCGACATGACTGCCACCACGACGGAGCCGAGCACCACGGAGCCGGCCGAGAAGACCGGCGCCCGCACCACCGAGGCCGCCGAGCTGATCACCGGCGCCCGTGAGCGGATCGACGCGCTCGACGACCGGATCATCGGCCTCGTGCAGGAACGGATGGCCGTGTCGGCCGTCATCCAGAAGGAACGGATCGCCTCCGGCGGCCGGCGCGTGAACCTCTCCCGCGAGATGGAGATCCTCGCCACCTACCGCGACGCCCTGGGCAAGCCCGGCACCACGCTGGCGATGACGCTGCTGGAGCTGTGCCGGGGCAGGATCTGAGACCGCGTTCCCGGTACGGACACACGCACCGCCCCTCACCCGTCCGGCGCGTGACCGGCGCCCCGGCCGCCTCGTTGATCCCGGTGTCCGCGCCGGCCAGGGGCGGACACGAGAGAGAACCACGCGTGGCTCACCGGAGCGACGAGGCGTACGGATCGTGTCGTACGCCGCGGGACCTCGCTCCGGAACGTGACCGGACGGCAGGGGACAGCCGGCCCGGTCACAGCAGAACGGCCGGCTCCGGGGACGCCCGGAGCCGGCCGTCGTGCCTCACCCGGTCCGTCTCGGACGCGGGTCACCACGCCGCACTCGTCCACCCCGGCGGGTGCCGGCTCGCGCCACTGCGGTCGTACGGATCGCGCTCCGCCCCGGTCGGTTCCGGGGACGCCGCAGGTCGGCGAGGAACTGCGGCCGGATCACCCCGTCGCCCTGCCGGCAGTCGTCGTTGCCTATCGAGCTGTTCCGTCCCGCGATCCGGATGTGGCCCTCCGTGGCCATGAACCTGGCGGGGTCCATCGCTTCCACCTCGATCGTCCGGCGCACGATGCTCCGGGTCACCTCCTCACCACCGCCGGCCGGGACGCGGGCTCCGGCGAGGTCTCCGGTCCTTCGTCCCCGGACCGCTGTTCGGCCACGGGGTCGGGGCCTTCTCTCAGCAACGGCGGCCGAGCGTACGACAAAGATCACCGGGCTTCAGCAGTGATCCACCTCACATAAGAATGGCGTGAGTTCCCGGACAACCATTCACCGGCCTCAGTGATCAAACCACCGAACCCCCGGCCACAGCCGCGCCCCACAGCGGAGGCCTCCCCGCACTCGTTCGTGCCGCGGCCACGCGGCACACAGGACATCCCGAGGTCTTCATGAAACTTCGCCGCGCCATGGCCGTAGCGGCGACGGCAGTGATAGCCCCGGTCGCCGTGCGCCGGCGCAAGGCCGGCGCGGAGGCGTAACCCGGCCTCGCCGCGCCGTTCGCGCGGCACCACCCAGGACAAGGGAAGAGGACCTGAGCTCGGAGGGGGGCACAGGTCCTCTTCCCTGTTCTTCCGCTCTGCCGCCTACTTCTTCGGCGGGACCGCCGGAATCCCCAGGAACGGCAGCTTCAGCGCGCCGAACGCGTCCGCCGGGACCGCCGGTGCCTTCGGCTCGACCGGAGTGAGCCGCCGGTACGGCTCGCCCTGCTCCGGCCGCGGATCGGCCTCACCCTTGTTGGGCCAGTAGGACATCGCCCGCTCGGCCTGTGCCGTGATGGTCAGGGAGGGGTTGACGCCCAGGTTGGCCGAGACCGCCGCCCCGTCCACGACCGAGATACCGGGGTGGCCGTAGAGGCGGTGGTACGGGTCGATCACACCGGTGTCGCGGGAACCGCCGATGGGACAGCCGCCCAGGAAGTGGGCGGTCAGCGGCATGCCGGTCAGCTCGCCGACGTTGGAGCCGGCGAAGCCGTTGATCTCGGCCGCCAGCGCCGAGGCGCCCTCGGTGGCCGCCTTGATCTGCTTGGGGTTGGGGGCACCGTGGCCCTGCCGGGCGGTGAGCAGCCCGCGGCCGGCACCGGAGGGCTTGATGTACGTCGTCAGTGAGTTGTCCAGCGACTGCATCACCAGCCCGATGATGGTCCGCTCCGACCAGCGCCGGTTCGACAGCGAACGCATCAGCATGACGGGATGCCTCGCCGCGTTGCCCAGCCAGCCCAGCACCCGGGCCGCGCCGGAGCCGCCGCCCGCGTACGGCACCTGGAGGGTGGAGAGCCCGCCCATCGAGTTGGAGCCCCTGCCGTAGCGGACCGGCTCGATATGCGTGTTCCCGTCGGGGTGGATCGAGGACGTGATGGCCACACCGCGGGTGAAGTCGGCCTTCGGCTCGCCGGTGGCCTTGCGGTAGCGGCGGTTGTCGGTCTGCGCGCCGACGAGGGCCTCGGAGTTGGTACGGGTCAGTTCGCCCAGCCTGTCCGAGAGGTGCGGCAGCCCGCCGCCGTCCCGCATCCGGTGCAGCAGCGTCTGGGTGCCGTAGGTGCCGGCGGCCAGGACGACCCGGCGGGCGCGGAAGGTACGGCCCTTGCCCTTGCGGCGGTTGTCGGTGGGGAGCGTGGCGACCGCGTACCCGCCGCGGGAGTCCTCCGTCACCGACACCGCCGTGGTCATGGGGTGGACGACCGCGCCCGCCTTCTCGGCGAGGTGGAGGTAGTTCTCGTTGAGGGTGTTCTTCGCACCGTGCCGGCAGCCGGTCATGCACTCGCCGCACTCGGCACAGGCCCGGCGCGAGGGCCCCGCCCCGCCGAAGTACGGGTCGGGCACCTCCTGTCCCGGCTTCGCCTTCTTCGAGCCGTCGGCGTCCTCGCCGTCGCCGAAGAACACGCCGACGGGGGCCATGTGGAAGGAGTCGCCCACGCCCATCCGCTCGGCCGCCGCCTTGAGGTGCACGTCCGACGGGGTCATCGTCGGGTTGAGCCGCACGCCGAGCATCCGCCGCGCCTGGTCGTAGTACGGCTTCAGCTCGTCCTGCCAGTCGGTGATGTGCCCCCACTGCGGGTCGTCGAAGAACGGCTCGGGCGGTACGTAGAGGGTGTTGGCGTAGTTGAGCGAGCCGCCGCCGACGCCCGCGCCGGCCAGGACCATGACGTTGCCGAGCAGGTGGATGCGCTGGATGCCGTACATGCCGAGCTTCGGTGCCCAGAGGTAGTTCTTCAGGTCCCAGGAGTTCTTCGGCAGGGTCTCGCGGGTGAAGCGGCGGCCGGCTTCCAGGACGCCGACGGTGTACCCCTTCTCCGTCAGGCGGAGTGCGGACACGGAGCCGCCGAAGCCGGAGCCGACGACGAGGACGTCGTAGTCGTAAGCGTCATTAGGCACGGCAGGCTCCCCTTTGAGTTCGTGTGCGGGTCGTCTTTGGCTGGTCGCGCAGTTCCCCGCGCCCCTTCAGGCATCTCACCTGAACCGGAATGCCTTCATCAGACGGAGACTGCGGCTCATGAAGGCCGCGTACCTCTCGTCGTCCATGCCCAGCGAGGGCGCCATCGGCAGCAGGCGCTGGTGGGCGACCGTCTGGGCCTCGGTGTACTTGAGGATGCCCTCGGAGCCGTGCCGGCGGCCGAGACCGGAGTCCTTCATGCCGCCCATCGGCGACTGGACGCTGCCGTACGCGGGCGCGTACCCCTCGTTGATGTTGACCGTGCCGGTGCGCATCCGGGCGGCGATCTCGCGGCCGCGCCGGGCGTCCTTCGTCCACACGGAGGAGTTCAGCCCGTACGGGGTGGAGTTGGCGGCGTCGACCGCCTCGGCGTCGGAGGAGAAGCGGTACACGGAGACGACCGGGCCGAACGTCTCCTCGGAGCAGACGCTCATGGGGTTCTCGACCCCGTCGAGGATGGTCGGCTCGTAGAAGTAGGGGCCGATGTCCGGCCGGGCCGTGCCGCCCGCGAGCACCTTGGCGCCCTTGGCGACGGCGTCGTCCACGTGCCGGGTGACGGCGTCCAGCTGGCGCTGCCCGACCAGGGAGCCCATGCCGGCGCCGTAGGCGAGGGACGTGCCGAGGCGGATGGCCCGGGTGCGGGCGGCGAACCGCTCCAGGAAGGCGTCGGCGACCGACTCGTGGACGTACAGCCGCTCGATGGATATGCACAGCTGGCCCGCGCTGGAGAAGCAGGCGCGGACGGCGCCGGCGGCGGCCTTGTCGAGGTCGGCGTCCTCGAGGACCAGCATGGCGTTCTTGCCGCCGAGTTCGAGGGAGACGCCGACCAGGCGCGCGGCGGCGCCCTGGGCGACCTCGCGGCCGGTGCGGGTGGAGCCGGTGAAGGAGACGTAGTCGGCGTGGCGGACGACCTCGGGGCCGATGACCGGGCCCTCGCCGAGGACGACCTGGAAGACGTCGGCGGGCAGTCCGGCCTCGATCAGCAGGTCACGGGCCCACAGCGCGGTGAGGCAGGTCTCCGTGTCGGGCTTCATCACGACCGCGTTGCCCGCGACGAACGCCGGGAGCGCGTCGCCGACGGAGAGTTCGAGGGGGTAGTTCCACGGAGCGATCTGGCCCACGACACCGCGCGGGTGACGCAGCTCGGTGACCCTGGTCAGGGCCGGCATGGCGCCCGCGTGCCGCTTGGGCCGCAGGTAGGAGGCGGCCCGGCGGCCGTAGTGACGGGCGGCGACGGCGACGGCCTGCACCTCCTCGTGGGCGTGCAGCCGGGCCTTCCCGGTCTCCAGCTGGATCAGGTCGAGCACCTCGGCCTGGCGCTCCAGCACCAGGTCGTGGAAGCGCAGCAGAACGGCGGCGCGCCGCCGGACCGGGACCTGTGCCCAGACGGCCTGGGCGGCACGGGCCGCCTCGAAGGCGCCGGCCACCTCCTCGGGCGTCGACTCGGGCAGGTCGGCCAGCTTCTCGCCGGTGAACGGTGTGTGGTTGGCGGTCCGGCCGGAGCCGGGCACACCCTTGGTGAGCTGGGCGACCAGCTCCGGTGTGACCACGTCGGCGGCGGTGCGTACGCCCTCCGGGGTGGGGGCGAGAGGGTTGGTGCCGGTGGCTTCCCGGGTCTGCGCGTCCGTCATGAGCCGCAGGGTATGCCGGAGCGCACCCTTTGTGTACCCGTCGGTAACAGATTCCCGCACAGTCCGCACATCGCCAGTGAACGCTGGCAACAAACCCCCTGATCAGGGCGTTGATGATCGAACCGGCCCCGACTGACTACGTTTCGGTCTCGGGCCGGTCCGGTGCGGCCGGTTCAGAGCTCGTGGACCGGTTCAGAGCTCGTGGACGTCCCAGGACTCGATGACCGTACGGGCGATCTCCCGGCCCTCGTCGGCGAAGTGGCCCTTGCCCGGGTAGACGATCCAGAGCCGGTACATGTCGCCGTCCTGGTTCCGGTAGTACATGACCTGCGCCTCGCGCACCAGCGCCGGCGCGGTGGTGGTCGTGTGGACGATGGTGTTCGTGGCCGCGTCGCGGTCCTTGTACGTGGTCTCGCGCGGCTGGCCCTCGGGCGCCGGCTCGGAGGCGATGCCCCAGCCGTACTCGCCGTCCTTGAGTTCGTTCCAGTGCGCGAACGCCTGCTCGGACGCCGACGCCTGGAGGTCGCCCTTCTCGTCGTCGGCCTTGAGGTCCCGGTCGGCCTCGATCCGCACCATTCCGCTGGGGTCGGTGAAGGAGACGACCGTCCCGTCCGCGTCCTCGGCGGGCTTGTCCTTCACGAAACCGTCGGGAACCGCGACGGCGACACCCACCTTCTTCCCGAGGTCGTGCTGCTTCCATCCGTCCGGGAGGGGGCCCGCGAAGGGATCCGCGATCACCAGGTACGCCGCCACCGCCGCGGCGACCACCACGGCGCCCAGCCCGGCCAGGGTCTTGCGGCCGACCCGGATGCCGTTGCCGCCGCGGTCCGGCGCGGGGAGCGGGGCGACACCCACCTTCTTCCCGAGGTCGTGCTGCTTCCATCCGTCCGGGA
>NZ_NEUB01000664.1 GCF_002910825.1 Streptomyces sp. SM1 | reverse complement strand
GTGCCATCGCGCCGATCACCGTCACCGCGACCGACTCGCTGCCGCCAGACCCGCGAAGCACCTTCCCGTCCACCGCCACCGTCTCCAGACCGAGCCCACCCACCCGCAGCAGCACTTCCAGATCCGCGGGACGCACCAGCGTCAAGGCCCGTCGCAGCGTGTCCGCACTCGGCGTACGCACCAGCTGGAAGGGGCCCAGCGGACGCAGCCCCAGCCGCGGCAACTCCACCGGCCCGGCGGCCGCCGCCCACTGCGCCATCGCCCGGTACGAGCCGAACCCGGCCGCCGTCGCGCACAGCGTGACCAACAGCAACGACACCAGCGAGAAGCACCGGCCCCGAGGATCACGCGGGTCTCTCACCTCGGCCGGCCGCCGCAGAAGCAACGTCCGCTCCGACGCGAGCGACATCGACTCCATCACGGGCACACACATGGCAGACTGACGATTCACCGAAGCTCCGTAGACACAGGGCGACTTGCGAGGTCACCCCGCTCAACGGAGCTTCGGTCCTCCACGTCACGGACCGCTCACCTGCGGAAACATCTCAATCCCGGACCTTGCGTCAGCCCTGGGCAAAACCGCAGGCCACAAGAGAGGCCGGCGGAGCGCGCACCACAAAACCGCAGGTCAGAGCGCTGCCGTTCTTTGCAGGGGCACGCTTGGCAGCCCCGGCCCAAACTTCCAAATTTTTGTCTGGGGCGTTTTCGCCCAGTGATCTTGAGTCCGGCTGCCATTCAGGCAGGTGCCGACGCAGCCGAGGAAAGGCAGATGCGTCGAGCAATGCGCCGTGGCAGCCTTCCCCCCCTTTCCCCTGGAGAGATTGCGGCCGCTAGACGCGAGGGCGCCACGCACGCAGGCGCCCCATACGAACGCCGTAATCCTCGCCCTGATTTCAAGGGCACCCGTGACTACGTCAAGCTTTCATACGTCGAGCCGAGCGAGGAAGGATCACTAGTCGCTGCGGCAGTCGGCGCTTTGCGAGGGACAGTAAAAAGCAAGGCTCCGTCATTGGAGGTGGACTAGGAATGGAAACGGGCAAGCTCGAAAGCGGCAGAGTCGAAAAGGCCGATGCTGCGCGGGGCGCCTCTGTATTTCCCGCAGAGTGGGGGCCGCCTGTCGGTCGGCCCCTTTCCGAAGAACGTACGCGCTGGGTCCTCGCCAGAGTTCAGGAGTATCGGAGCAGAAAGCGCGTAGAGCGTCGAGCGGCTGCCCAGGCTGTCAGCGTCGAGAATTTCGAGCGGCAGCGTTACCTACTTCTGACGCGTGAACGCTGAACAGGCCGACTACCAAAACGCCCCCTCTTGCCTCGCCCACGGGCGGGACGAGAGGGGGCGTTTTCTGCGTTCACGGCAGACGCTTTACGGCGATGTCCTATTGCGGGATCAAAACAAACTTGCCGTCATCCTTCTGAATGAGGGCGTGCCCGTTTCTCTTTTCCTCGATGTGCCCATCCCGGATGTGTACGCCTGCCCGGTAGATAGCTTCCGGGCGCTTGCGCGGGCTCACCATTTCATGCCCCCTTACGCAGCGTGGTTTAGAACTTCCCGCACCTCTGGCACGTCCCGGAAGTCTTCCAACCTGTGCAGCATGACTTTCACGCGCTCTGCCGTTCGTTCGCTCGCCACGTCCGAGGAAAGCGTGATGACCCTTTGGGCCGTTGCTGCCGCTTCCTCCGGCTCGTTGGCGTCCGTCAACGCTACGGCAAGCCATGAGAGGTACAGGGCTAGCTCTCTTGTATGAGTGGCGTCATACCTGGCGAGGACTTCCCGCAGCAACGGAACCGCACGCAATGGGCGTTTCAGCTCTGTATAGACGCGTGCTTCCATTACTTCCAATTCGCCTGCCTCGACCCAATAGAGATACTGGGGTGACTCCCGTCCCTCATTATCCTCGGCCAATGCTTGGGACGCCTCGCCCAGGGCACGCATTGCAGGCTGTGCCTCATTCACTTTGGTGTGCGCCCAGGCCACGCGGTCGAGGTACAGAGCGCGCGCTTTCGGGGGTGCATTGTCACCCGACTGGTCAAGAGCTGCGCGTGCAAGTGCCAACCCTTCGCTTTCCCGCCCTGTGTTGCTGTATTGGTAGGCAAGAGATCCGGCAAGGTTGCCGACTAGCGTTTTGTCTCCCGCTTGCTGGGCGGCGCTCATGCCTAGTTTATAGATGCGTTCTGCTTCCTCATGACGCCCAGCGTCAGACGCAATCCAACCGGCAATCTGCGCAAGCTCGCCAATCTGAATGAGCAATGCGCGTCCGACTTCCTCCGTGTGGCTTCCCTCGCGGTACAGCTTCACCGCGGAACGCATTTCCCTAAGCGCTGGGCCGATTAGGTCGCCACCCGCTAGAACATCGTCCGCGAGGCGCAACCCGTGCACGCGGCCGGCTAGGTCGGTAACGTCACCCGAGCCGATTTGGCGCGCCCGTCTGACTTTCAATGGCGCCAATGAGTCGGCAGCGGGAAGGAAGTCAGCAACCGTTATTGGAGTAGCGCCCTGGGCGCCGCTGGCGGCTGCCTCTCCAAGTTCAGTGACAGGCACTTCTAGAGCGGCAGCAATGAACGGCAGCCACTCACGCGGCGTGCGTTTCCCTTTCTCCCACCGGTAGACGTCCTGCCGACTGAGTGAGTCGACCGGTAACCCTGCCGTGCGGCATGCCTCCGCTGCTAGTCGTGCCTGGCTCCAACCCTTGGCCTGCCGCAGGCGCCGGATCATGTGGGCCGCTGTCTCACCGCGCATGCATCAAGTCTGGCCTACAACGGGCCTACACGGGGCCGCTAGGCAGCGAATTGTCAGCGCGGAAGTGTGGCCAGACGGAAGGACCCCCGCGACCGCGCGAACGGCCCGGGGGCGTGGCCAACGCTGACATAGGAGCGTCGACAGTCCATGCTTATCACGCAGGTACTCGAATGGGTGAGAGCGGTTCTCTTCGGACCGCGCACCCCCGGCAGGCACAGGCGGCACGCAACCCCCGTGACGCCTCGCAGGGCCCAACTCCCGCTCTTCCCCTACGTGTTGGGGGCGAGGCTGATCACCGTTCGCAGGCTCCGCGCGAAAGTGCGCCCAGCGCTCCCGCAGCCGTTCCGCGACTGGGAGGCAGAGGAAGCCTGGGAGCCCACGGGCGCCCTTGTCCGGCCCTATGTGGCACACCTGGGCGCCTCGCCTAGGAGCAACCGCGCGGACGCCCAGGGAACGCCATGGGCAGGGCCCTGGGCGCACCCGTGGGGGGATGTCCGGTGACGATGACGATTGAGGTCTACCGGATCAATCCGCGGACAGGCGCCCGGACCCAGGTCCGGCCGTTGCGAACGGTCGAGCCTCCGGAAGTGCCGGACCTTTCCGGCCGGTTCCCGCCCTGCGCCTGCCCGCATTGCCGGGCGAGGACAGACGCGAGGCTGCGCGCCCAGGTGGCGGAGGTCAACAGGCGGAGCCGGGGGGAACTGTGACTCGCTCGATCATCAAAGCGGCTCAATGGGCGCTGGGGCCGGAAACCGGCGAGGGCGCCCCGCAGGCCATCTATTCCGCCCTGTGCATGGCGTGCGGGGCGGAGGCTCCCGCGTCGGACAACTCCCCTGAACCTGTGGAGATGTGGGCACTCAAACACACGGGCCTGAACCCCTCGCACCGACAGTTCAAGGCCATGGTCGAGACCTATTGGCGGGTGACTCCGGCGGAGGGCAACCCGTACCGGGAGCTTGACGCCCAGGGCGCATAGCGCCCCCTGCACCAAACCGGATGGCTGCCGCTTCCTGGGCGCTGCGAGGCGCAAGGGCAGCAACGTGTGACCCCCGCCCAGGCAACCCCCCGGCCTGGGCGGGCAGCGCCCCCGACTGTGCGAGCAAGGGACACAGTCGGGGGCGTCTTACTGTGCGCGCGGATTGCTTCCGACAGTCACTGAACGGTCACGGAACGGGCGCACCTGGGTTTCAGTTCTTGGCACTCCACAGGCACGCCGTAGCCTCGAAAAGGCCCGTTTCCGCAGGTCAGAGGCTACCCACCCTTAAGAAGGTGCACCGCCCCCAGACCCCCTTCGCGCAGTTCCCCGCGCCCCTGGGGGGCAGTTGTTCGGGCTCGCGCGGCGGAGCCGCATATCGGAACAGTCCCGCGCCCCTCAGGGGGTGACTTTCACCGGGGGTGTCTCCGGGGTGCTGTGGCGTTCCGCCCAGTGCTCCAGGGCCGTGTGGCAGGCGTGGTCGAGGTGGTGGAGACCGGTGAGGTCAAGTTCCAGGGGGCGGTCATCGGGGAGGGACTCCAGGGTGTCGAGGATCTTCGGCAGGCGCAGGAACGTCGCGTTGCCGGAGAGGTGCACCCGGAGGGGTCCGGCTCCCCTGTCCATGACCTCGAGTCTGACCTGCGACGCCTCCCACGCGGTCTTGGCCACCGACAGGGCCAGGCCGATCAGCACGCCCTCGAACATGTTCACCACGACGATCGACACCGCGGTCACCACCAGGATGAATGCCTCGCCGCGATGCCCGCGCCACAGTGCGGCCAGGCCGCGCAGCGGGATCAGCTTCCAGCCCGCGTGGACCAGGATGCCCGCCAGCGCGGGCAGCGGGATCAGGGCCAGCGCGGACGGCAGCAGCGCGGCGAACAACAGCAGCCAGACGCCGTGCAGCACCCGGGACACCTTGGTCCTGGCGCCCGCCCGGACATTGGCCGAGCTGCGCACGATGACGGCCGTCATCGGCAGCGCGCCGAGGATCCCGCAGACCGTGTTGCCGGCGCCCTGCGCCATCAGTTCCCTGTTGTAGCGGGTGCGCGGACCGGTGTGCAGCCGGTCGACCGCGGCCGCGCTGAACAGGCTCTCGGCGGAGGCGATCAGGGTGAAGGCGACGACGGTGCCGAGGACGCCGATGCCGGCCACCGAGCCGAAGGCGTCCGCGTCGGGCGGCTGGACGGCGTCGAACAGGCCCCGGACCTCCACCGTCGCGACGGGCAGGCCGGACGCGAGGGTGACGGCCGTCGCCAGCAGGACCGCCGTGAGGGCGCCCGGCACGGCCCCGGCCGGGCCCGGCACACGGTGCCACAGCAGCATCACCACCACGGTGCCCGTGCCGACCGCGAGCGAGGCGAGCGCCTCCGTGCTGCCCAGCGCGTCCATCGCGGCCCCGGGCAGCCCGAGGATCTTGCCGGCACCGGTCGCGGGCGCCTCCAGCCCGGCCGCCGCGTAGAGCTGGCCCGCGATGAGGACCAGGCCGATGCCGGCCAGCATGCCCTCGATCACCGAGAGCGATATCGCACGGAACCAGCGGCCGAGCCGGAGCGCCCCCATGACGAGCTGGAGCACTCCGGCGGCGAGCACGATCACGCCGAGAGCGGGCAGTCCGTAGGTGTCGACCGCCTCGAAGACCAGCACGGTCAGTCCGGCGGCCGGACCGGACACCTGGAGGCTGCTGCCCGGCAGCAGTCCGGTGACCAGGCCGCCCACGATGCCGGTGACCAGGCCGAGTTCGGCCGGCACACCGGAGGCGACGGCGACGCCCACACACAGCGGAAGGGCGACGAGGAACACGACGAGCGAGGCGGTGACGTCCTGGCGGAGGTGGGGAAACCTCGGCACGGGCGTGCTCACAGCGCCTCGAACGCGTCACCGGCGGCGCGGTGTTCGCGTACGGCCCCGGTGTGCACCTCGTAGTACCAGCCGCGCAGCCGGAGCCGGCCGGAGGCGAGCCGCTGCTGGACGCACGGGTAGGAACGCAGGCGCAGCAGCTGGGCCAGCACGTGCTGCTGTACCGCCTCCGCGCAGGCCGGGTCCGCAGGGTCGGCCGGTCCGGGCGCGCCGGCGGCGTGCGCCAGCCAGTCGCGTACGGCCGGTACGGCGTCCAGGTCGTCGCCGCGCACCAGCGCGCCGATGGCCCCGCAGTGGGAGTGGCCGCACACCACGACGTCGGTCACGCCCAGCACCTCCACGGCGTACTCGACGGTGGCCGCCTCGGCGGAGGGGCGCCCGGGGGCGTACGGCGGGACGATGTTGCCCGCGGTGCGCAGCTCGAAGAGCTCGCCGGGCCGGGCGCCCGTGATCAGGGCCGGGACCACCCTGGAGTCGGAGCAGGTGATGAACAGGACGTCGGGGGACTGGCCCTCGGCGAGACGGGCGAATTCCGCGGGCCGCTGTCCGAAGCTGCGGGCGTTGTCGATGAGGGGCTGCATCGTGCGTTTCCTCCTGGCGCGCGTGGAGGCGGAGGGGCGTTGCTCAGAGCCTTCCGGCGTTCGAGGAACGGGGTCCGGCTTCAGCCCCTCCGGCGTTTGAGGAGCGGGGTCCGGGGCGGCGCCCCGGGGTGGGGAAGGGAAAGGGCGTCGGGGGCCGGAAACACTCGTGGCGCACCCGGTCGGACCAACCCTGATCCGTGGCCCGTGATTCACCATCCGTATATGCCCCGGCGAAAGGCGCGAGGGGATACGGAAAGGGCGCCGAAGGTAAAGCGACGACAAGGGCCCTGGGTGCGGCCACGCTCGCCCGACCTCGGAACATGCGTCCGCGTCAAGGCGGTTCACGCCTCTCCGGCACGCCAGTGCTTGGTCAACGATTGGTCAAGAAGCACGTTAACCGAGCAAAGTCCCCGGGAGGGTCAACTCGGTGCCTCGTGGCGGACGGCGCCTGAAAAGAAAGGGTGTGTTGGCGCGAACGCGCCCTTGATCAACGGCGATTCGATCGGCTGTCGCACATCCGTATCACGCGGCGTCGGCGAGCCGTTTCGCGTCGCGGGCCAGCGCGGTGAGCCGCGAGATCGCCCGGAAATACTTCTTGCGGTAGCCGCCCTTCAGCATGTCCTCGCTGAAAAGCCGGTCGAACGGCAGTCCCGAGGCGAGTACGGGGACCTCGCGGTCGTAGAGCCGGTCCGCGAGGACGACGAGCCGGAGCGCCGTCGACTGGTCGGGCACCGGCCGCACCCCGGTGAGGCACACCGCGCCGAGCCCGTCGGTGAGGGCGCCGTAGCGGCTGGGATGGACCTTCGCCAGGTGGTCCAGCAGGTCGGGGAAGGCGTCGAGCGAGGCGCCCCCGGTGGCGTGCGCGGTCCGCGTCACCACCTCGTCGGAGTACGGCGCCGGCGCCTCGGGCAGACCGCGGTGGCGGTAGTCCTCCCCGTCGATGCGCAGGGCGCGGAAGTGGGCCGACAGGCCCTGGATCTCGCGCAGGAAGTCGGCGGCCGCGAAGCGGCCCTCACCGAGCTTGCCCGGCAGGGTGTTCGAGGTGGCGGCGAGTGCGACCCCCGCCTCGACGAGCTTGCCGAGCAGCGTGGAGACGAGCACCGTGTCGCCCGGGTCGTCCAGCTCGAACTCGTCGATGCAGAGCAGCCGGTGCCCGGAGAGGGTCTTCACCGTCTGCTGGAAGCCGAGAGCGCCGACCAGGTTGGTCAGCTCCACGAAGGTGCCGAACGCCTTGCGCTCGGGCTCGGCCGGCGTGGCGTGCCACAGGGAGGCCAGCAGGTGGGTCTTGCC
>NZ_NEUB01000663.1 GCF_002910825.1 Streptomyces sp. SM1 | reverse complement strand
CCCGGCCCGGTCCCCGGCGACCGCGACCAGGCCGGTGACCAGCGCCACGGCCGCTCCCCCGGACAGCGGCACCGGACGCCGCCGCCTGCGGTCCAGGATTCCCAGGCGCAGGGCGGGGGCCCGCAGCACCGCCGTGAGGAGGGCGGAGAGCAGCAGGGCGGTGGCGGCGGCGACGATCCCGTAGAGCACGGATATAAGTTAGGTGCGTATCGACCGATTTAGCGTGAATAACACGATCGGATCCCGGACGCCATCCGGGACCACCCCGGAGCCCGTCCCCATAGGCGACCCTCAGCGATTCAGATCACCCCGTGCCCGGCTACAGTGCGGCCGGAGATCGGGGTAGTCTCAGACGGACTGCATAAGTTACCGCTTAGTAATCCCGGGGAAGCCGTACGGGAGCCCCCGGGGACACCCGGACCATCCCGCTCGAAACCCCTCGCAGGCCCGAGGAGCCCCCATGCAACTCGCCGCGATCATCGTGTCGCTGGTACTGACCGTGGTCGGCGTCGCGCTGCTCGCACGCGCGATCGGCCAGTTCGTCCGGTACTTCAGACTGGGCCAGCCGGTCCCGGCAGGGACCCGGACCGACAATCCCTACCAGCGCAGTGTGACCCTGGTGAAGGAATTCCTCGGCCACACCCGCATGAACCGGTGGGGCATCGTCGGCATCGCCCACTGGTTCGTCGCCGTCGGCTTCCTGACGCTGCCACCGACCCTCGCCCAGGCCTTCGGCCAGCTCTTCCAGGCCGACTGGGTGCTGCCGGTCATCGGCGGCTTCCTGCCGTTCGAGATGTACATCGAGTTCATCGGCGTGATGACCGTGCTCGGCATCGCCGTCCTCATCGTCATCCGGCTGCTGAGCCTTCCGTCCCGCCCCGGCCGCAAGTCCCGCTTCACCGGCTCCAAGTCGGGCCAGGCGTACTTCGTCGAGTACGTCATCCTCACCATCGGCCTGGCCATCTACGTGCTGCGCGGCCTGGAGGGCGCCCTGCACCACGTGGACGCCTACGAGCCCGCGTACTTCGCCTCGTACCCGCTGGTCCTCGCCTTCGACGGCCTGTCGGTCGGGACGCTGCAGAACCTGGTCTACCTGGTCGCCACGATCAAGATCGGGACCTCGTTCGTCTGGATGATCGTCGTCTCGCTCACCCTCAACATGGGTGTGGCCTGGCACCGCTTCCTCGCCTTCCCGAACATCTGGTTCAAGCGGGAGGCCGACGGCGGCACCGCGCTCGGCGCCCTGCAGCCGATGACCTCGGGCGGCAAGCCGATCGACTTCACCGACCCCGGTGACGACGACGTCTTCGGCGTCTCCCAGGTCGAGCAGTTCTCCTGGAAGGGCCTGCTGGACTTCTCCACCTGCACGGAGTGCGGCCGCTGCCAGTCGCAGTGCCCCGCCTGGAACACCGGCAAGCCGCTCTCCCCCAAGCTCCTGATCATGTCCCTGCGCGACCACGCGCACGCCAAGGCCCCCTACCTGCTGGCCGGCGGCGGCAAGACCATGGAGGGCGAGGAGAAGGCGTCCGAGGAGCAGCTGGCCGGCGTGCCCGCCGCCGCCCTCGCCGAGGCCGAGCGCCCGCTGATCGGCACCCTCGAAGAGAACGGCGTCATCGACCCCGACGTCCTGTGGTCCTGCACCACCTGCGGCGCCTGCGTCGAGCAGTGCCCCGTCGACATCGAGCATGTCGACCACATCGTCGACATGCGCCGCTACCAGGTGATGATCGAGTCCGCGTTCCCGTCCGAGGCGGGCACGATGCTCAAGAACCTGGAGAAGAAGGGCAACCCCTGGGGCCTGGCGAAGAAGCAGCGCCTGGAGTGGACCAAGGAGGTCGACTTCGAGGTCCCGGTCGTCGGCAAGGACATCGAGGACCTGTCCGAGGTCGAGTACCTGTACTGGGTCGGCTGCGCCGGCGCCCTGGAGGACCGCGCCAAGAAGACCACCAAGGCCTTCGCGGAACTCCTCCACATCGCGGGCGTCAAGTTCGCCATCATGGGCGGCGACGAGAAGTGCACCGGTGACTCCGCGCGGCGCCTGGGCAACGAGCCCCTCTTCCAGGAGCTCGGCATGGAGAACGTCTCCGCGCTGAACATGGCGTTCGGCGAGGAGATGGACGACGAGGGCAACTTCACCGAGGAGTCGAAGAAGCCCCGGTCCGCGAAGAAGATCGTCGCCACCTGCCCGCACTGTCTCAACACCCTCGGCAACGAGTACCCGCAGCTCGGCGGCGACTACGAGGTCATCCACCACACCCAGCTGCTCCAGCACCTGGTGGACGAGGGCATGCTCATCCCGGTCACCCCGGTCGAGGGCCTCATCACCTACCACGACCCGTGCTACCTGGGCCGCCACAACAAGATCTACACGCCCCCGCGCGAGATCATCGGCAAGGTCCCGGGCCTGCGCAACGAGGAGATGCACCGGCACAAGGAGCGCGGCTTCTGCTGCGGCGCCGGCGGTGCGCGGATGTGGATGGAGGAGCGGATCGGCAAGCGCATCAACAACGAGCGCGTCGACGAGGCCCTCGCCCTCAACCCGGACATCGTCTCCACCGCCTGCCCGTTCTGCCTGGTCATGCTGACCGACTCGGTCAACGGCAAGAAGGCTGCGGCTGAGAGCGGCTCCGCCGCGGGCGCCCAGGCCAAGGAGTCCGTCCAGGTCGTCGACGTCGCCCAGCTGCTGCTGGAGTCCGTCAAGACCCCGGCCGACCCGGCCGGTGACGAGGAGAGCGAGCCCGCTCCGGAGCCGGAGCCGGTGAAGTAACCCGCCGCACCGCCGAACCACCGAAGGGGCCGCCCACCTGACTCTGTTGGTTCGTGTCTGGCCCCTCCGCGTGACGTTGGCCTTCACCGCCCGGTTGTGGGTGGTGAAGGCCAATTTCGCGTCTGGGGAGGGCGTCGGTGTCGCTGCATGTGCTGGGGCTGGGGGATATTCCGGAGGAGACTGCGCGGGTTGCGCGGGTGGTGTGTCCTCGTGGTGCGTTCGCGATACGGCTGCGGGAGGAGTTCGCCGAGGTCTTCTCGGGGGAGGCGTTCGCCGACCTGTATCCCGAGCGGGGACGCCCCGCTGTCGCACCGGGCGTGTTGGCCCTGGTCACGGTGTTGCAGTTCGCCGAAGGGCTGTCCGACCGGCAGGCTGCCGACGCCGTGCGGACGAGGATCGACTGGAAGTACGCGATCGGCCTGGAGCTGATGGACACCGGGTTCGACTACTCGGTGCTCAGCGAGTTCCGGTCCCGGCTGCTGGCGGGTGAGAAGGCCGGGGAGGTCTTCGATTGGGTCCCGCGGCCGGCCAGGGAGCGCGGGCTCTTGAAGACCGCGGGGCGGCAGCGGACCGACTCCGCGAAGGTGCTGGGTGCGATCACGGGACTGAACCGGCTGGCTCTGGTCGGGAGAGCCTGCGAGCGGCCCTGAATTCAATCGCGGCCGTGGCGCCGGACTGGCTGGCTGAGCGGGTTGATCTGGAGTGGTTCGACCGTTACGGCCACCGGGTCGAGGAGGCCCGGCTGCCCAGGAGCAAGGACAAACAGCGGGCTTGGACGGCTCAGGTCGGCGCGGACGGCGTGCGGCTGATGACCGCGGTCTTCGCTTCCGATGCACCGCGCGAGGTGAGGACGCTTGGGTCAGTAGAAGTGCTGCGGCAGATCTGGGTGAAGAACTACCAGGTCAGTGAGGGCGAGGTGCACTGGCGGGAGGAGAAGGACCTCCCGCCGGGCAGACTCCAGCCCTGTTCGCCCTATGACCGGGATGCCCGCCGGGGCGCCAAGGCCGGTTCCGGGTGGGCCGGCTATCTGATCCATCTGACGGAGACGTGTGAGCCAGACGTGCCGAACTTGATCACACACGTCGCCACCACGGACGCGTCGGTCAACGACTCCAAGATGACCCAGACCATCCAGGCCGACCTGGCCGCCCGCGACATGCTGCCCGCCGTCCACCCGGCCGACGGGAACTACATCGACGGCAGCAACATCCCCGCCGCTGAGCGCACGGGCGTTGAACTGCTGGGACCGGTCCAGAGAAACACCACGGTTCAGGCCAAGGGCCGGTTTGCCACCGCCGCCTTCACCGTCGACTGGGGCCGCCGGCAGGTGACCTGCCCCAACGGGGCCACCACCGATCAGTGGTACCCCCGCACCAACTCCAAGGGCGCTGAAGTCGTCCGGGTCCGCTTCCGCCACAGCGAGTGTCGCCCCTGCCCTGACCTGCGCACATGCGTCGGATCGGCCACCGGCCAGCGCCGCGAGATCATGCTGCGGCACCACGACGAGCACCAAGCGATCCAGCAGAACCGCGCCGCCCAGCAAACCCGCGAATGGCGTGGCCGCTACCAGTAGCGCAACGGCATCGAGGCCACCCTCTCCCAAGGAGTCCGTGCCTACGGCCTGCGCCGGTCCCGCTACCGCGGGCAGCCCAAGACACACCTCCAGCACCTCTTCGCCGCAGCCGCGATGAACCTCTCACGGCTCGACAACTGGACCAGCGGCACACCACGAATCGGCGCCCGCATCTCCCGCTGTCCTCCTCCGTCCTCCGTCCTCCGTCCTCCGTCCTCCGTCCTGCGGAGGGCCGGAACGCCCCCCACCCCTACGGACGACGGACCCCGGGGCTGACGGCCCCTTAGGGGATGTCACAGCTCGGCCGCAAAGCCCTCCCCGGAAGCCGGGGCCCGGCACGCGACCGCCGGGGAACAGGTACGTTCGATGACGTGGCTGGATTCAGGATCGGACGCGGCCGGAACAACAACGGCGCTCCCAACGCGCGACCGCAACACCCTCCGCACGGACAGCAGACGCCGCCGGGGCCGTCATACGGCTACCCGCAGGCGCCGCAGCCCCCGTCATACGGACAGGGCGGCGGAGGCGGCAGCCCCTGGCCGCAGGCACACGGCGGCCGCGGCGGACACGGGGGCCCGTCCGGCTACGGCGAGCCGGAGTACTTCGGCGACGGCGCGTACCCTCACGGCCCCCAGGGCCACCACGGCGCCCCGCCGGACCCGTACGCGGCCAACAACGCGGGCCACACCCAGGCCTTCTCGATCAACGACGACCCCTACAACCAGGGCGACACCTACCAGGCCGGCGCGGCCCCGCCCCCCGGCCCGGTCGGCCCCCGGCTGCGCTGGAAGGACCTGCTCAAGGGCATCGTCCTGTCCCCCGCGCAGACCTTCCTCCAGATGCGCGACTACGCGATGTGGGGCCCGGCCCTCGTCGTCACGTTCCTCTACGGCCTGCTCGCCGTCTTCGGCTTCGACGGCGCCCGCGAGGACGCCATCAACGCCACCCTCTCGAACGCGGTCCCGATCGTCCTGACGACCGCCGTCGCCCTGGTGATCAGCTCGTTCGTCCTCGGCGTGGTCACCCACACCCTGGCCCGCCAGCTCGGCGGCACGGGCGCCTGGCAGCCCACGGTCGGCCTCTCCATGCTGATCATGTCCCTCACGGACGCCCCCCGCCTGGTCGTCGCCATGTTCGCCGGCGGCGACGCGTCCTTCGTCCAGCTCCTCGGCTGGGCCACCTGGGTGGCGGGCGGCGCCCTGCTCACCGTCATGGTCAGCCGTTCCCACGACCTCCCGTGGCCGAAGGCCCTGGGCGCGTCGGCGATCCAGCTGATCGCCCTGCTGTCGATCGTGAAGCTGGGCACCTTCTGACCCCACGGCCACACACAACAAGGGGCTCCCCAAGGGGAGCCCCTCAGCTCCACGGGAAGTTGATCCACTCATCGGTCCGCTTCCACACGTACTCGCATTTCACCAGCGACTGCGTCTTCTCGTAGACGACGGCGCTGCGCACCTCGGCGACGGCGTCGAGGCAGAAGTCGCGGACGAGCTTGAGCGTCTTGCCGGTGTCGGCGACGTCGTCCGCGATCAGCACCTTCTTGTCGGTGAAGTCGATGGCGTTGGGCACGGGCGCGAGCATGACGGGCATCTCGAGCGTGGTCCCGGCCCCCGTGTAGAACTCCACGTTGACCAGGTGGATGTTCTTGCAGTCGAGCGCGTAGGCGAGCCCGCCGGCGACGAAGACACCGCCCCGCGCGATGCTCAGCACGACGTCGGGCCGGTACCCGTCGTCGGCGATGGCCTGGGCGAGTTCACGGACGGCGACGCCGAACTGCTCGTAGCTCAGGTTCTCCCGCACTGCGCTCACACCTGGGTCCGGTGGAAGTTGAGGTAGGACCGCGAGGCCGTCGGCCCCCGCTGCCCCTGGTACCGGGAGCCGTAGCGCTCACTGCCGTACGGGTGCTCGGTCGGCGAGGTGAGCCGGAACATGCACAGCTGCCCGATCTTCATACCGGGCCACAGCTTGATGGGGAGCGTCGCGAGGTTGCTGAGCTCCAGGGTCACGTGCCCGGAGAACCCGGGGTCGATGAACCCGGCGGTGGAGTGCGTCACCAGCCCGAGCCGCCCGAGCGAGCTCTTGCCCTCCAGCCGCGAGGCGAGATCGTCCGGCAGCGAGATGACCTCGTACGTGCTGGCCAGCACGAACTCGCCGGGATGCAGGATGAACGGCTCGTCACCCTCCGGCTCCACGAGCCGGGTCAGATCCACCTGCTCCACGGAGGGGTCGATGTGGGGGTACCGGTGATTCTCGAACACCCGGAAGTAGCGGTCGAGGCGTACGTCGATACTGGACGGCTGCACCATGGATTCGTCGTAGGGATCGATCCGCACCCGTCCGGCGTCGATCTCGGCCCGGATGTCCTTGTCTGAGAGAAGCACGCCCCGAGAATACGCAAGACGCGCGGGCCGACCACCACCGGCCGCCCCGCGCGCCCACGCCCTCTGTCTGCCGCCCGCGCTACCGCCTCTGCAAGGTGACCGGTACCACACTGCGAAGCCGCGCACAGCGCGGACACCTCAGTAGCCGACCGGGGCCGAGTCGATCGGCCTGCTGCATCGGAAACGAGGCGGCGGTGAACACGTGCCCATCGGCACATCGGACGACGGTGCGCTCCATCAAGTCCAAGAGTCCCTTCCCCAAGAGCCGCGTCTGGCTTACTGCCCTGACGACAAAAGCCACGTTACGGGATCAAAGGAACGACCCTCCAGGCGGCACCCCGCACCCGCGCCACCACTTCACGGTACGCCCCAACGCGTGCCCCCCGCAGCCGCATCCATGCCCTGAAACACCGTCAGGCCCCCGGGTCCTGAACACCGGGGGCCTGCCATGGGGTAGAGTGAGCGAGCATTCGGACACCGCTCGTGCAGCGGGTCTGGATCTCACGCGGGTGTAGTTTAATGGTAGAACATCAGCTTCCCAAGCTGAGAGCGCGAGTTCGATTCTCGTCACCCGCTCCACTGAGAAGGCCCAGGTCAGAGACCCGGGCCACCTTTTTGCTCTTCTCGGCGATCACTCGCCGCGTGCCAGATTCGTGCCAGAAGGCTTGTCCGACACCTTCCTGGCTGCGGCGGCCCGCGCCTTCCGCACGGTGGCGTCGAGGCCGGCCGCGACCTCCTGCTGTCGCTCGTCGTCGGAGTGCTGATAGATCAGCGCCGCCTTCTCCGAGGACTGGCCCACGCGGACCATCGTGTCCTTGAGGGTGGCACCGGACCGGGTGGACAGCGTGTGCCCCGTGTGGCGGAGGTCGTAGAAGCGGAAGCCCTCGGGCATGCCGACGACGACCACCGCGGCGAGCGCACCCGCGTAGAGGGTGAGCGGGCGGCCGGCGGATGGCACCGGCGCCTGCACCCGGTGCTGCGCTGTGAGGGTCGTGGGCGGCGTATCGGGTCGTACCCGCGTGTCCACATCGAGGGCGGCGGCCGGGCGGTGGTCTCGCAGGCCGGGGGCGTGCTTGCTGGTCGAGACCGTCCGCAAGGCCGGTCTCGACACCGCGATATCCGCGGCGCTGACACTGTGGCGGAGGCCGCGGGCTGTCCACGATCCGGGGAAGATCCTGCTGGACGTCGCACTGGCGGTGGCGCTGGGGGGAGACTGCCTCGCCGATGTCGGCATGCCGCGGGCCGAGCCGGCCGTGTTCGGGGCGGTCGCCTCCGACCCGACGGTCTCCCGCCTGATCGACTCCGTCGTTTGCCGGAGTGCGCGATCACCAGCACCCCGTCGAGATCGACGGTCACCGTCCCGTCGGCATCGGGCGCTTCCCGATCGGCCAACCGCCAGACGTTTCCGCGGGAGGACGCGGCCCCGACCTGGAAGCGGACCTGGGTCATCACCCGCTGATGGGGTTCGTCGATCACGGGCCGGGCGGCACCGGAGAGCCGGTGGCGGCCCTGCTCAGGACCGGAACGCGGGCTCGAACACCGCCACCGACCACGTCACCGCCGCCCAACCGGCTCTGGCTCAACTGCCGAAGGAATACCGGCGCGGTCGTCAGACCCTGATCCGCACCGACTCAGCGGGCGGCACCCACGACTTCGTCGCCTGGCTCGCCCGGCGAGGGCGGTGGCTGTTCTACTCGGTCGGCATGACGGTCACCGACGCGATCCACCAGCATGTGCTGAAGGTTCCGGCCTCGGCCTGGACACCGGCCGCCGAGGCGGACGGCGAGATCCGGGACGGCGCCTGGGGCGCCGAACTCACCGGCGGCGTCCTGGACGGCTGGCCCAAGGCATGCGGCTGATCGTCAGGAAGGAACGGCCCCGCCCCGGAGCCCAGTTGCGGCTCACGGACGCGGACGGCATGCGGCTGACCTGTCTCGCCACCAACACCGTCGGCCGGCCGATCGCCGAACTCGAGCTCCGTCACCGGCTGCGAGCGAGGGCCGAGGACCGGATTCGGGCCGCCCTGGCCACCGGCCTGCGGAACTTCCCTCCGCACCGCACCGCACCGCCCAGAACCAGATCTGGGCGGAGATCGTGCAGATCGCTCTCGATCTGCTGGCCTGGATGCCGATGCTCGCTCCGACCGGCACAGCCGGGCTCTGGGAACCCCGCCGCCTGCGCCTCCGCCTGTTCAGCGCGGCCGGGCAGTTCGTGACCACCGGCCGCCGGCCGATCCTCCGCCTGGCCCGGCACTGGCCCTGGACCCGCCACATCACCGCCGCCCTCGAACGGCTCGCCCTCCTGCCGAACCCCGGCTGACCAGCGGATCCACCCGTCTCTGCGAGAGAAATCCTCCAGCCGGAGCAGTGGAACCCGGCGTCCACCCGAGACGACACTCGGGCCCGCAGTCTGCCCAACTTCACCCCTCAGAACGAAAACGGTCCACCGACTTCGTCGGCGGACCGTCACGCAAGATCGAGGCCAACGAGCTCGTGCACGACAGGCGGCGAGAGACGCCCGTACCCAGAGCGGTTCGTTGAGGCCGACTCACATCGGTCGTGTCGCGTCCATTCTTGTCCTCCGGGTGCCTGTCAGGCGAGGTACCTGCTCCGCCCATCAGCCCGGTATCGGCAGACACACGCCCTCACCAGGCGCTACTACCGGAGCCAGAAGACCGGACGGTAGCGCCGCAAGTCTCCGTTCGGCCGTCCGCTCCTGTAGAGGAGTCACAACTGCCGGCACGGGCAACAGAACGTTCGCATGGCTGATGAGAGTCAACCGCGAGCCGAGTTCTGCGCAGAACGCCGGACGAGCGAACGCAGTACGCTGAGTCGCGCGGGACCAGGCCCGCCGCACAGCGTCCGGGAGGCGTGTCATGACTGCCGAGATGGTGGCCCCGGCGTGGATGCACGAGCAGATCACGGCGGAGGAGTACGAGTCGTGGTCCGAGGAGCAGTGCGCCGGCATCGAGATCGTGGATGGAATGGTCGTCGTGAGTCCCAGCGCGTCCAAGCGGCACAATCGGCTGGCCCGGCTCCTGGCGAATGCCCTGGACGCCGCCGCAGGCCCGGACTGGAACGCCGACACTGATTTCGACGTCCGGCTGCAGGACGTCCCGCTGACCAATCGCCGCCCCGACGTCATCGTCTACCGTGCGGACACGATCGACATCACACCCACCCGGCCCGAGCACGTACTGCTCGTGGCCGAGGTCGTGTCGCCGGGCTCGGAAACCACCGACCGGATCGTGAAGGTGGACCAGTACGCCAAGGCCGGGATCGGCTTCTACTGGCGGATCGAGCAAGCCGCGACGGGTGCACCGCTGGTGTATACGTACCTGCTCGACCCCGCGACGAGGACGTACCGCGAGGGGGACGTGTTCGCCGGCGTCTTGAAGGTCACCGCCCCCTTCGCGGCGGAGATCGACCTCGGCCAGATTTGAATGGGTCGCGGGCAGAGGGGATGCTCGGCCTGCGGCGTTGCGCCCCACAAATTCCTCCAGATCATGTGCGGAGGCAACCGAGGCCCCCTCGGCGGGCAGAACTCGGAGGCGTAGGTTCGACACGTACGCATCTGCGCCTCTGGTCGGGCCGCTTCACCGCGCCGTGCCCACTGCGTGCCCTTCAGAGCGGACAACTACGGTCGACAGGAGCATGCGCCGAAGTAGCACATCCTCATCGTTGACCATGTACCCGCGGGTCAGAGCGGGGGCGACCGTCCAAGGCCCGTCGCTTCCCAAGCTGAGAGCGCGAGTTCGATTCTCGTCACCCGCTCCATGCGAAACCCCAGGTCAACGCCCTGGGGTTTTCCTTTTGCCTGGTGCATTGTCCTGACATCCAGCACAACGAGCGGTCCGGCAGAGGTTCCCGGTCGCAGCGCCAGGAGCGCGGGAAGCCCCGTCGGGGCAGGGTGACCGCATGGGTCCCCTGTCCCGACGGAGCTCGGTCGGGTCGGGCGGCGGATTACCGGCGCCTGGCGGGGGCCGGTGGCCTGCGCGGCGCTTCCCGGCTCAGCCGAAGTTCACGTCGCTGCACCACATGTAGGCCTGGTCGAGGTGCGAGGCCTGCCAGATCACGAACAGGATGTGGTGTCCGGTGTAGCCGGAGGTCTGGACGGGGAACGTGATGTCCTGCGCCGGGGCGAAACGGCCGGTCTGCGTGATGAAGTCGAGGTCGCCCCAGCCCAGGTTCTGGGTCTTGGGGTTGAAGCCCTGCTTGCTGACGTAGACCTTGAAGTAGTCGGCACCGTGGGACGCCTGGTCGTACAGGTGGACCGAGAAGTTGTTGCCGACGGTGGTGGTCTTCCACTGCCCGGGCGTGTTCAGGCTGGCGTTCCTCGAGAGGTTGTTGCTGCAAAGCGTCCCGTCGGGGGTCCGCGCCTGGAACTGGCCACCGAGGCCGTCGCGGAGCGCACTCATCCAGTTCCACATGGTGTCGGGATTGGCCTGGAAAGCCTGCCAGCACATGGGGTCTTCGGTCTGCATGGCCGGGTTCGTGTGGTTGCTGCCCCACGTCTTCCAGCACTGATACGCGCGGGAGGCGGGGCCGACGATGGTGCCGTGAGCCTGGGCGGGGGCCGGCCAGGTCAGTGCGCCGACCATTACGGCGAACAGCATGACGAGCACCTGGAGAGGCCGACGGCGGGACGACCGCGAACGCCCGGTCAACGAACTCTGTTTACGCATGTGGGGGGAACTCCTTCCAGTGGCAAGCTGTGATGGGAGCGCTCCCAAAGGTAGGCCTGCTGAGTGAAATGTCAATGGAGCACGCGGAGTTGGTCACGCGCCCGGGTCGGGTCTGCGTTGCCTGACACGGCTGTTCCGGGCAGGGCTGCCCCGCGGTGAGCGCGCGCTGAGCGCGCCGGGAAGTGGCTCGGCCGCTCCCACCGCCACTGCCAGCCTGCGCGCGTTCGGGATCACAGGTGACGGCACCCTGATGGCCACGTTCACGACCGACCGGCCGAACGTGCTCGACCGGGTCCCGGAGCTCGTCGGGCTCACCGGCGACTCGGCTCTGATCGGCATCGAGTTCCGGGTGCAGAACGGCCTGATGTACGGCGTCGGCAACAACGGCGGCATCTACACGATCAAGACCCCGCCGGTCGCCGTCGAGTACTCGCCGACCGCCCTCGGCGCATCCCTGCGCGGGCCGTTCGCCCATCTCTACGACTGGACCGTCGCGTACGCCTCCGAGAGCCAGGAACGCCGGCGAAACCACCGCCAGCGATGCCTGCGCTGACACCACGGCCCCGTCCGCCGGATCGGGCGCCTGACCGGGGCAAACCGAGCGGCCGTGGTGGGAACAGCCGGTCCGGGCCGCGTTGTTGCATCGACCGAGGTGCCGGTGCCGCGCGGGCGGGGACACGGAGAGCGTACGAGCTCGTCCGCCCCGGTCGGCAGCCGGGCCCCGGCATCGCGGCACGCCCGCCGCGCAGCCCGGACCAGGACGTTTTCCGCAGGAGGACTGCTTCATGACCGACCGGCCCCTGACGCTCATGGCGGTACACGCCCACCCCGACGACGAGGCCACCGGGACCGGAGGGGTCCTCGCGCGGTACGCGGCGGAAGGCATCCGCACGGTGCTCGTGACGTGTACCGACGGCGGTTGCGGTGACGGGCCGGGGGGTGTCAAGCCGGGCGATCCCGGTCATGATCCGGCGGCCGTCGCCCTGATGCGCCGACGCGAACTCGAGGCGAGCTGTGAGGTCCTGAAGATCAGCGATCTGGAGATGCTCGACTACGCCGACTCCGGGATGACGGGCTGGCCGACCAACGACGCCCCCGGATCCTTCTGGCGGACCCCCGTCGAGGAAGGTGCCGCCCGGCTCGCGGAACTCATGCGGCACTACCGACCTGATGTGGTCGTCACCTACGACGAGAACGGCTTCTACGGGCACCCCGACCACATCCAGGCCCACCGCATCACGATGGCCGCGCTGGAGATGACGTCGCTGACACCGAAGGTGTACTGGACCACGATTCCCCGCTCGGGGATGCGGCGGTTCGGGGAGATCATGCGCGAGTTCCATCCGGACATGCCGGAGCCGGATCCCGCCGAGGCCGCCGCGATGGCCGAGATCGGGCTCCCCGACGATGAGATCACCACGTGGGTGGACACCACCGCGTTCAGCGGGCAGAAGTTCGACGCGCTGGCCGCGCACGCCAGTCAGGGCGAGAACATCTTCTTTCTCAGGATGGGCAAGGAGAGGTTCGGTGAGCTGATGGGCACGGAGACCTTCGTACGCGTCAAGGACGCCACCGGCGCCGCCGTACCCGAGAACGATCTCTTCGCCGGACTGCGCTGATCTGTCTGTCCGGCCGGCGTCCGGGAAAGCTCATCGGCCGCATGGCGTGATCGGGCGGGAAGGGCGCCGGCACCGCGATGCGCGCCGGGAGGCGGGCGAGGCGGAGGCGGACGGGGGCGCTCCGCCCTCGGGAAGTACCCGTTCGGCCCGTACGGACTGCCCGATCGCTTCTTGCGCCGGCGGCTGTTCTCTCGTACCCAGAAGAGGTCGACGATTCCCCTGCCGGAAGCCAGAAGAGAGGGTCCGTGCACGATCACGAGAAGGCCACACGCACCGGGGCCGCCGGCCACGCCCCGGCGCGCAGGTGTGCGCCCGCGCCGCCCGCGCGTCAGCCCGGCCTGCTCGGCCTGCAGGGCAGTGCGGGCAACACGGCGATCGTCCAGATGCTCCGTCAGGCCGGCCACGCGTGGACACAGGAGGAGCACCGGCACGACGCCGGATGCGGCCACCAGGAGCCGGTGCAGCGTTCCGCCGTCCACGACGTGCTGCGTTCCCCCGGACGCCCGCTGGACGACGCCACCCGTACCGACATGGAAGCGCGCATGGGCACCGACTTCTCCGGCGTGCGCATCCACAACGACAGCGCTGCCAAAGCCTCCGCCGCCGAAGTCGGCGCCCACGCCTACACCAGCGGCAGCCACATCGTCCTCGGGGGCGACAGTGTGGACAGCCACACGCTGGCCCACGAGCTCACCCACGTCGTCCAGCAGCGCACGGGCCCCGTCGCCGGTACCGACAACGGCAACGGCAACGGCAACGGCAACGGCCTGAAGGTCTCCGACCCGTCGGACCGCTTCGAGCGGGAAGCCGAGGCGAACGCCACACGGGTCATGTCGGCCGCCCCGCAGCCTGCCGCGCCCGTGCAACGCGCAGCGGCACCCTCCCCTGCGTCGCCCCCGTCCACTCCGTGCAGCGCGTCCCACTCCACGTCTCGTACGACAAGGACGATGCCACGGGCCGGGAGGCCGTGGACTCCGACAACGAGCAGGACGTCCGCCGGTTCGTCTTCGAATCGATCCTCAAGGGCAACCACGAGGCCGTCTCGCTCGTCATGAAGCGTCTCGAGGCCCTCGATCCGCAGCCGGCCTATCTCGACACCCTCCGCCAGGTGGTGTCTCAGGCCTCTGCCGAGGAACGCCCCCGCATCCCGCCCCTGGTCCATTTCATCCGGATCGGCGGCGGCATCAGCAAGGAGGCGCTTGCCAACGTCCTGGCGTGGGCGGAGAAGGCGCAGAACTCCGACTGGCGCATCAACCTGTGGACGGACAAGCGCAGTAGCTGGTCAGTGGGCGACTCGTTCCGGGTGAGAAGAGCCAGGGCGATCGAGTTCAAGTACATCGAGGACGCCCTCGACGAGCGGGTCGCGGCCACGTACGAGAAGGCGACCGGGGGTCCCACGAAGGCGTACCCCTTGGCCTCCGACATCGCCCGCTACAGCATCCTCAAGAAGCTCGGCGGTGTGTACGCCGACGTGGACCCGGGGTCCGGGACGATCGACCTCAAGCAGACCCGGCCGACGCTCCGAGAGAACGACGTCCCGGTCCTCGGACCGCTCATCCGGGACGAAAGCAGCCTCAACGCATCCCTCTCGGCCGCGGGTGCCCCGCCCGTCACGGGGGTCGCGACCACGGAACAGGTCAGGACCGCGGCGCGCTACCTCCTCGACACGGGTGGCTACGGCAACCACTTCATCGGCGCGCAGCGGAACTCCGCCGTCATGGAGAAGGTGATCGACAAGATCGCCCGTTCCCTCGGGGACATGGACGCCGAAGAGCTCCACATGGCCGGCCCCGTGGCGACCGGGCCCTTCGCCCTCATGAAGGTCGTCGACGAGCACCTCGGCTCGGAGTTCGGTGTCCGGAACCTCCAGGCCGGGGAGTACCAGCTGTTCCAGAAGGCGGGGCAGCAGTTCCACGACCACATGCAGTGGCTGACCGCGGAGAGCGAGAACCAGAACTACTGACGGACGCCCGGCGGAAGCACCGGTGACTCCTCGATACGGCGGGGGCATGCGGGAGGGACCGGCCCGGATTGCTTCGGGGCGGTCCCTCTCCCAAGCCGTGGCGGCCTCAGTGCTTGAAGGCGTCCTTCGTCTTTTCCTTGGCCTCGCGGGCGTCGCCCTTGCTCTTCCTGGCCTGGCCACCGTCGGCCATCCGGTCGTTTCCGACGGCGCTTCCCAGAGCCTCTTCGGCCTTGCCCCGGGCCTGCTCGGTCTTCGCCTCGGCCTTTTCGCCGGCACTCATGGAACACGCCTCCTCGTGGCGTTCTCACCGCTCTCGTGGTGACGCACAAGTGCCCCCATTGTTCCTTCACAAACAAGGCGGGACTGGGGAATGAAGGTGCCGACAGGGGGCAATCGGTGCTCCAGGAGGTTGATAACTATGGTTCCCCTGTTGCTCGTTCTGCTTCTTGCCCTGATCCTCTTCGGTGCCGGTTTCGCCGTGAAGGTGCTGTGGTGGGTCGCCATCGCCGTTCTGGTGCTCTGGCTGCTCGGCTTCGTCATGCGTTCCACCTCGGCAGGTGGGGGCCGGGGCCGCTGGTACCGATGGTGATCCGTACCTGAGCCGCATACGTATCGCAGGCCCGGCCA
>NZ_NEUB01000662.1 GCF_002910825.1 Streptomyces sp. SM1 | reverse complement strand
CCCGCGACAGCGCCGCCGCCATGGCCCGCTCAGGCTGCAGGGAGGGATGCAGATAGCCGCCGTTGAACTCGATCACCCCGGGCGGCGGCGCGGCCAGCGAGACCAGCACTCCGGAGGCGTCCACCGAGCGCGGTACGAGGTCGGCGGCGCCGTCGGCGCTCAGGGCGACCTCCTGCCAGGAGGTGTCTCCACCGGGGGCGGCCGAGGCGCGGGGCCGGACACGGAAGGCGCCCGCGCCGGGCCGGGTGACGACCAGCCCCTCGGCGGCGAGCAGCGCCAGCGCCCGGGAGACCGTCACGGGACTCACCCGGAACCGCTCCACCAAGGCCCGGCTGGACGGGAGCTTCTCATCGGGAGAGTAGCGGTCGAGCTCCGTTCGCAGCCGATCCGCCAGTTCACCGACACTGCTACGCTCATGCATGAGAGCACAGAGTAGCGCTACCGCCTCCCCCGGGATAGCGGTGCCCGCCGTCCGGGACAGCCGCGTCGGCACCCTGCAGGCCGCCCTCGGCGTCCTCGCCTTCTCCCTGACCTTTCCGGCCACCGCCTGGGGCCTCGAGGGCTTCGGGCCCTGGTCCCTGGTGGCCGTGCGCAGCGTGCTCGCCGCGCTGATCGCCGGCGGCTGTCTGCTCGCCCTGCGCATCGTGCCGCCGGACCGGCGGCACTGGCCCGGACTGGCGGTGGTCGGCGCCGGCGTGGTGCTCGGGTTCCCGATGCTGACCACCCTGGCACTGCAGACCTCGACCACCGCGCACGCGGCCGTCGTCGTGGGACTGCTCCCGCTGACCACGGCGCTGCTGTCCGCCCTGCGGACCGGCTCCCGTCCGTCGCGCACCTTCTGGATCGCGGCCCTCGCCGGAGCGGCCGCGGTGCTGGCGTTCACCGTGGGGCAGAGCGGCGGCGCGCTGACCACCGCCGACGCTTACCTCTTCGGGGCGCTCCTGGTGTGTGCGGCCGGATACACCGAGGGCGGCAGGCTGGCCCGGGTGATGCCGGGCTGGCAGGTGATCGGCTGGGCGCTGGTCCTGTGCCTGCCGGTCGCCCTGCCCGTCGCCGCGTTCGCGCTGAGCACCGAGCCGGTACGGCTGACCGCGCACAGCGTGGCCGGCGTGCTGTGGGTGGCGGCGGGGTCGCAGTTCCTCGGACTGATCGTCTGGTACCGGGGCATGGCGGCCATCGGCATTCCCAAGGCCAGCCAGTTGCAGCTCGCCCAGCCGCTGCTCACACTGGTGTGGTCGGTGCTGCTGCTGAACGAGTACCTGACGGTGGCCGCCCCGCTGACGGCCGCGGCGGTGCTGGTGTGCATCGCCGTCACCCAGCGGGCCCGCGGTTGAGAGGAGGCCCGATGCGCGCAACCCAGGGTGACCAGCTTGTCCAGCACGGCAGGGTGGTCGGCCAGCACGACAAGGTCGGTGAGATCGTCGAAGTGATGGGCGAGGAAGGGAATCCGCCCTACCGCGTCCGCTTCGAGGACGGGCACGAAGGCGTGTGCTCACCCGGCCCCGACACCGAGATCCGGCACAGGACTCCGCAGCACTAGGGTCCGTCCGGCGGATCGGGGCGGAGGAAGCGCAACGGTCCGTCGATGCCGCGTCACCGGCATGATCCGCCCGACAGGCCCCGAGGGCCCGGGCGGGCGGCGACCGCCCGGGAGGGGTGGTCGCCGCCCGCCCGGCACCCGGTCAGCGGGGAGGTTTCGCCGGCTGCCGGTAGTGGTCGGCGATGACCCGCGCCATGGCCCCGGCCGGATCGGCCGCGACCTCACGGGCGGCGAAGAAGACATGCCCGCCCACCTGCGGGTACTCCTCGGCGAGTGTGAGGTGGCGGGAGAGTTCGGCCGGGTCCCGCCAGGCCGCGGGCTGCGCCGGGTCGCCCGCCTTGTACAGCGCCTCCCCCGCGTACAGCCGGGTCCCGGTGCCCTGGACGACGTCGGCCCACCAGGGCAGCAGCTTCACGTAGTCGGCGGGGCCGAAGCCGATGTTCCAGTAGAGCTGCGGGCAGATGTAGTCGATCCAGCTCTCGCGGGCCCACTTGCGGGTGTCCGCGTGCAGGTCGTCGTACGTCTGCACGCCAGCGCGGGTGTCGGAGCCCCGCTCGTCCACCTCGGCGTTGCGCCACACCCCGAACGGGCTGATACCGAAGAGGGTGCCGGGCCGGATCGCCCTGATCCCGTCGGCCGTCTCCCGCACCAGCCGGTCGACGTTGTCCCGGCGCCAGGCCGCGCGGTCCGGGAAGGCGCCGCCGTGGGTGTCATGGGCGAGGTCGTCGTCGAAGGTCTGGCCGGCCACCGGGTACGGGTAGAAGTAGTCGTCGAAGTGGACCGCGTCGACGGGATAGCGGCGCACCGCGTCCAGCATCGCCTCCCGCACGAAGGCGCGGACCTCGGGCAGCCCCGGGTTGTAGTAGAGCTTCCCCCCGTACGTCACCACCCAGCCGGGGTTGCGTCGCGCCGGGTGGGAGGGGACGAGCCGGGCCGGGTCGGCGTGCATGGCCACGCGGTACGGGTTGAACCACGCGTGCAGCTGCAGACCCCGGGCGTGGGCCTCCTCGACGGCGGTGCCGAGCGGGTCCCAGCCGGGATCCGCTCCCTGGGTTCCGGTGAGGTACTGCGACCACGGCTCGTACGGCGAGGGCCACAGCGCGTCGGCCGTGGGCCGCACCTGGAAGACGACGGTGTTGAGCCCGGCGCGCACGGCCGCGTCGAGGTGCGCGGTCAGCTCGGCACGCTGTCGTGTGACGCTCAGGCCGGGCCGGGAGGGCCAGTCCCGGTTGGTCACGGTGGCCACCCACATGCCGCGCATCTCGCCGCTCGCCGCGCCGCCCCGTGCCGGGGCGCCGGACGCTCCCCGTGTCTGCCGCGGGGCGGCGGACGCCCGGGGCACGGTGGCCAGCGAGGCGAGCGCCACCGCCGTGAAGCCCCTGCGTGACACCGGTCTCATCGGACCCCCTCCGTTCACCGTCGTACCGCCGGACGCGGGCCCGTCGCGGGCCGTCCGGCCCCAGGATGCCCCACCCCCGCGATCGATCATCGATACTTCTTAGTAACGTGCACCAACGGAGCAGGCACCGGGACCCGGCTACCTGTCACAGCCGTAAGCAGGAACGAAGGGAACGATGTGACCGACATCGAACGCGTCGGAGTGGTGGGCTGCGGCCAGATGGGCGCGGGGATCGCCGAGGTGTGCGCCCGTGCGGGACTGGACGTGATGGTCGCCGAGACCACCGGCGAGGCCCTGGAGATAGGCCGTACCAGGCTGTTCAACTCCCTGTCGAAGGCTGCCGGGCGCGGCAAGATCTCCGCGGAGGAGCTGGAGGCCACACAGGCCCGGCTGAGCTTCACCACCGACCTCGGCGAGTTCGCCGACCGTGACCTCGTGATCGAGGCCGTGGTCGAGAACGAGCAGGTCAAGACCGAGATCTTCCAGGTGCTGGACCAGGTCGTGACCCGGCCGGACGCGATCCTGGCCTCCAACACCTCCTCCATCCCGCTGGTGAAGCTCGCGGTCGCCACCTCGCGTCCCGACCACGTCATCGGCATCCACTTCTTCAACCCCGCTCCGGTGCAGAACCTGGTCGAGCTGATCCCGGCGCTCACCACCTCCGAGGGCACGCTGAGCCGGGCCCAGTCCTTCACCGAGAAGGTGCTGGGCAAGCACGCGATCCGCGCGCAGGACCGCTCGGGCTTCGTGGTGAACGCGCTGCTGATCCCGTATCTGCTCTCCGCGATCCGGATGTTCGAGTCGGGCATCGCCAGCCGTGAGGACATCGACAACGGCATGGAGATGGGCTGCGCCCACCCGATGGGCCCGCTGAAGCTGTCCGACCTGATCGGTCTGGACACGGTGGCCTCGGTCGCGTACTCGATGTACGAGGAGTACAAGGAGCCGCTGTACGCCGCTCCCCCGCTGCTCCAGCGCATGGTGGACGCGGGCCGGCTCGGCCGCAAGAGCGGATCCGGGTTCTACACGTACGACTGAGCGGCGTTCCAACGGCCGGGCGCCCGCGCCGGGGGCCCGGCACCCGCGTCGGGGCCCGGCGTCGGGGGCCCGGTACCCGGTCCGGTGACACGCGTGCCGGGTCTTCGGCGTCAGGGCCGGTCGCGGTCCTCCTGGCCGAGCCTGAGGTGATGCAGCAGGAGTAAGGCCGCCGCCATGTTGGCGGCCGGCACCTCGCCCCGGGCCACCATGTCGGGGACCAGCTTCAGCGGTACCCACTCCCTGCGGTCCGACTCGAAGTCGTCCACGGGGTGTCCGACGTACTCGCCCTCCTCGGCCCAGTAGATGTGATGCCGGGCGTCGGTGAGGCCGTTGCACGGCTCCACGCTCATGAGGTGGTGCAGGGACCCCGGACGCCAGCCGGTCTCCTCCTCCAGTTCCCGCGCCGCGGCTCCGGCGATGTCCTCGCCGTCCTCGACCACTCCGGCCGCGAGTTCCCAGCCCCAGCTGTCGGTGATGAAGCGGTGCCGCCACAGCAGGAGGACCTCGTTGGCGTCGTTCACCACCGTGGCGACGGCGACGGGCCGCAGCCGTATGAGGAAATGGTCGAGGTGCCGGCCGTCCGGGAGTTCCACATCCGCGAGATTGACGCTGAACCAGCGGTTTGAGTACACAGGCTGTTCGTTCCGCTTCGTCCACTGCACGGTTCTGCCACCTTCCGACGAGTCAGTGGCAATATCGCAGCAACGGCCGTTCCGGCAGCAGGCGCACGGGAGGCCGCCCGCGGGGCAGCGGAAGGCGCGGGGACGGCGCACACCGGGTCCCGCGTCCCCGAACCGCGGTGGCGCTAGAGCGGTACGCGCAGGGCGTCGTCGATGAGTCCGGCCGCTTCGGCCGTACCGGCGCAACCGCTGCGCACGAGGTGCTCGCGCACCGCGCGAAGCCTGTCGCGCAGCCGCTGCGACTCCATCCCGCGGGCCTGCTCTGCCATCCGCACGGCGATGGCCACCGCCCTGTCGGCGTTGCCCTGGCGCAGTTCGATGGTGCTCAGCATGGCCAGCCGGTGCACCCGCCCCCGGTCGTGCGCGGGGTTGTCCACGGCCGCCGCGGCGTGCTCCCCCGCTGCGGCGAGTTCGCCGAGGCTCAGCAGGGCCTCCGCCACCTGGACGTTGACCAGGCCGGGCTGTACATAGCCGGTCTCGTCGGGTTCGTGTCCGCGCCGGATGTGCTCGGCGGACCGCTCGGCCCGCCGGATGCGGGACAGCGCGCTCGTGCCGTCGCCCAGGTGTGCGTACGCCTTGGCCTGCATCGCGTACAGGTCGGAGGCGAGGGCCGGGGTGATGCGGGGGCCGGCGGCGCGCAGCGCGGCCTCGGCGAAGGCGACGGCCTGCCGGTACTCCCGCATGTACAGCGACTGGTTGACGAGCAGCGCGATGACATAGGCGCCCAGGCCCCGGTCCCCGCTGGCCTTCGCCAGCCGGAGCGCCTGGTGGAAGTAGCGCTGGGCGAGGCCGTGCGCGTCGGAGTCGTACGCGCAGATGCCGGCGATCGCGACCAGTCCGCCGGTGGCCCGGTGCAGCTGGCGGCCGGTGGCGTCGGTGTAGTTGCCGCGCAGCAGCGGGGCGGCCTCGGCGTTGAGGAATCCGACGATCCGGGCGCGGGTCGCCACGCCGCCCGCCTTGCGGTACATCTGCTCGTAGTGGGCGCGGCCGGCGCGCAGCGTGTCGAGGTCGCTCGGGGTGACCCTGTGGCGGCCGCCGCGGGAGACGTCCACGTCCTCGGGCGGGTTCTCCCACTCCCACACGGGCATCACGGCGGGCGTGCCGGTGACGGCGGGGGCGCCGAGTATGTGCGGGCGGCGCTGCTGGTCGGAGCGCCACAGCGCGGTGGCCCGCTCGACGAAGCCGGAGAGCGATCCGGTGTGCGGGGCGGCTGGTTCGCCGGGCACGCCCAGCCCGATGTCGTCGAGGGTGACCGGGCGGCGCAGCCGGGCGGCGAGGACCTCGCAGATCAGGTCGGGTACCTGTCCCCGGGGCCGCTGGCCCTTCAGCCATCGCGCGACGGCGGTGTGCTCGTACCTCAGGGACAGCCCGCGCGCCCGTCCGGCCTGGTTGACGTGTGCGGCGAGGCCGGCATGCGAGATCCCTGCCTCGTCGAGGATCGCGTCGAGCAGAGAATTGGGCTGCATTCGGGCCCCCCGGTGGTTCGGTGCGGACAGAGTAGTGGCAGGCCGTTCACACGGGGTGTGAACGGAGTGCCCGCATCCGCAGTGTGCGCGCACTGTCGCGGAGAGTTTCCGGCCGGTTGACTGAATTGCCTCGAAAGAGGCCGGCCGGGCCGCCGGCTCCCCCTCGTACAGTGCGGCGGCCTGTCTCCGCGCCGTCCGCCCGGCTGCCTGCCCGACACTCCGTGGCGGGGCGGACGGCTCCGCCGGCCGGCGGGGGCTCTTCCTCGCCCCCGCCGCCCCTTCCCTTCCCGGGGCTGCGCCCCGGCCCCCGTCGCCCCTGCGGGGCCCCGGCCGAACCGTCACACGCGAGCCCGCGCACCGCGTGCGGACGGACCGCCCACCCACCCGACGGAGAGGCGTGATCACCCTTGGCGTCATCCGACGACCGGCCCGGCGACCGGTCCGCGGCCGCCTGGGGGACCTCTGAGCCTCTGAGGGCAGACATCGGGGCGGGTGGTCACCCGGGGTACTGCAGGTGGTCGGCCGTGGCGTGGGCGCGGTGGCGGAGTGCGGGGGCGGAGTGCCGTACGTGCCGCTCGTTCCTGAGGATCAGCAGCGCCACGTCGTCCTTCGGCGGGCCGGCCGAGTGCCGCAGCAGGGCCGTGAGGACCGTGCGGAGCACCGTCTGGGGCGTGAGGGGACGGGCACGGGCGGCCTCGGTGAGGACGTCGCACAACGGGAAGAACCGGCCCTCGGTGTCCCGGGCCTCCTCCGCCCCGTCCGTGTGGAGGACGAGCGCCTCACCCGGAAGCAGGCGTCCGCACGGCACGGGGGGAAGTTCGCGGGGCAGCGGGAACGGGCCGAGGGGCGGGAGCGGATCCGTGCGGTCGAGCGGATCGGCCCGTACGCCGGTCAGCAGGTGCGGCCACGGATGCCCGCAGTTCAGCGCCCGCACCTCCCCGTCCGGCAGGATCTCCAGCAGCAGTACGGTGACGAACTCCTCGGCGACCGCCGGGTCGGACTCGGTGTGGGCGCGCTCCCGCAGATGGCGGGCCATCGCCCGCTCCAGCCGGCGCAGCACACCCTCCAGCCGGGCCTCGTCGTGAGCGGCTTCCCGGAAGCTGCCGAGGACGGCGGCCACGGTGCGTACGGCATCGAGCCCGTGCCCGCGGACGTCACCGATGACGGCCCGCACACCGTGCTCGGTGGCGATCACCTCATACAGATCACCGCCGATCCGGGCACCCCGGTCGGCGGACAGATGGACCGCGGCGACGGCCAGCCCGCCGGCCCGCGGTGGCGGTGGCCGCAGCAGCGCGCTCTGCGCGGCCTCGGCGATCCCGCGATCCCGCGGGCCCGCCGCAGCTCGCGCAGCAGGGTGCGCCGGACGTGCAGGACGAGGCCGGTGATGACCGTGCACAGGACCGCGCTGCTGACCAGACGCGCGCTGAGCGCGTCGTCCCGGGCGAGCGGGCAGGTCAGCCGGTAGGCGACCGCGGCGGCCGCCCAGGTTGTGGGCACCGCCAGAGTGGGCGCCCGTGAGAGGAGCCGGGGCGGTGCCCAGCGGGCGGCCCCAGGCTTGAAGCGGATCATGCCGATGGCCCCCCATATAGGCCCGGACAGCGCAGACCGGCCCCGAAAGGCCGGTCTGATTCTGTCGACCGTATGGCCTGATCCAGACGCATCACCCGGATTACTCACTCGAACGAGTGAGGTGACCGGCAGGATGAGGGGCACGGGGTGGCGTGGGGGCGCACCACACCCCCGCTCGCCACCGGAAATCCGCGCGAACCATCCACCCCGAGGCGTCCCCCGCACACCGGCTACGGCCCGCCCGCGCCGTGCGGGCACCGGTGCACCGTCCCGGCCACGCCGACGAACCCGTACCACCGGGGCCCCGCACAGGCACCACCGGAAGGACCACCGCCGGCACCGCGAGAACGCACCCCCGTAGGACCACGCACACAACAGCGCACGCCCACCCACCCGGGGAGCTCGGCACCGGTCCGCCGGGACCGCTCCCCGCACGATCACCCACCGGGACCCTGCCACACCGGAAGACCGGCGGCGTCGGCCCGGAAGGACCGCGCCCCCGCGAGCGCCCGGGTGGGCGGTCGCGGGGGCGGTCGCGGGGGCGGAGTCGGGGCGGCGGGTGGGGCTCAGCTGCGCAGGACCGCTCCTGTGCGGTCGGTCGCGAGCGTGACCGCCGCCTCGCGGGCCGCCGATGCCTCGTCGACGGTCAGCGTGCGGTCGGTCGCGCGGAAGCGGAGTGCGTACGCCAGGGACTTGCGGCCCTCGCCCAGCTGCTCGGCGTTCTCGTACACGTCGAACAGGCGGATGGACTCCAGCAGCGGACCGGCGCCCTCGTGCAGCGCGGCCTCGACGTCCGCGGCCGGCACGAACGCGTCGACGACCAGCGCGACGTCCTGCGTGGCGACCGGGAACGTGGAGATGCCCGGCGCCTGCGGGGTGTCGTCGCCGACCCGCTCCAGGGCGTCGAGGTCCAGCTCCATCGCGCAGCTGCGCGCGGGCAGGCCCAGGGTCTTCACGACGCGCGGGTGCAGCTCACCGGCGTGGCCGATGACGCGTTCGGCGCCGTCGACGGTGACGGTCAGCTCGGCGCCCGGCGCGGGAAGGAACCCGTCGAGGCGGCATGATGGTCGGCGT
>NZ_NEUB01000661.1 GCF_002910825.1 Streptomyces sp. SM1 | reverse complement strand
ACGCGTCGATCCCCGCGTCCAGCAGCCCCGCCACATGCTCCAGCCGCAGCCCACCCCCCACCAGCAGCCGCTGCTCGTACCCCGGCTCCCCCCGCCGCCCCGCCTCCGCCAGCAGCGTCGCCAGACCCGCGTCGACCCCCTCCGCCGCCCCGGCCGTCAGGTAGGTGTCCAGTCCGGGGAAATCCGCGAGCTGCTTGCGCAACGCCGCCCGGTCGGCGGCCCGGTCGATGGCCCGGTGGAACGTCCACCGGCACCCCTCCAGGGCCCCGGCGACCCGCTCCACCGCCGCCAGGTCCACCCCACCGTCCGCGTCGAGGAACCCGAGCACGAACTCCTCCGCCCCCGCCTCGCGCATCTCGCCCGCGGCAGCCACCAGCCGCTCGGCGGACCCCGCCGCGAACCCGTCCGCCAGCCGCAGCATCACGCGCACCGGAAGGTCCACGGCCGCCCGGATCCCCGCGACGGTCGCCGCCGCCGGCGTGAGCCCGTCCGCCGCCATGTCCGTGACCAGCTCGAGGCGGTCCGCACCTCCGGCCTGGGCGGCCACCGCGTCCTCGACGTCGAGGGCGATCACCTCCAGGACTGCGCGCTTGCTCATGGGACCCCATTCGTCGGACTCGGTCGGGCACAGGACAGACCTGCCCATTAGAGGTCTAGTCCAATCCAAGCCTACGCCCGTCCGCCCGAGCGGGGCTCCGCCGCCCCCGCGGTCAGCCCCCGAAGATGTTCAGCTCCGCCGCCTCCACCCCGGCCAGCTCGTACGACGCCCCGTCCAGCGGGCGCCCCGCGTACAGCCGTACGAGCGTCGGGCCGTCGCCGATGAAGCGGGCCGGGGGACGCTCCCCCGAGGTGCCGCCCAGCCGCAGCGGCTCGTCGACGTCGTCGAGGTCGGCGTGCAGCGACACGTGCCCCGGCCGGCTCGTGGCCTGCGCCAGCAGCACCAGCGCGTACGGAAGCCCCGCGCCCCCGTACGCGCCCGGCTCACCGAGTGCGGCCCGTACGTCCCCGGCGTGCACCCACTCGCCGAGCGCGAGGCCGTCCAGCAGCCCGCCCGTCCCGGCGATCAGCGGACCGGCCTCGGTCATCCCGCGCTCCAGCTCGTCCAGCACCCGGGCGTTCGTCCACCCGGCCCGCTCGGCGATGTCCCGCTCATTGCTCTCGGGCGAGAACACGTCCTTCTCGAACCGGCTCTCCACCACCCGGGACAGCGCCGCCGAGCAGTGCGCCAGCGCATCCCGCACCGTCCATCCCGGACACGCCGCGACCGGCAGCGCGAAGTCCTCGTCGGCCCTCCCCCGCAGCAGCGGGATCAGCGCGTCCCGCTCGACGGTCAGCAGCCGTCCGGGCAGTTCGGGGTCTCGTACGTCTGTCACATCCGCAGGAGTCGTCATTGGTAGTCCGGGGCGCGGTGCCTTTTTCGGGCCCGATTCCCCTTTCCCCTTTCAATCCGTGCGTGCGGTTTTCCCGCACACGGCTTACCGATGATCTTCTTGACCAGGTTACGCAGCCTTCGGATAGCGAATCGTGCCACGCAGTCGATACAGGCCGTGCCCGGCAAACCACCCCTCTGCCCATTCCTGCCGCTGGCCACGCCGTAGGTTGCATCCCCGTTTCTTGACCATCAATCTACGGAGCCGCCACACCACGTACTCGTCAGCAGACCGGAACTTCCGGGCAGCATTCCCGGTTCGAAAGTAGTTTCCCCAGCCGCGGAGGATCACGGGGCCGTTCCGCCTGGCCCGCTCCAGGACGCCGATCAGGTGCGCCGCGTTGTCGGCGAGCGTGACGCCCTTGACCGCGCCGGGCGCCGCGGCGAGCCCTGGGGCGCCTGGTAGGCGCGGGTGTAGGTCGCCGCGAAGCCGTGTCCCGGCAGGTCGACGGCGACCGAACGGTGTCCGAGGAGGCCGAGTTCGGCCTGGAGCGGCGCGAAGGAGAAGGAGTTCGCGAAGGCTCCGTGGACCAGTACGAACGTTGGTTGCACCAGGCTGCTCACTCTCTGTTCGCCGCGTCGCCCGTGGCACTCACCGGCGCTCACGGCACCGGCGGCACACACGCCTGCGGCTGCCGGACGCGGGCCCCGGGAGGGCGGCTTGCGGACAGTCGTTCGGGATTCGGCCGCTCACCCTACCCAGCGGAAGATCGTCCGCACCGTCACCGTCCCCGGCGCGCGGTGAGCACAATGGGTGCATGGCCGACACCGAAGCCCTGCGTGCCCGTTTCGCCCGCGCCCTGGAAGGGGTCCGCGGGCCCGGCGGCGGTCCCGATCCGTCGCCGTACGCCGACAACCTGCTCGGCCGCTGGCAGGAGCCGCAGCGGCACTACCACACGCTCACCCATCTGACCGCGGTCCTCGACCGCGTCGACGAGCTGGCCGGCCACGCGGACGACCCGGACGTCGTACGGCTGGCCGCCTGGTTCCACGACGCCGTGTACCTGCCGGACCGGTCCGAGAACGAGGAGCGTTCCGCCCGGCTCGCCAAGCGTGCCCTGCCCGAGGCCGGGGTGCCGGCGGAGCGGACCGCCGAGGTGGCGCGGCTGGTCCGGCTCACCGTCACGCACGATCCGGCCGGCGACGACCGCGACGGCCAGGTGCTGTGCGACGCCGACCTCGCGATCCTCGCCGCGCCGCCGTCGTCGTACGCCGCGTACACCGCCGCCGTCCGCGAGGAGTACTCCTTCGTGCCCAGCGACGCCTTCCGGGCGGGCCGGGCCGACGTACTGCGGCGACTCCTCGCCCTGCCCCGGCTGTTCCGTACGCCGTACGGGCAGGAGCACTGGGAGGCCACCGCCCGCTACAACCTGCGGGGCGAGCTGGAAATGCTGTCGACCCCGGCGGTGCCGCCCGCCTAACCTGCCCCGCATGCGTGCTGTGGGAGCGGAACAGGTGGAGGAGGCCGTCGCGCACTGCGTGGCGGCGCTGGGGTCGGTCACCGACCGGGACTGGACGGGTGCGAGGGCCGGGCGGCTGGAGTGGAACTGCCGGGAGACGGCGGCGCACGTCGCAAGCGATCTCATCGCGTACGCGGGACAGATCGCCGGCCGGGCGCAGGAAGCGTACGTCCCCTTCGAGATCACCCTCGACGGCAGCGAGGACGGACTCGACCCCGCCGACAACGAGGGCCTCCTCCAGGTGATCAGCACCACCGGTGCCCTGCTCGCGGCCGCGGTCCGCACCACCCCGCGCGCGGTCCGCGCCTTCCACCCGTACCCCTTCCGGCACGCGAACCGTGAGGGTTTCGCCGCGATGGGCGTGGCCGAGGTGCTGCTGCACACGCACGACATCGCCGAGGGGACGGGCATCTCCTACGAGCCGCCCGCCGAGCTGGCCTCCTTCGTCCTGACCCGGATCTTCCCGCGGGTGCGGCCCGGCCCCACACCGTGGGGCACCCTGCTCTGGGCGACCGGGCGCGGTGACCTGCCGGGCCGGGAACCCGTCACCCGGTGGCACTGGAGCAACAACCCGGTGCTCCGGTCGGAGCGGCTCACCCTGGAGGGCGTCACCCCGGCGACCGCCGCCGATCTCTCCCTGGCGGGCGACGGCGGCTACGAGTGGGTCGGCGGGGCCGCCGCCGACGGCACGCGCGAGGGCGCGGGGATGATGGTGAAGCAGTACGAGGAAGGCGTGTTCCACCCCGAGTGGGGCATGTACGTGCTGGTCCGGCGGGAGGACGACCGCGCGGTGGGCGCGATGGGCTTCCACACCGTCCCCGACGCGGACGGCCGCGTCGAGATCGGCTACGACCTCGTGGCGGGCGCCCGCGGCCACGGATACGCCACCGAGGCCCTGCGCACGCTGTCGGCCCGGGCGCTGGAGCAGGACGGCGTACGGACCGTGGCCGCCGTCGTCGACCACGAGAACGTGCCCTCGCAGAAGGTCGTCGCCCGGGCCGGCTTCACCCGGATCGCCGAGGACGCGGGGCAGATCACCTACGAACTGCGCGGCTGAGCCGCCCCCTTGCGGCGCCGCAGTCCCGCCCCGTCCAGCAGCCGCACCACCTCGCGGCTGCTGACCTCGAGCGCCCCCGCGCGCACCACGTCCGCGTACCGGTGCTGCGGGATGTCGTAGTGGTCGCGTTCGAAGGCGCGGCGGGGCACGCCCAGGCTGTCGGCGAAGGTGTGCAGTTCGGCGTAGGAGAGGTCGCTGACGAGGTGGGACCAGAGCCGGCCGTGGCCCGGCCAGGTGGGCGGGTCGATGTACACGGTCACGAGGACGCCGCTCCGCCCAGGCCGCCGACCGCCGCGACCTTCACTCCCGCCTTGTGGCACACCCAGTGCGGGTCGGGGCCGAGCTCCGGCTCCACCTCCAGCGCGTGCGGGTCGCCGGCCGGGCACACCGGGCACAGCGGCCAGCGGCCGTACCGCTCCAGCAGGGCGTCCTGCACGTCCTGGGCGACCAGCCCGGCGAGGAATCCGACACCGTCCGGCCACTGCTCGACCCACCAGCGCCGGTGCGTCACGGAGTCCTCGACCAGGGAGACCACGTCCGCCTCGGCGACCTCGCGCGCGACCAGATCGGCCAGCACGAGGGCGCGCGCCGCGTGCAACGCTTGTTCCAGGGGGCCGACCGGGCGGGCGCCGGGTTCGTCCTGGGGGTGGTGGGGGTCCATGCCCCTATTGTGCGCACTCTTGACCGCGGGGCCGGGGCGAAAATATCTTTCATGACGTGACCAATGAAGTGAAGGAAAGTTTCGGAGGTGCTCCGGGCCCCGCCCCCGCGCCGCCTCCGCCGCCCGCACCCGCCGCCCTCGCGGCCAAGGTGCGCACGCTGGCACCGACGATGACCCGTTCCATGCAGCGGGTCGCCGAGGCCGTCGCCGACGACCCGGCCGGCTGCGCGGCCCTCACGGTCACCGGACTCGCCGAACTCACCGGCACCAGCGAGGCCACCGTCGTCCGCACCGCCCGGCTGCTCGGCTACCCCGGCTACCGCGATCTGCGCCTCGCCCTGGCCGGTCTCGCCGCCCAGCAGCAGTCCGGGCGGGCGCCCGCCATCACCACGGACATCGCGGTGGACGACCCCATAGCCGACGTCGTGGCCAAGCTCGCCTACGACGAGCAGCAGACCCTCGCCGACACCGCGGCCGGACTGGACACCGTGCAGCTCACCGCCGCGGTGAACGCCCTGGCCGGCGCCCGCCGTACGGATGTGTACGGCGTCGGCGCGTCCGGGCTCGTCGCCCAGGACCTCACCCAGAAACTGTTGCGCATAGGCCTGCTGACGCACGCCCACAGCGACCCGCACCTCGCCGTCACCAACGCGGTGCAGCTCCGCGCGGGGGACGTGGCGATCGCCGTCACCCACTCCGGCTCGACCGGGGACGTCATAGAACCGCTCCGGGTGGCCTTCGAGCACGGGGCGACGACGGTGGCGGTCACCGGCCGCCCGGACAGCCCCGTCACGCAGTACGCGGACTACGTGCTGACCACCTCCACGGCCCGCGAGAGCGAGCTGCGCCCGGCCGCGATGTCCTCCCGGACGGGGCAACTGCTGGTGGTGGACTGCCTGTTCGTGGGAGTCGCCCAGCGGACGTACGAGGCGGCGGCGCCCGCGCTGGCCGCCTCCTACGAGGCGTTGGCGCATCGGCACCGGGCGGTGCGCAGAGCGCCGTGACGGCGGGTGGTCGTTGTCGGCCGCGGGTGGTCCCGTGGCCGATCGCGCAGTTCCCCGCGCCCCTGAGGCAGGCCGCCCGACCCTGAGCTGGAAAGACACCGCTATGACTTCTCCCTCCCACAACCGCGACCTCAGCTCCCAGCTGGACATGCTGACCACCGAGGCGTACCGGCCGGAGCTGGCCGACGTCGACCGGTTGCCCATCGACGAGATCGCCCGGCTGATGAACCGGGAGGACGCCTCGGTGGCCGGTGCGGTCGCCGAGCAGGTACCGGTGATCGCCGCCACGATCGACGCGGTCGCCGAGCGGATGGCCCGCGGCGGGCGGCTGGTCTACGCGGGCGCGGGCACCGCCGGCCGGCTGGGCGTACTGGACGCCTCCGAGTGCCCGCCGACGTTCAACACCGACCCGGCGCGGGTCGTCGGCCTGATCGCTGGCGGCCCGGACGCCCTCGTCACCTCGGTGGAGGGCGCCGAGGACTCCCGCGAGCTGGCCGAGTCCGACCTGGCCGCGCTGCGGCTGACCGCCGACGACACGGTGGTCGGCGTCTCCGCCTCCGGCCGCACCCCGTACGCGGTCGGCGCCGTCACGTACGCCCGCGCACGCGGGGCCCTCACCGTGGGCCTGGCCTGCAACCGGGGCAGCGCGCTGGCGGCCGCGGCCGAGCACGGGATCGAGGTCGTCGTGGGCCCGGAGTTCCTCACCGGCTCCACCCGCCTCAAGGCCGGCACGGCCCAGAAGCTCGTCCTGAACATGCTGTCGACGATCACGATGATCCGGCTGGGCAAGACGTACGGGAACCTGATGGTCGACGTCCGCGCCTCGAACGAGAAGCTGCGCGCCCGCTCCCGCCGTATCGTCGCCCAGGTGACGGGAGCGGACGACGACGCCGTCGGGGGTGCGCTGGCCGCCACGGACGGCGAGGTCAAGAACGCGATCCTGGTCCTGCTGGCCGGCGTGGACGGCCCCACCGCCGCCCGTCTCCTCGCGGAGTCCGCCGGCCACCTGCGCGAGGCGCTGGCAGCGGCGGCGGCAGCGGGCTGACCCGGGGGAACCCCGGGATGGATACTGGACCTGTCCCCCACCTGGAGCATCCACCATGAACCACGCGCAGCTCACCGCCCTGGGCCGGGCCCTGCGGGTCCTGGGTGAGCACGGCGAGTCGCTGTCCGCCGACACCCTGGACGCCAAGCTGCACGAAGTGAAGGACGATCTGCGGCGGGCCCTTGACCTGCTGGAGGAGACCGTCACCACGGCCGTACCCAGCACGCGCTGCGCGGAGCATCCCACCGGACCGGTCGACGAGAGCGCCCCCGACCTGTGCCTGCTCTGCGAGACCCGGCGCCGCACCGCCCGCCGCGCCGAGTTCAACGGCCCCGCCCCGCAGGCCCCGGCCGCCGAACCCACCCCGTCCCGGTACGGGATGCGCGCCGACCGGCCGCAGCCGCAGCAGCGCTGGCTGCCGGAGCTGTGGAACGGACAGGCCTGGCAGCTGTGCGGAACCCCGCGCCGGGACCGGCGCGAGGCCGAGTTGTTCATCGCGGCACAGCGGCGCGGGCCCCGGCCCGCCATGGCGTACCGGATCGTGCACGAGTTCACCGACTACGAGGTGCTGCGCGTATGGGGCACACCCACCAGGACCGACATCGAACCCCTGGGCAACCTCTGACCCGTCCCGCCGCAACGCCCGAGGGCGGCACCCCCTGCGCAGGGGGTGCCGCCCTCGGGCGCGCTACGGACGGATCCGATCCTCGAGGGATCAGAAGTCCATGTCACCGCCCGGCATGCCGCCGCCGGCCGGGGCCGCGTTCTTCTCCGGCTTGTCGGCGATGACGGCCTCGGTGGTGAGGAACAGCGCGGCGATGGAGGCGGCGTTCTGCAGCGCGGAACGGGTCACCTTCGCCGGGTCGATGATGCCTTCGGCGATCATGTCGACGTACTCGCCGGTCGCGGCGTTCAGACCGTGGCCGACCTGAAGGTTGCGGACCTTCTCCACGACGACGCCGCCCTCGAGACCACCGTTGACGGCGATCTGCTTCAGCGGGGCCTCCAGGGCGAGCTTCACGGCGTTGGCGCCGGTCGCCTCGTCACCCTCGAGCTCCAGCTTCTCGAAGACCTGGGTGGCCTGCAGCAGGGCCACGCCGCCACCGGCGACGATGCCCTCCTCGACGGCCGCCTTGGCGTTGCGCACGGCGTCCTCGATGCGGTGCTTGCGCTCCTTGAGCTCCACCTCGGTGGCGGCACCGGCCTTGATGACCGCGACACCGCCGGCGAGCTTCGCCAGGCGCTCCTGCAGCTTCTCGCGGTCGTAGTCCGAGTCGCTGTTCTCGATCTCGGCGCGGATCTGGTTGACGCGGCCCTGGACCTGGTCGGCCGAGCCGGCACCGTCGACGATGGTGGTCTCGTCCTTGGTGATGACGACCTTGCGCGCCTTGCCCAGCAGGTCGAGCGAGGCGTTCTCGAGCTTGAGACCGACCTCCTCGGAGATGACCTCGCCGCCCGTGAGGATGGCGATGTCGCCGAGCATGGCCTTGCGGCGGTCGCCGAAGCCCGGGGCCTTGACGGCGACGGACTTGAAGGTGCCGCGGATCTTGTTGACCACCAGGGTCGACAGGGCCTCGCCCTCGACGTCCTCGGCGATGATCAGCAGCGGCTTGCCGCCCTGCATGACCTTCTCCAGGAGCGGGAGCAGGTCCTTGACGTTGGAGATCTTGGAGTTGGCGATCAGGATGTACGGGTCGTCGAGGACGGCCTCCATACGCTCCATGTCGGTGGCGAAGTACGCCGAGATGTAGCCCTTGTCGAAGCGCATACCCTCGGTGAGCTCGAGCTCCAGACCGAAGGTCTGGGACTCCTCGACGGTGATGACGCCTTCCTTGCCGACCTTGTCCATGGCCTCGGCGATGAGCTCGCCGATCTGGGTGTCGGCGGCGGAGATGGAGGCCGTGGAGGCGATCTGCTCCTTGGTCTCGACATCCTTCGCCTGCTCGAGCAGGGCGCCCGAGACGGCCTCGACGGCCTTCTCGATACCGCGCTTGAGGGCCATCGGGTTGGCGCCGGCGGCTACGTTGCGCAGGCCCTCCTTGACCAGGGCCTGAGCGAGCACGGTCGCGGTGGTCGTACCGTCACCGGCGACGTCGTCCGTCTTCTTGGCGACTTCCTTGACCAGCTCGGCGCCGATCTTCTCGTACGGGTCCTCGAGCTCGATCTCCTTGGCGATGGACACACCATCGTTGGTGATCGTGGGAGCGCCCCACTTCTTCTCGAGGACGACGTTGCGGCCCTTGGGGCCGAGCGTCACCTTGACGGCGTCCGCGAGCTGGTTCATGCCGCGCTCGAGGCCGCGCCGCGCCTCCTCGTCGAACGCGATGATCTTGGCCATGTGAAGTGGTCCCTCCAGGACTGGGGGTGATTCCTTCGGACCGCGCCCGCGCCCGCGACGGACGGCTCGCCGGCCCCGTGGTTCCTTGCCCCACACGGCCTGCGGGCCTCACCGACCCGGTCCTTCGTTGTCACTCTCACCTTCAGAGTGCTAACGCCAATGATTAGCACTCGACCCATGCGAGTGCAAGCGCCTCTGAGGAGTACAGGGGGTCGCTCAGCCGACCGCGAACAGGCGGGTGCGGCGCCGGCGGGCACGGCGGAGGGCCCGAAGCCGGGAGGTACGGGCACCGCGAGGACCCCGAAGCCCGGCGGTGCGCGGGCACGGCGAAGGGCCCGCACCCCGGGAGGCGCGGGCCCTTCGTCAGCAGAAAATGCCGGTTGATAGCGCGTTCAGGCGCTGAGACGAACCATGTCGGCCTGTGGGCCCTTCTGACCCTGCGAGATCTCGAACTCGACCCGCTGGCCTTCTTCGAGGGTGCGGTAGCCGTCCATCTGAATCGCGCTGTAGTGGACGAAAACATCCGCACCACCGTCGACCGCGATGAAGCCGTACCCCTTCTCCGCGTTGAACCACTTGACGGTGCCCTGAGCCATGCCTAACTCCCCTATTACTGGCCCTTGCACAGATCCGCACTTCGCGAATCCGGGTCAGACCTCACCCCCCAACGGTTGGGGGCGTGCGCCGGAACGCGTCGACCGCGGCTGAATGTATCTGTCCAACTGCCGTCTGCAACAGGTCAATCGGACGAGAAATCTGGACGACACCGGTCCGGAATGTGGCGAGAATTCGCACGATCTCAGGGCAAGTCGGGCCGGGCAAACGTCGCAAATGCCGCGTAGAGTGCCCGCACTTTGGCTACATCCAGTCGGGCGTACGGCAGGAATTAAGGGTCCTCGATCAGTGGATCGGGAGCGCGTTCCCCAACTCTATCGTGCTCAACCCCATGGAATTGCCCCCTCCGCATCTCTCACGGAGGGGGCAATGTCCTCGACGCTCGGTAACCGTCATTACCGAAGGTAATGATCAGCCGCCGGCCACCGCGGGAATGATCGATACGCCGGCCCCGTCCGGGGTCGCCGTCTCCAGCCCCTGCTCGAACCGCACGTCGTCGTCATTGACGTAGACGTTGACGAACCGGCGCAGCTTGCCCTGATCGTCCAGGACCCGGGCGGCGATCCCGGTGTGGTTCTTCTCCAGGTCCTCGATGACCTGCCCCAGGGTCGCCCCCTCGGCACTCACCTCGGCGCTCCCGCCGGTGTAGGTACGCAGGATGGTCGGGATCCGAACAGTGACGCTCACAACAAAACCTCCGGTCAGGTGGACTTACCAGGGGCGCGGGGAACTGCGCGATCAGCCCCCACCGGCCCGCGGACGAAACGGTGAACAGCTTCTAGACGAGCCCGGCCTCACGGAACGACTCCAGACTGGGACGAATCGTCGCAGTCAACCCGGTGCCCGCCACCGCGTCCAGCGTCTTCAGACCGTCCCCGGTGTTGAGCACCACGGTGGTCAGGGACGGGTCGAGCGCCCCGCTCTCCAGCAGCTTCCTGGCGACTCCCACGGTCACACCGCCGGCGGTCTCCGCGAAGATCCCCTCGGTCCGCGCGAGCAGCCGGATCGCGTCGACGACCTGCTCGTCGTTCACGTCCTCGACCGCACCGCCCGTGCGCCGGGCGATGTCCAGGACGTACGGCCCGTCCGCCGGGTTCCCGATCGCCAGCGACTTCGCGATCGTGTCCGGCTTCTGCGGACGTACGACGTCATGGCCCGCCTTGTACGCGGTGGACACCGGCGAGCACCCCTCGGCCTGCGCGCCGAAGATCCTGTACGGCTTGTCCTCGACCAGGCCGAGCCCGATCAGCTCCTGCAGCCCCTTGTCGATCTTCGTGAGCTGCGAGCCGGAGGCGATCGGGATGACGAGCTGGTCCGGGAGCTGCCAGCCGAGCTGCTCGCAGATCTCGTACGCGAGGGTCTTGGACCCCTCCGCGTAGTACGGCCGCAGGTTGACGTTGACGAAGCCCCAGCCCTCGCCGGCCGGGTCGCCGATCAGCTCGGAGCAGAAACGGTTCACGTCGTCGTAGTTGCCCTCGATGCCGACGAGTTCGCCGCCGTAGACGGCGGCCATGACGACCTTGCCCTGCTCCAGGTCGTGCGGGATGAACACACAGGAGCGGAAGCCCGCCCGGGCGGCGGCGGCACCGACCGCTCCGGCCAGGTTGCCGGTGGAGGAGCAGGAGAGGGTGGTGAAGCCGAAGGCACGGGCCGCCTCGATGGCCTGGGCGACGACGCGGTCCTTGAAGGAGTGCGTGGGGTTGCCGGAGTCGTCCTTGACGAACAGCTTGCCGGGGTCGACACCGAGCTCACGCGCGAGGTTGTCGGCCTGGACCAGCTTGGTCCAGCCGGGGTTGATGTTCGGCTTCGTCGCCACGTCCGCCGGGACGGGCAGCAGGGGGGCGTAGCGCCAGATGTTGGCGGGTCCCGCCTCGATCCGCTTGCGGAGCTCGTCGGTGTCGTACGCCGAGAAGTCGTAGGCGATCTCCAGCGGGCCGAAACACTCCTCGCAGGCGAAGACCGGGCCGAGAGGCACCCGGTGACCGCATTCGCGGCAGGAGAGCGCGGCGGCGGGGCCCAGGTCGACGGTGTTCGCGGCGGCGGATCCGGTGGTGCTTGCAACAGTCTGCACAGCCATGTGAGGCGAGGCCCTTTCTCCTCATCTTCCTCACGACGCATCTCGCCGTGAGACGGATTTGGCACCTTCCCTAGCCGGGAGCCTCGCCACGTCCGCGTGACAGGAACCGACTGGAGGGTTGCCGGGGCTTCATCGGGCCGTATCCCTCTGCCCCTCTGGATGAGCGGTGTTCAGTTGTCGGCTCGGTGACCCCGGCATGCGAGGGTCATCGGCGTTGTTCAAGACTGTAACCGAGGCCTGGAGGGTCGAGACAGTCCGTCCGAACCGCGAGATGGATCACAGGCCAGTGAGGAGCCGGGGACCGTGCTGGAAGAAGTCGAGCGCTGGCTGAGCGACCGGTCCTGGTCCGTGGCCGACCGCCCGCTCCACCGGATCCTGGCGGCGAAACGGGCCACCGGGCAGACGGTGAGCGTGGTGCTGCCGGCGCTGAACGAGGAGGCCACGGTCGGCGAGATCGTGTCGGCCGTCCGCCGCGATCTGGTGCTCGGGGCTCCGCTGGTCGACGAGGTCGTGGTGGTCGACTCGGGCTCGACCGACCGCACGGCCGAGGCGGCGGCGGCAGCGGGCGCGACGGTGGTGCACCGGGACACCATCCTGCCCCGGCTCCCGGCGGTGCCCGGCAAGGGTGAGGTGCTGTGGCGCTCGCTGCTGGTCACGTCGGGCGACATCGTGTGCTTCATTGACGCGGACCTGCGGGAGTTCTCCTCCGACTTCGTCTCCGGCATCGTCGGCCCGCTGCTCACCGAGTCGGACGTCCACCTGGTCAAGGCCATGTACGACCGCCCCCTCACGGTGTCCGACGGACGCGCCGCCGGCACGGTCGCGGCCGGCCAGGGCGGCCGGGTCACGGAGCTGATGGCCCGCCCGCTGCTGAACATGCACTGGCCGCAGCTGGCCGGTTTCGTCCAGCCGCTGGGCGGCGAGTACGCGGCCCGCCGCTCCCTCCTCGAACAGCTCCCCTTCCCGGTCGGGTACGGCGTCGAGCTCGGCATGCTGGTCGACGCGCTGCACCTGGTGGGCCTGGACGCGCTGGCCCAGGTCGACGTCGGGGTGCGCAAGCACCGGCACCAGGACGGCCAGGCCCTCGGCCGGATGGCCGCCGCGATCTACCGCACCGCCCAGCTCCGCCTGGCCCGCGGCCACCTGATCCGCCCGTCACTCACCCAGTTCGAACGCACCGACACCACTTTCGAACCCCGCACCTACTCCATCGACACGGAGGAACGCCCCCCGATGACGGCCATAGCCGAGTACCAGGCCCGCAGGGTGGCCTGACCGGCCGGTCCGCGCCGCGGCTCCCGCGCGCGGGACGTGTGACCGAATCATCACCGGAGTGACGGGCGGCCACGTTTGAGGTTGTGAGGGGCGGGCTAGGTTGAGGCGTATGGCTTCAAGCTTCGGTGTTGCTCAGGTGCTGGTCGCCTCCAACAGGGGGCCGGTCTCGTACGAGGTTGTGGACGACGGGTCGCTGCGGGCGAAGCGGGGCGGTGGCGGGCTGGTGTCCGGGCTGTCGGCGATCGGCCCGGAGGCGGACGCGCTGTGGGTGTGCTCGGCGCTGTCCGACGGCGACCGCGAGGCGGTGCGGCGCGGGGCCGGCGAGGACGGCGTGCGGATGCTGGACATCCCGGCGGACGTCCACGCGGACGCGTACAACGGGATCGCCAACTCGGTGCTGTGGTTCGTGCACCACATGCTGTACCAGACCCCGCTGGAACCGGTCTTCGACGCCGCGTTCCGCCGCCGGTGGGCGTCGTACGAGAGCTACAACCGCGCGTTCGCCGAGGCGCTGGCCGAGGAGGCGGCGCGGGGCGCGGCGGTGCTGGTCCAGGACTACCACCTGACCCTCGTCCCCGGGATGCTCCGCGAACTCCGCCCCGACCTGCGCATCGCCCACTTCTCGCACACACCGTGGGCGCCTGAGGAGTACTTCGCGATGCTGCCCGGCGACATCGCGCGGCAGCTGCTGCGCGGGATGCTCGGCGCCGACCGGCTGGGCTTCCTCACCCGGCGCTGGGCGGACGCGTTCACCGCGTGCGCCGAGCGGTTCGCGGACGGCCTCGGGGACACCGCGGTGGGCGTGCACGGTCTGGGCGCCGACGCGGACTTCCTGCGCGCCCGCGCCCACGAGGCGGACGTCGAGGAGCGGATCACCGCGCTGCGGGAGGAGATCGGGGAGGGGCGCCGGACGATCGTCCGGGTGGACCGCACCGAGCTGTCGAAGAACATCGTGCGGGGCCTGCTGGCGTACCGGCAGCTCCTGGACGACCGCCCCGAGTGGCGTGAACGCGTCGTGCACGTCGCCTTCGCCTACCCCTCCCGGCAGGATCTCGCCGTCTACCGCGACTACACCGCCGAGGTGCAGCGGCTCGCGGAGGAGATCAACGAGCAGTACGGCACGCCCGACTGGCGGCCCGTCGTCCTCCACGTCAAGGACGACTTCGCACGCTCCCTCGCCGCGTACCGGCTGGCCGACGTGGCGCTGGTCAACCCCATCCGCGACGGTATGAACCTGGTCGCCAAGGAGGTCCCGGTCGTCTCCGACGCGGGCTGCGCACTCGTGCTGTCGCGGGAGGCGGGCGCCCACGAGGAGCTGGGCGAGGACGCGATCACGGTCAACCCGTACGACGTCGTCGAGACGGCCGGCGCCCTGCACGAGGCCCTGACCATGGGCCCGGGCGAGCGGACCGACCGCACCAAGCGCCTGGCCGCCTCGGCCACCGCGCTCCCCCCGGCCCGCTGGTTCCTGGAGCAACTGGACGCACTGCGCGCCGTGCGGCCGCCCGCCTGACCGGTACGGCCGGTCGCGCAGGCGTGCGCGGGGGCAGGCGTGGATAGGTTGGACGGTATGGCCAGCCATACGGACTCCACGGACCCGAGTGCCACGCCGACGCCCGCCACACAGGCCGGACGGGACGGGCTGGAGGCGCTGCTCACCCAACCGGACAAGGCACTGATCGCCCTCGACTTCGACGGGACGCTCGCGCCGATCGTGGAGGACCCCGAGCGGGCCCGCGCCCACCCCGACGCGGTGCCCGCGCTCGCCGAGCTCGCCCCCAAGGTGGCCTCGGTCGCGGTCGTCACCGGCCGCCCGGCGGGTGTCGCGGTCCGCAACGGCGGCTTCGCGGGCGTCCCCGGCCTGGAACACCTCGTCGTCCTCGGCCACTACGGCGCCGAGCGCTGGGACGCCGCGACGGGTGCGGTCACCGCGCCCGCCGCGCACCCCGGGGTCGCCGCCGCCCATGAGGAGCTGCCTGGCCTCCTCGACCGGTCCGGCGCGGGGCAGGGCACGTGGATCGAGGAGAAGGGCGGCCGTGCGGTGGCCGTCCACACCCGCAGGGCCGCCGATCCCGAGGCCGCGTTCGATGCCCTGCGCGGACCCCTCACCGACCTCGCCACCCGGCACGGCCTCGTCGTCGAACCCGGCCGCATGGTGCTGGAGCTGCGCCCGCCCGGCATGGACAAGGGCGTCGCCCTGACGGAGTACGCCCGCGAGATCGGCGCCGGTTCGGTCCTCTACGCCGGTGACGACCTCGGTGACCTGGCCGCCTACTCGGCCGTCGACGAACTCCGCTCCGCCGGCACCCCCGGCCTCCTCGTCTGCAGCGGCAGCAACGAGGTCACGGAGCTGCGCGAACGCGCCGACGTGGTGACCGACGGCCCGGCCGGCGTCGTACGCCTGCTGCGGTCACTGGCACACAGCATGCCCTGAGCTTGAGAGCGGTCACCGGCGGCCACCATGCTCTATACAGCCCGTCCGGCGCTTGAGGACAAGGCCCGCAGGGCCGTGCGGTCCCTGGCGGACAGCATGCCCTGAGCAGCCCGTCCGGCGCTTGAGGACGAGGTCCGCAGGACCGAAGGGGGTCCGGGGCACAGCCCCGGGGACGGGAAGGGAAGGGGCGGCGGGGGCGAAGAACCCCTCGGACGGCCGAAGCGGCCGCGCCCCTCACCGCTCCGCGCGGCGCGCCTCCCGCACCCGGCGCAGCCGGTTGACCGTCACCGGGTCGTGGGCCAGCGCCCGGGGATCGTCCAGCAGGGCGTTGAGGAGCTGGTAGTAGCGCACCGGAGCCAGCCCCAGCTCCTCGCGGATCGCGCGCTCCTTCACGCCGGGCCCGGCGAAGCCCCGGCGTTCCAGCGCGAGGACGTCCCGCCCGCGCCGGCCCAGCCCGTCCCCGTCCCCGGCCTCCGCCCCGGCCTCGGTGTGCTCGTCCCCCTGGTCCATGTGCCGCAGGCTACCCCGCGCTCTCCGCACGCGTGGCCGCGGCCTGGAGCCCGCCCAGCACCCCCGCGGGGCTGCCGCCGGGCGCCACCGCCTTGCCGATCTGCTTCTTGATCTGCGCGTTGACCGCCGCCCAGGACATGTTGCCGACCGGGTAGAGCTCCGAGGCCGGCAGCTGGTCGAGGAACGGCGCCAGGTCCTTGTCCTGCTCGGATGCGGCCATCGCGCGGGACGCGGAGCCGGTGACCGGCAGCAGGTTGTACTCGCGGGAGAAGTCGAGCACGTTCTTCTCGCTGTAGACGAAATCGAGGAAGTCACCGACCTGGTCGCGGTGGCCGGGCTCCTTGAAGGCCATCATCCAGTCGGCGACCCCGAGGGTGGAGGAGCTCTCGCCGTCGACCCCCGGCGTCGGCACCATGCCGTACTTCACGCCCTTCTTCCCGGCCGTCTCCATCAGCGAGGGGTGCCCGTTGAGCATGCCGACGTCACCGGCGGCGAACGCCTCGAACGCCTTGGCCCGGTCGAGCTTGCCGGGCGCGACGGGCCCGGTGAGGTCCTTGCCGACCAGTTCGTCGCGCAGCCAGCTGAAGGTCTCGACGTTCTCCGTGGAGTCGATGGCGTAGGTGTCCCCGAGGTCGGTGTAGCCGCCGTCGCCGCTGAGCATCCACTGCATGGCCTCGGCCTGCGCCTCCTCCGGCCCGAGCGGCAGCGCGTACGGGTAGGTCACGCCCCGCTCCTCGAGCGCCTCGGCGTTCTCGGCGAGTTCGTCCCAGGTCGCCGGCGGGGTGAGGCCCGCCTCGTCGAACAGCTCCTTGTTGTAGAACAGCACGCGCGTGGACGCGGCGAACGGCATGCCGTACTGCACGCTGTTGACCTCACCCGCGACGGACAGCTGCGAGAGGAAGTCCGCCTGGACGGGGATGGAGAGCAGGTCACCGGCCCGGTAGAGCCGGCCCTCGGCCGCGTAGTCGGCGTACGCGCCGATCTGCGCCATGTCCGGCGGGTCGCCGGCGTCGACCATCTCCTTGACCTCGCGGTCGACGTCGTTCCAGGAGTACACGCTGACGTCGATCTCCACACCGGGGTGGTCGGACTCGTACCGGTCGACCAGTGCGGACCAGTACTTCTCGGAACTGTTGGCCGCACCGGTGCCGTAGTCGGCGGCGACGAGACGCAGGGTCACGTCGGACGATCCGCCGCCGGTCCCGCATCCGCCGAGGACTCCCGTCAGTCCCAGTGCGGACACCACCGCGATCGCCCCTGTCCTGACCCGCCGCTGCACGTGCCTCGCCCCTGTCCGGCGCTTCGCGCCATCCGAAGTTTCGATAATCGGAATAAGGTCTCCACCACGTGAGTGGACTAGACCTCTCCCGGGTCGGGGGGCCACACTGTTCCACGTGAAACATGTCATCGCCCTCGATGTGGGCGGCACCGGGATGAAGGCCGCCCTGGTCGGGCCGGACGGCGAACTGCTGCATCAGGCCCGCCGGCCCACCGGCCGCGAGCGCGGCCCGGACGCGGTCGTCGCGGACATCCTCGACTTCGCGGCGGAACTGCACGCCCACGGCATCGACCGGCACGGCGAGGCCGCGTCCGCCGCCGGTGTCGCCGTCCCCGGCATCGTCGACGAGGCGGAGGGCGTCGCCGTCTACGCGGCCAACCTCGGCTGGCGCGACGTCCCGCTGCGCGCTCTGCTCACCGAGCGGCTCGGCGGCATCCCCGTCGCCCTCGGCCACGACGTGCGCACCGGCGGCCTCGCCGAGGGCCGCATCGGCGCCGGACAGGGCGCCGACCGCTTCCTGTTCGTACCGCTGGGCACCGGTATCGCGGGTGCCATCGGCATCGACGGCCGGGTGGAGGCGGGCGCGCACGGCTTCGCCGGCGAGATCGGCCACATCGTCGTACGGCCCGGGGGCGCCCCCTGTCCGTGCGGGCAGCGCGGCTGCCTGGAGCGGTTCGCGTCCGCGGCCGCCGTGAGCGAGGCATGGGCCGCGGCCTGCGGCGACCCGGGCGCGGACGCGGCGGACTGCGCGAAGGCCGTCGAGTCCGGTGACGTACGGGCCGGTCAGGTGTGGCAGGAGGCGGTGGACGCGTTCGCCGACGGGCTGGTCACCGCGCTCACCCTGCTGGACCCCCGGGCGCTGATCATCGGTGGCGGGCTCGCCGAGGCGGGGGAAACCTTGTTCACGCCGCTGCGGGAGGCCGTCCGGCGGCGGGTCACCTTCCAGAAGCTGCCGTCCCTGGTCCCCGCCGCCCTCGGGGACACCGCCGGATGCCTGGGCGCGGGGCTCCTCGCCTGGGACCTGATCGACGACGACATCACTGCACCCTTGAACCCCTCGAATCCCTCGTACCCCTCGGAGGTAACCACCTGATGGCCCCCACCAAGGTTCTCGCCGGTGCCCGGGTGGTCCTGCCCACCGGGACCGTGGACGACGGCCGCGTGATCGTCGAGGGCACGCGGATCGCGGGTGGGGGTCCCCCCGGGCCGGAGCCTGCCGAAGGTCCGGGGCAGGCGCCCGTCGACGCCGAGCAGGTCGATCTCTCCGGCCACTGGCTGGTGCCCGGCTTCGTCGACCTGCACAACCACGGCGGCGGCGGTGCGTCCTTCGCCGGCGGCACCGCCGAGGACGTCCTCAAGGGCGTGCACACCCACCGCACGCACGGCACCACCACGGTGGTCGCCTCAGCCGTCACCGGTGACCTGGACTTCCTCGCCCGGCACGCCGGGATGCTGGCGGAGCTGGCCCAGCAGGGCGACATCGCCGGCATCCACTTCGAAGGGCCCTTCATCTCCCCCTGCCGCAAGGGCGCGCACGACGAGCAGCTGCTGCGCGACCCCGACCCGGCCGAGGTGCGCAAGCTGGTCGACGCGGCGCACGGGCAGGCGAGGATGATGACGCTGGCCACCGAATTGCCGGGCGGCCTGGACTCGGTACGGCTGCTCGCCGAGCACGGGGTGATCGCGGCCGTCGGGCACACGGACGCCACGTACGAGCAGACGCTCCTGGCCATCGACGCGGGAGCGACCGTCGCCACCCACCTCTTCAACGCGATGCCGCCGCTCGGCCACCGCGCCCCGGGCCCGATCGCCGCGCTCCTCGAGGACGAACGGGTCACCGTCGAGCTGATCAACGACGGCACGCACCTGCATCCGGCCGCCCTCCAGCTCGCCTTCCACCACGCCGGCCCGGACCGGGTCGCCTTCATCACCGACGCGATGGACGCGGCCGGTTTCGGCGACGGCCGCTACATGCTGGGCACGCTGGAGGTCGAGGTCGCGGACGGGGTGGCCCGGCTGGTGGAGGGCGGCTCGATCGCCGGCTCCACGCTCACCCTGGACCGTGCCTTCAAGCGGGCGGTGACGGTGGACGGGCTGCCGGTGGAGGACGTCGTCGCGGCGATCTCCGCCAACCCGGCCCGGCTGCTCGGCCTGGACGACCGGATCGGCTCCCTGGAACCCGGAAAGGACGCCGACCTGGTGGTTCTGGACGCCGGGTTCGATCTGGTGGGCGTGATGCGCCGGGGGGAATGGGTGATCGATCCCCGACCGGCCTGATCCGTCCCCCGGCCGACGGACGGTGGCCGGTCCGGGGGGTGGGCCGAGCGCCGTCCGTTTGGCATGATCGTGCCCCCGGGAAGACGAATGGCGCACGCACCGCAGGGAGGAGGCCGGTCCGGTGATCCTGACGGTCACACTGAACACCGCTCTCGACATCACCTACCGCATACCGTCCTTGCGGGCGGGCTCCTCCCACCGGGTCTCCGAGGTGACCGAACGCCCCGGCGGCAAGGGGGTCAACGTGGCCCGGGTGCTCGTCGCCCTCGGCCACGAGGTGACGGTCACCGGCTTCTCCGGCGGCACGACGGGCCGCGTCCTGCGCGACCGCCTCACCGAGGTCCCGCACCTGACGGACGCGCTGGTGCCGGTCTCCGGCACCACCCGGCGCACCGTCGCCGTCGTCGACGCGCGCTCCGGCGACACCACCCAGCTCAACGAGCCCGGCCCGGCCGTCAGCCACGCCGAGTGGTTCGCGTTCCAGGAGGTGTACGAGGACCTGCTGGCCTCCGCCTCGGCGGTGGCGCTGTGCGGCAGCCTGCCCCCGGGGGTCCCGGTGGGCGCGTACGCGGGCCTGATCCGCACCGCCCGCGCGGCCGGGGTCCCGGCCCTCCTCGACACCAGCGGCGCGGCACTGCGCCGGGGGGTCGCCGGCCGGCCCGACATCCTCAAGCCCAACGCCGACGAACTGGCCGAACTCACCGGCTTCCACGAGCCGCTCCGCGCCACCCAGGACGCCCGCCGCCGGGGCGCCGGCACGGTGGTCGCCTCCCTGGGCCCGCAGGGCCTTCTCGCGGTCACCCCGGACGCCCGCTGGCACGCCACCCCGCCGGCCCGGCTGACCGGCAACCCGACGGGCGCCGGCGACTCGGCGGTCGCGGGCATCCTCTCCGCCCTGGTCGAGCACCTGCCCTGGCCGGACCGCCTGTCCCGAGCGGTCGCGTTGTCAGCGGCGACAGTCCTCTCCCCGGTGGCCGGCGAATTCGACCGTACGGCCTACGAGGAACTCCTGCCCGGCACCACGGTGACCAGGGAAGCGAACGCGGCCTAGCTAGGCGTTCGGTTCCTCCGCGATCCAGAACCGGTCGAGGACCACGTTGCACTTGTTGCCCTCGTTGCAGGAGAGCTCGATGGTGTTGGTGCCATCGGTGAGGTTCACGTTGGCCCAGGTGGTCTGCCAGCCCTTTTCCCAGTCCCCCTTGGGCGTTCCGCCGAAGTTCTTCATGTTCATCGGACGGGTCGCGGCCTTGCCGTTGACCGACACGGTCGCGTCGGCGTCCTCACCCGGGATGCCGTAGCCCACGTAGAACCGGTAGGTGCCTTCCTTCATGCCGTCGACGGTCCAGGTGACCTTCGCGCCCACCTTGTTGAAACCCGCCACGTAGACGCCGCCGTCCGCCTTCGCGCCCTCGAACTCGGAGGCCGTGACCGCTCCCCCGTCCAAGCGGAGCGCCTTCGCGTCGATGGTCGGCAGTTCGGCCTTCTCCTCGTCCGCCCCGTCCTTGCTCGCCGGCGCGCTCGGCTCGCCCTGGTCCTGGGTCTGGGTCGGGCCGGCGCCCGCCTGGTCGCCGCCCTTCTCGTCGTCGTCGCCGCCGATCATGGCGATGCCGATGCCGATGACGACCGCGGCGACGACCGCGATCGCGCCGATGAGGAGGCCCTTGGTGTTGGGACCGCGGCCCCGGCCACCGCCGCCGTGCGACGGCTGGTGCGACGAGGTCGTGGTGGCGCCGCCGGGCAGTGTCTCCGGGGCGGCGTAGTTGGCGCTCGGCTGGGCGTAGGCGCCCTGCTGCGGCGGTGCCTGGGGAGCGGGGCCCTGCTGGCCGTACTGCCGGGTTCCGACCGGCCGCACCCGGTTGACCGAGTTCGGGTAGCCGTAGCCGCCGCCGGACGGCGGCTGGGCCCCGTTGGCCTGCCCGTCGGCGTAGAGGTAGCCGAACGGGTCGTCGTCCTCGGGCGTGCTCGCGCCGTTGTTGCCGGGCGTCATCCCTTGGTGCTCCTAGCTGCGGATCGGGTGTGGTACGTGTGCGGAGAAGGCGAGCCTACCCGGTTCCCCTGACCCGATCGGGTGACCCGGATCGCATCAACGCACTGACCTGCGCTTCATCCCGCCCGTCTGTGCTGTTTGGGACGAGATCGTTTCTCGACGTACATCCGCTCGTCAGCCGACTTCAGCACTTCGTCCGCGGTCATCCCGCAATGTGCCCAGCCGATGCCGAAGCTGGCGCCGACCCGTACGGCCCGGCCCTCGGCCCGGATGGGCTGGATGATCTCGTTGCGCAGCCGTACGGCGAGATCCTGCGCGTCGGCCCGGCCGAGCCCGTCGGCGAGGATCACGAACTCGTCGCCGCCGAGCCGGGCGACGGTGTCGCCGTCCCGTACGCCGTTGCCGAGCCGGCGGGCGACCTCGATGAGCACCGCGTCCCCCGCGTTGTGCCCGAACCGGTCGTTGATCGACTTGAACCCGTCGAGGTCGCAGAAGAGCACCGCGAGCCCCTTGGTGCCGTCGTCGAACTCCGCGGCGGGCGCGATCGTGTGCACGTGGCGGTCGAAGTTGTCGTAGCCCTCGGCGCCGGGCGGGAAGTCGAAGTCGTGACCCCGGTCGAAGGCGGGCGGGCCGTAGGCGGCGTCGTGGGAGTCGAAGGACTCGAAGGACTCGAAGGACTCGAAGGGCTCCATGGAGTCGACGTCGGCAGGCAGCCCGCCCTGCGGCGGCTGCCGGCACAGCCGCGAGGACAACCGCGCCCTCAGCTCGGCGGAGTTCGGCAGTCCGGTCAGCGAGTCGTGGGAGGCGCGGTGGGCGAGCTGGAGCTCGCGGCGCTTGCGCTCCTCGATGTCCTCGACGTGGGTCAGGAGGAAGCGGGGCCCGTCGGCGGCGTCGGCGACGACCGAGTTGCGCAGCGAGACCCAGACGAAGGTGCCGTCCCGGCGGCCCAGGCGCAGCTCGGCGCGGCCGCCCTCGGCGGAGGTGCGCAGCAGGGTGCCTATGTCATCGGGGTGGACGAGGTCGGAGAAGGAGTAGCGGCGCATCGCGGAGGCGGGCCGGCCGAGCAGCCGGCACAGGGCGTCGTTGGTGCGCAGGATGCGGCCGTGCTGGTCGCCGCCCATCTCGGCGATGGCCATGCCGGAGGGGGCGTACTCGAAGGCCTGCCGGAAGCTCTCCTCGCTGGCCCGCAGCGCCTGCTGGTCGCGTTCGAGGCGGACCAGGGCGCGCTGCATGTTGGCACGCAGACGCGCGTTGCTGATCGCGATGGCGGCCTGGAAGGCGTACATCTGGAGGGCCTCGCGGCCCCAGGCGCCGGGCCGCCGGCCGTTGCGCGGGCGGTCCACGGAGAGCACGCCGACCAGTTCGCCGGAGGTGCCGCCGCCCTGCGGGCCGGGCGCGTACATCGGGGCGAAGAGCCGGTCGGAGGGGTGCCACTCGTCCTCGAAGCGGGGCGCGGGCCCATCGGTGTACCACTGCGGGACGTCGTCGTCGTCGAGGACCCAGCCCTCGGTGTGCGGTATGAAGACCAGGTCGCCCCAGCGTTCCCCCATGGCGAGGCGGCGGTCCCAGGAGTCGCGTGATCCGGCCCGGCCGGTGATCAGTGCCTCGGCGGCGGTGTTGCCGGACAGGGCGGCGACCACGAGATCACCGTCGGGACGTACGAGGTTGACGGCCGCCAGCTCGTACCCGAGGGCGCTCACGACGCCGTCCGCGACCGTCTGCAACGTGTCCGCCAGGCTGCGTGCCGTGTTCATGTCGGCCATGGCCTGGTGGAGTTGCCGCAGCGACGCAAGACGAACGTAGGGTTCCGACTCGGTCTCCATCCTCGCCCTCCCCCCGAGACCTCGGAGCGAATCAAGGGTTCTCTTCGGCGTATCGTCGTATCAGCTTCCCCGCCACTGAATCACAGCGCGCTGCTCACTCGGTACACAGGGTCAACAATTCCCGCTCCTTGTGACTCAAGTCACAGCTAAACATGAACAATTGCGTGACCTTTCCGTGGTTTCCCCACGCATTCACCGAACGCGTTCATTGCGGCGGTTGCGTAGGTACTGGGCCCGGATCCGGCGTTGGTCCTAGGTCCCGGTTCGGGCCACGGCCCGATGCGGTGCCCGTGGAGCGGAGATTAGCGTTCCGGTGTGCTGAACACTCCCGCCGCCCCGGCCGCGATCACCGTTCCGTCCCCCTCCCGGCATGCTGAGGGGGTGAGCAACGACGAGTTCCGCGACGCCCTGTCCCGTCTGGCCGCCGGCGTGGTCCTGGTGACCGCGCAGGAGGCTCCGCTGGACCCGGACGACCCCGGCGCACCGGCCGGCGAGGACGTCGGCATGACCGCGACCGCGTTCCTGTCGGTCTCCCTCGACCCGCCTCTGGTGCTGGTCAGCCTGCGCGACGGCTCCCGCATGGACGATCTGCTCGACGAACAGCCGATGTGGGCGGTGTCCGTGCTCTCCGAGAGCCAGCGGCACATCGCGGGCCGCTTCGCGATGAAGGGCCGCGTCAGTGACCGCCTGCTGTTCGCGGACATTCCCTACCGGCGCGGCGAGTACAGCGGGGCCCCACTGGTGGGCGGCGCGCTGGCGACCCTGGAGTGCCGCACCGAGCAGCGGGTGGCGGCCGGGGACCACACCCTGGTGATCGGCCGCGTCCTGACCGCTCGGGTACCGAGCGCGGAAGGCGGCCCCCTGACGTATTTCCGGGGCCGTTACCGGCAGTTGGGCTGAACATCGGGCGGCCTTTCTCCGCCGGTCACCAAATCCCTTTTACGCCGGGGGATTTCCGCGCCTACGGTGCCGGGGTGACGACGACCACGGCTCCACGCCTCGAAGAGATCACCCCCGAGAACCTCAAAGCCGCCCTCGGCATACGGGTCCGCCCCGACCAGGAATGCGCCGTCGACCCGGTGGCGGACTCCCTCGCCGAGGCGTACGTCCGTCCCGACCACGCCTGGCCCCGCCTGATCATGGACGGCGACCGCCCGGTCGGCTTCCTCATGGCGTTCCTCGACATCGACTGGCACGGGGACGGCGGCAGCGTCATCCGCTCCGGCCTGTGGCGGCTGAACATCGCCGCGGACGAACAGGGCAAGGGCTACGGCCGTTTCGCCGTCGAGTCGGTGGCCGACGAGCTCCGCCGGAGGGGAACCGAGGAGTTCCACGTCACCTGGCACCCGGGCGACCACGGCCCCGAGAACTTCTACCTGACCCTGGGCTTCCGCAAGAACGGCGAGGTCGCGGAAGACGAAACGGTGGGCGTACTCCCCCTGACCTGAACACACCCTCGTCCCCGATCGCGCCCCGAAGGGGCGCGGGGAACTGCGCGACCAACCACGACCAACCCGCAGGACCCCCCGACGGAGGCGCAGCCCCCTCACCGATCACGCCCCCGCCGCGCCAACGCGCCCCCAAGGGGCGCGGGGAACTGCGCGACCAACCACGACGAACCCGCAGGACCCCCCGACGGAGGCGCAGCCCCCTCACCGATCACGCCCCCGCCGCGCCAACGCGCCCCCAAGGGGCGCGGGGAACTGCGCGACCAACCACGACGAACCCGCAGGCCTCCTCACGCGGCACCCCCGGGCCTCCGGCCCAACCGACCCACAGGAGCCGCAGGCGGCCGACGCCACGCCCAGGGGGCCAGGGCCACGCCCAGGGGGCCAGGGCCACGCCCGGGGGCCAGGGCCACGCCCGAACGAACCCGAGGTCACCCCCAGTCCCGCGCGGAGCGCCCCCGCTTCGTCTCGGACCGCTGCTTCTTCTCCCGCAACCGCCGTTCGTTGATCCCGCGCGGAATACGGGTCGGCCGGCGCGGCCTCGGCGGCGGCGCGGTCGCCTCCGCGAGCAGCGCGGCCAGCCGCACGGCGGCCGTCTCACGGTTGCGCCACTGCGAGCGGTGCTCCGAAGCGCGAACAGTGATCACACCGCCCGTCAGCCGCCCCTCCAGCCGCTCCAGCGCCCGCTGCTTCCACACCTCGGGCAGCGACCCGGTACCGGCCAGGTCGAAGCGCAGTTCGACCTGGGAGTCGCTGGTGTTCACATGCTGCCCACCCGGCCCGGACGACCGCGAGAAACGCCACATGAGCTCGGCCTCGGGCAGGGAGACGGAGCCACGGATGACATACGGACCGGACATGCCGTACAGGTTCCCGCGTCCGACAGGGTCACGTCACCCGAATATCCGCATCCCGGGTAAAGAAAGTAAAGCGAGCCGGAACCTCGCGTACCCCTCTCGGCGTTCAAGGTGGTAGCTGTAGCTTCTAGGCGTACGCAAACGAGGGAAGGGACTCCCAACAATGGCTGTAAGCCTGTCCAAGGGTGGCAACGTCTCGCTCACCAAGGAGGCTCCGGGCCTGACCGCCGTCACCGTGGGCCTCGGCTGGGACGTCCGCACCACCACCGGCACGGACTTCGACCTCGACGCCTCGGCGATCGCGGTCAACACGCAGGGCAGGGTCTACTCGGACGGCCACTTCGTGTTCTTCAACAACAAGCAGACCCCGGACAGCACCATCGTCCACACCGGTGACAACCGCACGGGCGAGGGCGAGGGCGACGACGAGGCGATCAACGTCAACCTGGCCGGGCTCCCGGCCGACGTAGACAAGATCGTCTTCCCGGTGTCGATCTACGACGCCGAGAACCGCTCGCAGAACTTCGGCCAGGTGCGCAACGCGTACATCCGCATCCTCAACCAGGCCGGCGGCGCCGAGATCGCCCGCTACGACCTGTCGGAGGACGCGGCCACCGAGACCGCCATGGTCTTCGGCGAGTTGTACCGCAACGGCGCGGAGTGGAAGTTCCGCGCGGTCGGCCAGGGCTACGCCTCGGGTCTCGTGGGCATCGCCCAGGACTTCGGCGTCAGCGTCTGACGGACACCGCCTCCGTGACGGAGTCCCGGCACGGCCACCGGCCGTGCCGGGACTCCGGCGCGCGGCGGAGCGGGTACCGGGGCCCTTGCGGCCCTCACCGGGTCATCCCTCCGGCCGGTGCGCCCCTCCCTCCCACGGCGGAGACGGACCAGCCCAGCGCATGAAGACCGGCCGCCCGGTCCGCAGCCGGCATGAACCGCATGACCACGGCGACCGCTCCGCACCTCCCCGCACCGCGTCCCGCTCCGGCCTGGGCCCGTCGCACCGCCCACGCCATCGCGCTCTGCGCGCTCCCGTCCGGCCTGTGGCGCATCGCCCTGGCGTCCGGCGTCCACGTGGGCTACACCGACCGGGTGCTGCGCGATGTCTTCGACATCCCCGGCTGGGGCATCGCCTACGTCGTCGGCCTCTCCGTCCTCACCGAACCGGCCGCCCTCTTCCCCCTGCTGCTCGTCACCGACCGGTGGCGTCCCCTGCGTCCCCGGGCCCTCACCGCGCTGTCCTGGACCGCCTCGGGCGCGCTGATCGTGGTGGCCCTGTGGCAGCTCGTGGTCGCCTTCACCGCCGAGAGCCGGACCTACCTGGCCGACGGCACCGCACAGGCCGTCCGGGCCGCCGCCTTCGCCCCGCTGTTCGCCGTCCCGGCCCTGATGACCGCGGTGACCTGGTCCCACGCGAGGCGGCACCGGGCGGCACGGCCGCGGGCGTGGCTCACGGCCGCGCCGGCCGCCCCTCGCCGTAGAGCCACTCCTCCCAGATCCCGCCGAAGTCCTTGTCCGGCGCCGACTCCTCCACGTACGCCGTGAACTCCCCGGTATCCGCGTTGCCGTGGCGGTGCTCCTGCGCCCAGCCCCGCAGCAGGGCGGCGAAGGCGTCGTCGCCGACCGTCTGCCGGACCTTGTGCAGGACCATCGCACCGCGCCAGTACACGGGGGTGGCGGAGATGCGCGCCGCGTCCGGCGGATCGGCCGGCGGGAAGGCCCAGAGCGCCTCGTTGCTCTCCGCGTCCGGGAAGTACCCGCCCGCGTACAGCGCGTCGAACGTCTGCTGCGCGCTGCCGCCGCCGTGATCCTCCTGCCACAGCCACTGCGCGTACGTCGCGAAGCCCTCGTTGAGCCACATGTCCCGCCAGGTCCGCGGAGTGACGGAGTTGCCGTACCACTGGTGGGCGATCTCGTGGACCAGCAGCCCGATGTCGGGAGCGCCGGGAAAGACGGGGCGGTTCTGCGTCTCCAGGGCGTACCCGACGTCCTCCGGACGGTCGACGATCGCGCCCGTGGAGGAGAAGGGATACGGCCCGAAGGTCCGCTCCGCCCAGGCCACGACCTCCGGAATCCGCGCGAGGACCGCCCGGCTCGCCGCCGCCTGTTCCGGGTCGACGGCCGTGTACACGGCCGTCCCGCCGGGGGTCTTCGTACGGCCGGTCTCGTACCGGCCGACGGCGACGGTGGCGAGATAGCTCGCCATCGGCTCACCGACCCGCCACCGGTACGTCGTACGGCCCCCCTTCGTCTCCTCACCGTCCGGCTCCCCGTTGGACACCGCACGCAGCCCCTCCGGCACGGTCACCGCGATGCTGTACGTCGCCTTGTCGGACGGGTGGTGATTGCCCGGGAACCACGCCATCGAGCCCACCGGCTGCCCCAGCGCCAGCGCCCCGTCGGCGGTGCGCAGCCAGCCCTCCTCGGAGCCGTCCGGGTCGGTGACGGTCTCCGGGGTGCCGGAGTAGCGGACGACGACACGGAAGCGCCCCTCCCGGTCGAGCCGCTCACGCGGCCGGACGGTCAGCTCCTGGCCGTCGCGGCTCCACCGGGCGCGCACGCCGCCGACGGTGACGGCCTCGACGTCGAGACCCCGGAGGTCGAGGTTGAACGCGGTGAGGTCCCCCGTCGCACGGGCGGTGATCGTCGCGGTGCCGGAGAGGCGGTGGGCGCGGGGATCGTAGGAGAGGCCGAGGGCGTAGTGCAGGACGTCATAACCGCCGTTGCCGGACTGCGGGAAGTACGGGTCACCCGCGCCCGGCCCGCCGGACCCGTCGGAACCGGTTTCCGCACCGCTTCCGCACGCCGCCGACGACACCGCGAGCAGGACGGCGGCGACGGCCCGGGAGCCGGAGCGGAGACGGTAGGGGCGCACTCCCGGATCCTACGAGGACAGCGGGCGCACCCTCCGGGATCCCGCGAGAGCCGGTGTGCCGCGCCATGACACCATCACCCACGTGCTCGACATCGGCTATGCCCTCTCCAACCGCTTCCCCGACCCCCCGCAGACCGACTACCGCCGCGTGGACGTCCACGCCCTGCGTCACGACCTGTTCTGCGGCGACGTCTACCTCGCCGACACCGAGTCGGACCGCGAACTGTCCACAACCTGGGGATGGGTGCCGGTACTCGACTTCGCGTGGGCGCTGTGCGACATCGTGGAGCACATCGACCGGGACCCGGCCGGCTCCCGCGCCTCCCGGCCCCAGCACGCGGAACTGGACTTCACCGAGTCCACCGACCGTCTGCTCTTCGAACGCCGCTTCGGCTGGGTGGACATCCAGGCCGAGTGGCTGCCCGCCGGCGAGCCCCCACTGACCTTCTCCCACACCGAACTCCGCCGCGAGGCCCGCGACTTCCTCCACGACCTCCTCGCCGACCTGACCGACCTCCACGACGACCTCGCCGAGAACCCGGCCATCTGGACCATCCAGGCCCGCTTCCCCCGGCTGAGGTGACCCCGGCGGATCAGCCCTCCACCCTGATCCCCAGCTCCCCCGCCAGCACCGGCGCCAGATCCAGCAGCTGCGCCGTGCTGATCACCGCCCCCGACAGCCGGTCCACCCCCCTCGCGACCTCCAGTGACGCGGCACCCCGCAGATCCACGTCCTTCAGCGTCGCCCCCGAGAGGTCCGCGCCCCTCAGCACGCAGTCCACGAACTCCACGCGCTCCAGCCGCGCCCCGCCGAAGTCCGGCTCGACCAGCACACAGCCCTCGAAGACCACGTCCTTGAGCCGGGCCCCGCGCAGGTTCAGAAAATCGATCTTGCCGCCGCGGATCAGAACCCGCTCCAGCCCCGCCCCGTGCAACTGCGTCCCCCCGAGCCGCGCGTCGGTCAGCTCGACGTCGCGCAGTGTCGCCTCGGCGAGATCCGTCCCCACCCCCCGGACACCGGCCAGCACCGAGTCCAGTACCCGCGCCCGGGACAGCCGCGTCTCGTCCAGCACGCACCCCCGCAGCGCACAGTCCATGAAACGCGCCCCGCCGCCGTCCTGCCCGGCGAAGTCGGCCTCCCGGAACTCCAGCCCGTCGTAGTCCCCGTCCGGCTCCAGCCCACCCCCCTCGTACCGCTCCAGCACCGGCAGCCGCAGCTCCGGGCGCCGCGCCGCCCTCACCACCGGACCACCGCCCGCTCTCCTCACCATGACCCCATGCTGCACCCCACCACTGACAATCCCCCCGACCTGCGAAAACCCCCGCATGTCACATTCCGGCCCGCTCGATCCGTCTCCCTCGCACAGCCGCAAGGCGACCCCGAGCAAGGGAGACACCCCAGCCATGCACCGCATCACCGTCATCGGCGGCGGCTTCGCCGGACTCACCGCGGCCATCACCGCCGCCGAGGCGGGCGCCAAGGTCACCGTCCACGAAGCCCACCACACCCTCGGCGGCCGCGCCCGCACCGCCGAGGGCCCCTACCGGACCAACGACGGACCCCACGCCCTCTACAACGGCGGCCCCCACTGGACCTGGCTCCGCAGGCGCGGCCTCGTCGGGCCGCTCGCCCCCGTCCCGCCCCTGGAAGCAACCCGGTTCCGGCTCCGCCACCGGGGCACCCTGCGCCGCACCCCGCCCTTCGCCCTGCTGAGACTGCTGCGCCACACCGGCACCGAGGCCCCCGTCGACACCGACTTCCGCACCTGGGCCACCACGATCGCCGGCGAGGAGGGCGCGCGGGCCGCCGCCCACTACGCGGCGGTCGCGCTCTTCCACCACGACCCCGGCTCCCTGTCCGCCGCGTTCGTCCAGGAGCGCCTGCGCCGCGCCACCCGGCTTCCCCCGGAGGCGCACTACCCGCGCGGCGGCTGGGGCTGCCTCATCGACCGGATGGCCGCCCGCGCGTGGAACCTGGGCGTACGGATGGAGACCCTGTCCCGCGTCGGCACGGTGCCCACCGGCACCCCGGTCGTCGTCGCCACCACGCTGGACTCCGCCCGCAACCTCCTCGGCGACCCCACACTGACCTGGCCGAGCGGCCGCACCGTCCTGATCGACCTCGCCCTGCGCACCCGCCGCGGCGACGCCTTCGCCGTCTCCGACCTCGACGCACCCGGCTGGCTCGAGCGGTTCACCGCACAGGACCGCACCCTCGCCCCGGCCGGCGAACAGCTCGTCCAGGGCCAGATCCCCATCGCCCCCCACCAGTCCAGGGCAGACGGCACCGCCCGCGCGGAGGAACTGCTCGACCTCGCCTTCAAGGGCTGGCGCGGGCGGGTCACCTGGCGGCAGCAGGCGGTGGCGAACGGCCGCACCGGCGCCGTCGACCCGCCCGGCACCAGCTGGCGGGACCGGCCCGCCATCGACCGGGGCGACGGCGTCTACCTCGCCGGCGACCAGGTCGCCGCGCCCGGCGTGCTCTCGGAGGTCTCCTTCAACAGCGCCCTGACGGCCGTCTCCCTCGCCCTCGGCCGGAACACACTTGACCTCAAGCATGCTTGAGGTCACACCGTGGGAACCGTAACGGCGCACGACCCGACCCCTGGGGGAATCCCACATGCACGCCATCCGCCTGCACGCCTTCGGCCCCGCCGAGAACCTCACCCACGAAGAGGCCGAGGACCCACGGCCGGGCCCCGGCCAGGTCCGCATCGCCGTCCGCGCGGCCGGCGTCCACCTCCTGGACACGGCCCTGCGCGAAGGCATGCAAGGCCCCGCACCGGCCCCGGCCACCCTGCCGACCGTCCCCGGCCGCCCGCCGCCTCGTCGCCGACTGCGCCGCCGCCGTACGCGAGGTCACCGGCGAACCCGGCGACCGCCTCCTGCACTGGGACCTGCACGACGAGAACGTCCTCGCCTCCGACCGCGCCCCCTGGCTCGCCATCGACCCCAAACCCCTGGCCGGCGACCCCGGCTTCGACCTCTGGCCCGCCCTGGCCAACCGCTTCGACCCCGACGACGTCATCTGGCGCTTCGACGCCATGACCGACATCCTCGGCCTGGACCGCGCACGTGCGCGCGCGTGGACGCACGGCCGCCTGCTGCAGAACTGCCTGTGGGAGATCGAGGACGGCCGCCCCCTCGACGAGAACGACCTGGAGATCGCCCGCCGCCTGCGCGGCCGCACGACATGAAAAATCCCAGGCCAAAACTGTCTTGACCTGGGATTCGCTGAGCCCCCTGTCGGATTCGAACCGACGACCTACGCATTACAAGTGCGTTGCTCTGGCCAGCTGAGCTAAGGAGGCACCGCGCGGCGCGCGCGAAGGCTGGTCCACTGTACACAGTGCCGCTTTCGCCGGGCCACGCACTATGGAGGGCGGCCCCGCCGGCTCACTCCACCTCGTACTCGAAGGCGTACGCCACCTTCTCCTCCCCGTGCCGGCGGACCGGTACGCGCGCGAGCAGTGATCACGTACGAAACCGGACCGTCACGCTCATGATCGAAAGTTTCCGAGGAATTCACGGCCCTGGAACTACTGACAGACCAGGTGAACGCCAGGTACCGTCCTGTGCCAGTTCACTCATATGGACCACACCACAACGGAACACCCGTCGTGGCACCACCTTCCTACTCGGATCGTCCGGCACGTTCCTGCCGGTAGAAGGGGACCATTCACCATGGCCACTGTCACGTTCGACAAGGCGACCCGGGTCTACCCCGGCTCCACCAAGCCCGCCGTCGACGCCCTGGACATCGAGATCGCGGACGGCGAGTTCCTCGTCCTCGTCGGCCCGTCCGGCTGCGGCAAGTCCACCTCGCTCCGCATGCTCGCGGGGCTCGAGGACGTCAACGGCGGCGCCATCCGCATCGGCGACCGCGACGTCACCCATCTGCCGCCGAAGGACCGGGACATCGCCATGGTGTTCCAGAACTACGCGCTCTACCCGCACATGTCGGTCGCCGACAACATGGGCTTCGCGCTCAAGATCGCCGGCGTCAACAAGGCGGAGATCCGGCAGAAGGTCGAAGAGGCCGCGAAGATCCTCGACCTCACCGAGTACCTGGACCGCAAGCCGAAGGCGCTCTCCGGTGGTCAGCGCCAGCGTGTCGCCATGGGCCGCGCCATCGTGCGTGAGCCGCAGGTGTTCCTCATGGACGAGCCGCTGTCCAACCTGGACGCCAAGCTCCGCGTCTCCACCCGTACGCAGATCGCGTCGCTCCAGCGCCGCCTGGGCATCACCACCGTCTACGTCACCCACGACCAGGTCGAGGCCCTCACCATGGGCGACCGGGTCGCGGTCCTCAAGGACGGTCTGCTCCAGCAGGTCGACACCCCGCGCAACATGTACGACAAGCCCGCGAACCTCTTCGTGGCCGGCTTCATCGGCTCTCCCGCCATGAACCTGATCGAGGTCCCGATCGCCGACGGCGGCGTGAAGTTCGGCAACTCGGTGGTGCCGGTGCAGCGTGACGCGCTGGCCTCGGCCACCGACAAGACCGTCACCGTCGGCGTCCGTCCCGAGCACTTCGACGTGGCCGGCACCGACTCCGACCAGGGTGTCGCGGTCACCGTCAACGTCGTCGAGGAGCTGGGCTCCGACGCGTTCGTCTACGGCACCGCGCGGGTCGGCGGCGAGACCACGGACATCGTGGTCCGCGTCGGCGGCCGCGAGGTCCCGGAGAAGGGCAGCGAGCTCCACGTCGTGCCGCGTCCGGGTGAGACCCACGTGTTCTCGACGTCGACCGGTGCGCGCCTGTCCGACTGAGAGCGGCCGGCAGCGAGCCGTATCGAGCCGTGATGACGTGGAGGGCCCCGCAGCGCGCTGCGGGGCCCTCCACGTAGTCGACAAATACCCCGGCACAACAGTCATTTCGATCCGTGTGCGTCAACACGTCGCGCGGAATCGAAGGTTCCCTGTCCCCCGTAACGGTGACGGAATGTTTTCATGCCGCTACGGGACGCTACTCTCACACGCGTGAAGCACTCCATTGACCCTCAGACGCGACGCGGCCGGGGCACTGCCCGTCGGATCGGCCGTTCCCTCGCCCTTGTCCTCCCCGTCGTCCTGGTGCTCTCCGGGACCCTCGCGGTCGCGCGGGTGAACTGGTCGGGCGCCCCCTCGAGCCCGGTGCTCGCCGCCGCGGACACCGACGCCTCCGGCGCGTCGTCGCGGGCCGGCGCACGGGCGCCGCACGAGGTGCTGCGCGACACGCTGCTGGTCGAACTGCAGAAGGAGAACCCGGGTGTGGCGCTCACCCATCTCCAGCAGGCGGTGAACGACCGCCCGTCCCTGGCGAAGCACTGCGCGTCGATCGCCCGCTCCCTGGGCAAGGCCGCGGTCCGCGTCTACGGCCCGACCAAGGCCCAGTCCTACGCCCGCCCGGTCTGCGACACCTCCTTCGCCTCGGGAGTCGTCAAGGCCAACACCTGACCCACACCCAGCCCCCACCCTGCGCCCTCCGCCCCCCGCGGGCAGTCGTGCCGCAGGGCGGCACGGGTGGGCGCGACGGCACCCCGCAAACGCCGGGCAGCGCACACACCCCCCGCCCAGCCCCCACACCGAGCACGGAGCACCCGGCACCGGCACCGGCACCGGCACCGGCACCGGCACCAACAAGCGCACCCGCCCGACTGCCCGCACCCCCCGGCCGAGCGCCGCGTAAAGTGCGGGCATGACCGACCCGCGTGCCGTCTCCCGCCCCGTACAAGCCGTCATCCTGGCCGGCGGCCAGGGCTCCCGGCTCCGTCCGTACACCGACGACCGGCCGAAGCCGATGGTCGAGATCCCCGGCACGGGAACCCCGATCATCGGCCATCAGCTCACCTGGCTCGCCGAGGAGGGCGTCACCGACGTCGTCGTCTCCTGCGGCCATCTCGCCGAGGTGCTGCAGAAGTGGCTGGAGACCACCGAGCTGCCCGTCTCCGTCACCACGGTCGTCGAGACGGAACCCCTCGGCCGCGGCGGCGGCCTGAAGTACGCCGCCGCTCATCTCCCGCACCCCGACCAGCCCTGGTACGCCACCAACGGCGACATCTGGACCCGGTTCTCGCTGCGCGACATGGCCGACTTCCACACCGAGCGGGACGCCGTCGCCACCCTCGCGCTGGCCCGCCCGCGCATTCCGTGGGGCGCGGTGCGCACCGACGGCTTCGGCCACATCACCGACTTCATCGAGGCCCCGCCGTCGACCTCCGAGATCAACGCGGGGGTGTACGTCTTCTCCGCCGAGTTCGCCGGTCTGCTCCCGGAGCGCGGCGACCACGAACGCACCACGTTCCCGCGTCTCGCGCGTGAGCGCCGGCTCGCCGGGTTCCCCATCCCCCAGGGCTCCTACTGGCGGGCGATCGACACCGCGAAGGACCTGACGGAGGCCGCGAAGGAGCTGACGGGGCAGGGCGGCCGCTGACCCGGCGTCATCCCCGTACGTACGACGGTGGGGTCCCGCACGGACGAAGCGTGCGGGACCCCACCGTCGTCAGCGCGTCGTACCCGACGCGCCCCGGTGCGGGGCTACCCCAGGAGGCCGCCCACCAGACCCGGTTCTCCCGAGGAGCCGCCGTCGCCGCTCGGGGCGCCGCCACCGCCGCCTCCGGAGGAACTGCCGCCGCCCGAGGTCGGGCCGGAGGTGGTGCTCGGGGCCTGACCGGCCGGGGAGGACTGCTGGGGCGGGGCCTGGCCGGTGCTGCCCTGGGTCTGGCTGGGTGCGCCGGTGGCGGAGCCGGCGCCCTGGGTCGCCCCGGGGGCGGTGGTCCCGGCGGACGGACTCGCCGAGCCCGAAGTGGCGCCCTGGGTCGGCGAGGTGGAGGCGGACGGGGTCCGCTTCTCCTCCTGGCGTTCGCCCGAGTCCTCCGGCAGCGGTGTTCCCGGGAGCTCGTTGCGCGGGGCCTCGCCGGGCCCGGGGACGACGACCCGGTCGGCGTCGCGGACGGCGCCGCCGAGCAGCGAGCCGACGAGCATGGTCAGCCCGCACACCACGAAGGTGATGAGGACGCCGCGCCGCAGGACGTAGCCGCGCAGGTCCCAGATGTCCGCGCGGGGGCCGAGCCGGCGCCAGGCGGCTCCCGCGAGGCGGCCGTCGACGGAGTAGACGGGGGCGCCCGCGATGATCAGCGGCGACCAGGCGGCGAGGTAGATGATGTCGGGCGTCTCGTAGGCGGGGACGCTCTTCCAGCTGACGGTGACCAGCAGCGCCGCGGAGAGTGCCGCCCCGGCGACGGCGGCCACCCGCTGCCAGCAGCCGAGGACGGTGAGGACACCGACGACGACCTGGGCGAAGGCGATGGCCAGCCCGGAGCCGATGGGGTGCTCGAGGGCGAACTGGCGCAGGGGCTCGGCGACTTCCCAGGGGTGCAGGGTGTGCAGCCACTTGACCATGGAGCCGCGTCTGCCGCCCTCGAAGTACAGCGGGTCGCAGAGCTTGCTCATCCCGGCGTAGATCGAGATGCCGCCGAGGAAGACGCGCAGAGGGAGCAGGACGACGCCGAGGTTCAGCCGGCGGCCGGGGTAGTAGGCGTGCCGGGCCGGTTCGTCGCCGTGCCGCCTGCCGCGCCGGCCGGCGCTCCGGAACTCGTCGTCGTGGACGGGCCCGTCGTAGTCCGCGGTGTCGTGGGCGAGGTCGTGGCCGGGTTCGTCGTAGATGCTGCCGGAGGGGCGCATCGGGGGCAGCAGGGGCCCGTCGCCGGGGCCGCGCTGGGCGCCGACGAAGGGGCTCTCGAGGGGCTGGGTGGCCGGACCGTCGTCGTACCCGGTACCCGCGTGGGGCAGGACCCGGGTGGCTCCGGAGTCGGTGAACAGGTCGTCGGCGTGGCGGACGCCTTCGTGCTGCCGCACGGCCTGGAGCAGTCGGTGGGCGCCGGTGTCGTC